>NZ_CAMPPZ010000013.1:0-83258 GCF_946902925.1 Streptococcus sp. Marseille-Q6488 | reverse complement strand
GAGATACATTAAGTGTTATCAGCGAAGCAAGCAATATCCCTGTAGATGTACTCCAAGAAATGAATCAAGCTTCAGGCAAGAATTTATTCTTACCGCACAATGAATTGTACTTTACTGAAGCTGAAACAGTTTCAGATACAGTCACAAAACACAAGATTGTCATCAAAGAAAGTGGTGCAAGTGGCGAAGTTCGCACTTATGAGGTCTTGCTCAAGAAAGACCAAGAAACAAAAGCTGTTACCTTTGAATTAACAGATGTCACTGAGAAAGTTGAAAAAATGACTGTGAACTATAGCCCAGTTTATCAGCCTGTATCAGTACCAGTAGTGGAAAGAGCGGAAGAATCAGTTGAAGAGCCTGCCCTAGTAGCACCAGCTGTGACAAGCCCAGAAGTTAAAGAAGAAACAGAAGCTCCAGTAGCACCAAAAGCAGAAGAAGTAGCAACTACTCCAGCACCAAAAGCGGAAGAGCCAGAGGCGGATAGTACAACTTCAGGTAAATCAGGAAATACAACTGAAGAAGCTGTAACTCCAGCTCCAGCTGGAGAAGAAGGTAAATCCGAACCAACAGAATCAGCGCCGAAAGTAGAAGAGCCAGAGGTAGCCAAACCAGCTGAGCCTAAAGAAGCAGAATCAACACCTGAAGGAACATTTACAGGAACAGCAGAATCAGCACCAGATTCAACAGAATTAGTGGCAAATGGAGCTTCAGGAAGAACAGAAGGGGCTTCAGAAGTAACTCCAGGAGTAACAGGAAAAGAAACTGAAGAATCAGGAACAGAAGCACCTACAACTCCAAAAGAAGATACACCTGAAGGAACAGTTTCAGAAGGAGAAACAGGAACAGAGTCAGCAGAATTGGCTGAACCAAAAACAGAAGCACCTACAACTCCAGAAAATAAAGAAGAACAACCAGGTGCAACAGAAGCACCGGAACCAAAAGTAACAGAGTCCGAGGCAGCGAAACCAGCTCCAAAAGAAGCAGGAACAACAGCAGGAAATGAAGTAAAAGAAACTGAAGAAGCAGGAACAGGTTCAGAAGTAGCTACAACAGGTGCACCAGCAGCGGAAGGAAGTTCAGAAGCGACTCTAGGTTCAACAGAAGAAGCTTCAGGAACAACACCAAAAGCAGAAGTTTCAGAAGCACCAGTGGTAGAGGCTACAACTTCAGGAGAACAAAGCCAACCAGCAGAAGAAACTCCAGCACCATCAAAACCAGAAACCCCAGCTTCAACAGAAGCAGCTACAGAGGCTACAACTTCAAGTGAAGTAGGCAATGCAGAAGAAACCTCTGTTGAGGAGACAGGAAAACAAGATAGCGCAACAAATACACCGTCAGCTGAGTCTAAAGAAGAAGCGGTAACAACACCAGAAGCAACAGAAAAAGAAGCAAAAGCAGAAGAGTCAGCAGAACCAGGAACATCTGCAACTGTGGAATCAACACCAGCAGGAGAAGAAGGTAAAGCCGAAGCAACGGAAGAAGCTGAAGAACCAGGAATAATAGCAGAAGCAACCCCAGCACCAAAAGAATCAGGAGAAGAAGGTAAAGCGGAGGATTCAGTTTCTTCAACTGAATCTTCATCAACTGCTTCTGAAGGGGAGTCAACAGCTACGCAGCCAGCTGTAGAAGAAGAAACAGATTCAACATCGGAAGCTGAAGAACTTGCAACTACGGAAACAGCAACAGCACCAAAAGCGGAAGAGCCAGAGGCGGCAACCCCAGCTTCAGAAGTACCATCAGAATCAGAGTCGAAAGAAGAAGATTCATCTGCAGGGGATACAACAGTTACAGAAGAACAGCCGGCTTCAGAAACTGTCTCTGAAGGTGGGTTACCAGCTACACAACCAGCTGGAGAAGAAAATAAATCCGAACCAACGTCAGAAACTTCAACTATTCCATCTGTAGATGCTACAAATGATTCAGGTAATTCAGAGTCATCACCTTCAGTAACAGAAGGCAATAAAGAAGAAACAAATTCACAAAATACTGAAGCTTCGACTGTGAACGAAAACTCAGAATCATCTAATTCAGATTCAGAAAAACCACAGGGTGATGAACCAGCTGTACAAGTAGGATCAGACCCAACAGCGTCAACAGAAGGAACATCTACAGGAAAAGAAGAATCAGCACCAAAAGCAGAAGAAAAACAAGTCGACAAGAAACTAGAGCTTAGGAATATTTCAAATGTGGAATTATTTACAGTAGAAAATAATAAATATCGACATGTAACCTCATTTGATACGGTTCCAAATAATCCTAGTAACTACTTTATGAAAGTAAAATCAGAGAAGTTTAAAGATGTGATGTTACCTGTCTCAAGTATTACAAGTGTCAGAAGAGATAATCAAGAAGTATATAAAATTGTTGGTCGAGCAAATGATTTAATTCAACATGAAAATGATAGTACTGTAGAAAATTATACTTATTATTTACCAAAAACTATTAATAGTGAAAACGAAGTTTATACATCATTTAAAAATCTAGTAGAAGCAATGAATAGAAATTTACATGGTACGTTTCGTTTAGGAGCAACTATGGATGCTCGTGAAGTAGAACTTTCGGATGGTCAAGAAAGTTATATAAATCAAGAATTTAGTGGTACATTAATAGGTACAAACAATGATAAGAACTATGCTATATATAACTTGAAAAAACCGTTATTTAAAGTTTTAAATCATGCTGCTATTCAAGATCTTTCAATAAAAGAAGCTAATGTTTCTTTGAAAGAAGATGCTGCTACAATAGCGAAAGAGGCGAGTAATGGTTCTAAAATTATTAATGTTCATTCATCTGGTGTAATTGCTGGTGAACGCAGTATTGGTGGTTTAGTTTCAAAAGTAACTAACTCTACAATTTCTAATAGTAGTTTTACAGGTAGAATAACAAATACTTATAATACAAATGCTACTTATCAAATAGGTGGTTTAGTAGGAAAACTTTCAGGTGTTAATGCTTCAATAGACAGATCAATTTCAACAATCGATATGGCTACGAATGCTAATAAAGGAGACCAAGTTGTTGGTGGTATAGCGGGAGCCATTGATAAAAATGCAACTATCAAAAATAGTTATGTTGAAGGAAATCTAAATAATGTTAAACAATTTGGTAAAGTTGGTGGTGTAGTAGGTAATCTTTGGGATAATTCAGGTGAAGTTGAAAATTCAGGTCGACTTTCTAATGTACTAAGCGATGTCAATGTTACTAACGGTAATGCTATAGCTGGTTATGATTTTGACGGTATAAAAGCAAAGGACACTTATAGTAATAAAAATAATAAGGTAGTAAAAGTAGTTCAAGTAGATGATGAAGTGCTAAGTAAAGATTCTGAAGAGCAAAGAGGAACTGTGCTAGAAGCGGATGAGATTAATGTGAAAAAAGCTCAACTTGTTCCTAAAAATAATATTAAAACTGAGGACTTTAATTTCTCTTCTAAATATGGAACGGATTATAGTAAATTAAAAGATGTTGATGTTTCTAGGTTAAGGGTGTATAAAAATATAGAAAAATTACTGCCATTTTATAACAGAGAGACTATTGTTAAGTATGGTAATTTAGTGGATACTAATAATGCTTTATATACTAAGGATCTTGTGTCTGTAGTTTCAATGCATGACAAAGAAGTAATTTCTGATATTAATAAACATAAAGCTAGTATTAATAAGTTGTTACTACATTATTCAGATAATACTTCTCAAACATTAGATATAAAATATCTACAAGATTTCTCTAAAGTAGCAGAATACGAAATAACTAATACAAAATTAATATACACACCTAATACGTTATTACATAATTACAATAATATTGTAAAATCTGTTTTAAATGATCTGAAATCTGTTCAATATAATTCAGCTGATGTTAGAAAAGTATTAGATATTTCTAATGATATAAAATTAACAGAATTATATCTAGATGAACAGTTCGATAAAACAAAAGCAAATATTGAAGATACTTTATCAAAACTTCTTTCTGCAGATGCGGCAATAGCTGAAAATAATAATTCGATAATAGATAATTATGTAGTAGAAAAAATTAAGAATAATAAAGAGGCGTTGCTTTTAGGTTTAACATATCTTGAACGTTGGTATAATTTTAAATATGATAATGCAAGTGCAAAAGATTTAGTATTATATCATTTAGATTTCTTTGGTAAATCTAATAGTTCTGCATTAGATAATGTTATTGAGCTAGGTAAATCAGGATTTAACAATTTATTAGCTAAAAATAATGTAATTACTTATAATGTATTATTATCAAAAAATTATGGAACTAAGAGTTTATTTGAGGCATTGGAAAAATATAGAAAAGTTTTAGTGCCGAATAAAACAAATAACGAATGGTTTAAAGAACAATCTAAAGCTTATATAGTAGAAGAAAAATCTACAATTCCTGAAGTAAGCGAAAAACAATCTAAGGAAGGGACGAAGTATTCTATTGGAGTATATGATAGATTAACTAGCCCTTCTTGGAAATATCAAAGTATGGTGTTACCGTTATTAACACTACCTGAAAAATCAGTGTTTATGATAGCGAATATTTCAACTATAGGATTTGGAGCCTATGACAGATATAGAAGTTCTGACTATCCTAAGGGAGAAAAATTAAATAAATTTGTTGAAGAGAATGCAGAAGCAGCGGCTAAACGATTTAGAGATCATTATGATTATTGGTATAAAATTCTAGATAAAGAAAATAAAGAAAAATTATATAGAAGTGTACTAGTTTATGATGCATTTAGATTTGGTAATGATGATAATAAAGTAGTTAGCCAAGCGGATTTTTCAACAAATCACCCTGCGATAAAATATTTCTTTGGGCCAGCAGGAAACAATGTAGTTCATAATCAACATGGTGCTTATGCTACGGGTGATGCATTCTACTATATGGCTTATCGTATGTTAGATAAATCTGGAGCGGTAACTTATACACATGAAATGACACATAACTCAGATAGAGAAATTTATCTTGGAGGATATGGAAGAAGAAGCGGATTAGGACCAGAGTTTTATGCAAAAGGATTATTACAAGCTCCCGATCATCCAGATGATGCAACAATCACGATAAACTCTGTATTGAAATATGATGAAGCGGAAAATGCTAATAGACTACAAGTGAAAAATCCAACTCAACGATTTAATAATGCAGAAGACTTGCGTAAATATATGCATAACTTATTCGATTTAGTTTATACACTTGAAAAATTAGAAGGAGAAGCAGTAGTTAACTTAGGTGCCAATGAGAAAGGTGAGCTATTAAGGAAAATAGAGAATGAGTATAAACCTGATCCTGATGGAAATGAAGTTTATGCAACAAATGTTGTTCGTAGATTAAATCTTGATGAGCTAAACAAGTTAACCTCTTTCAATAGTTTAATAGAAAACGATATAATCACAAGAAGAAAATATATAAATGAAGGTGAGTATAAACGAAATGGATACTACACAATTAATCTTTTCTCACCTATATATTCTGCCTTAAGTAGTGATAAAGGAACTCCAGGTGATTTAATGGGGCGTCGTATGGCATTTGAACTATTAGCTGCTAAAGGATATAAAGAAGGTATGGTTCCGTATATTTCTAATCAGTATGAAAAAGAAGCAAAAGCTAATGGAAGCAAGATTAATTCATATGGTAAAGAAATAGGATTGGTCACAGATAAACTAGTGCTTAAAAAAGTATTTAATGATGAATATTCTTCTTGGGTTGAGTTTAAAAAAGCGATGTATAAAGAACGAGAAAATAAATTCAATAAATTATCAAGAATTAGCTTTGTAAACCCTAACAATTGGGGTCGTCAAGAGACAATAACTATTGATAGTATTGCTAAGTTAAGAAATATAATTAAAGAAGCGGTTCAGGCGGATGCTACTAATTATGCTTCAATATTATATCCAAAAGAAAGTAGTAAAGTTTACAAACTTAAAAAAGCTATTTTCAAAGCTTATCTAGATAAAACTGATGATTTTAGAAGTTCAATTTTTGATGAGGAAAATAAATTTACTAATTAGGGTAGCACATGAAGATAGGTTTCGTTTCTTCATGTGTGAAACTCTTTCCTTTTTGGTTTTGACTAGCTTTTTTGTGAAAAATTGTGTAAAATAGAATAGATAAACGAGGGGAAACCTCGGAAAATTTAAAGGAGAATCCATCTAATGGTAAAATTGGTTTTTGCTCGCCACGGTGAGTCTGAATGGAACAAAGCTAACCTTTTCACTGGTTGGGCTGATGTTGATTTGTCTGAAAAAGGTACACAACAAGCGATTGACGCTGGTAAATTGATCAAAGAAGCTGGTATCGAATTTGACCAAGCTTACACTTCAGTATTGAAACGTGCGATCAAAACAACTAACTTGGCTCTTGAAGCTTCTGACCAATTGTGGGTTCCAGTTGAAAAATCATGGCGCTTGAACGAACGTCACTACGGTGGTTTGACTGGTAAAAACAAAGCTGAAGCTGCTGAACAATTTGGTGATGAGCAAGTTCACATCTGGCGTCGTTCATACGATGTATTGCCTCCAAACATGGACCGTGATGATGAGCACTCAGCTCACACTGACCGTCGTTACGCTTCACTTGACGACTCAGTTATCCCAGATGCTGAAAACTTGAAAGTGACTTTGGAACGTGCCCTTCCATTCTGGGAAGATAAAATCGCTCCAGCTCTTAAAGATGGTAAAAACGTATTCGTAGGAGCTCACGGTAACTCAATCCGTGCCCTTGTAAAACATATCAAAGGTTTGTCAGATGACGAAATCATGGACGTGGAAATCCCTAACTTCCCACCATTGGTATTCGAATTTGACGAAAAATTGAACGTAGTTTCTGAATACTACCTTGGAAAATAAAAAATTGTAAGTCTAGAATTGATTTCTAGGCTTTTTATGTTAGTATGGTAGTATGATAAGGAATAAAAAACAAGATTATGTACTGGCCTACAAGCAACCAGCGTCAACAACATATAAGGGCTGGGAAGAAGAGGCCTTACCGATAGGAAATGGTTCTTTAGGGGTAAAAGTATTTGGGCTTATAGGGGCTGAGCGGATTCAATTCAATGAAAAAAGTCTCTGGTCTGGATGTCCACTTCCTGATAGTTCAGATTATCAGGGTGGAAATCTTCAAGAACAGCATAACTTTTTAGCTGAGATTCGGCAGGCTTTGGAAAAGAGAGATTACAATCGGGCTAAGGAACTGGCTGAACAGCACCTGGTCGGGCCCAAAACGAGTCAATATGGGACCTATCTGTCCTTTGGGGATATTTTCATTGAGTTCAGCCAGCAAGGTACGACTTTGTCTCAGGTGACGAACTATCAGAGACAGCTGAATATTAGTAAGGCACTTGCGACGACTTCTTATGTCTATAAGGGAACGAAATTTGAACGTGAAGCCTTTGCCAGTTTTCCAGATGATCTCTTGATTCAGCGCTTTACTAAGGAAGGGTTGGAAACTCTAGATTTTACTATAGAACTATCCTTGACCCGTGATTTGGCTTCTGATGGAAAGTATGAACAGGAAAAATCTGATTACAAGGAATGCAAGTTGGATATTACTGATTCTCATATTTTGATGAAGGGGAGGGTTAAGGACAATGACCTGCGGTTTGCTAGCTGTTTAGCTTGGGAAACGGATGGAGACATTAGAGTCTGGTCAGATAAGATTCAGATATCAGGAGCCAGTTATGCCAATCTCTTCTTGGCGGCTAAGACAGATTTTGCCCAAAATCCTGCTAGTAATTATCGCAAGAAACTAGATTTAGAGCAACAGGTGATAGACTTGGTGGACACAGCTAAAGAAAAGGGCTATGCCCAATTGAAATCAAGGCATATTGAGGACTACCAAGCATTATTCCAGCGTGTTCAATTGGATTTGGGAGCTGATGTAGACACATCCACTACAGATGATTTGTTAAAAAATTATAAGCCACAAGAGGGGCAGGCTTTGGAGGAGTTGTTCTTCCAGTATGGACGGTATTTATTGATTAGTTCTTCTAGAGACTGTCCGGATGCTCTACCAGCTAACCTACAGGGAGTCTGGAATGCGGTCGATAATCCTCCTTGGAATTCGGACTATCACCTGAATATCAACCTGCAGATGAATTATTGGCCAGCCTATGTTACCAATCTCCTAGAGACGGCCTTTCCGGTTATCAACTATATCGATGTTTTGCGTGTCTATGGTCGCATAGCGGCTGCAAGGTATGCAGGAATCGTCTCTCGGGAAGGAGAGGAGAATGGTTGGTTGGTTCATACTCAAGCGACTCCTTTTGGCTGGACGGCACCTGGTTGGGATTACTATTGGGGTTGGTCACCAGCTGCCAATGCGTGGATGATGCAAACTGTTTATGAAGCCTATTCATTTTATAGGGACCAAGACTATCTCAGGGAGAAAATTTATCCCATGTTGAGGGAAACGGTTCGTTTTTGGAATGCCTTTTTACATAAGGATCAGCAGGCGCAGCGTTGGGTGTCTTCTCCGTCTTATTCGCCAGAACATGGGCCGATTTCGATTGGCAATACCTATGACCAATCTCTGATTTGGCAGTTATTTCATGATTTTATTCAGGCTGCTCAAGAATTGGGACTGGATGGGGCTTTGTTGACTGAGGTCAAGCAGAAGTTTGACTTGCTTAATCCTCTTCAAATCAATCAATCTAGTCGAATCAGGGAGTGGTATGAGGAGGAAGAGCAGTATTTTCAAAATGAGAAAGTGGAGGCCCAACATCGGCATGCTTCCCATCTGGTGGGACTCTATCCTGGCAATCTCTTTAGCTATAAGGGGCAGGAGTATCTTGAAGCCGCGCGTGCTAGTCTCAATGATCGTGGAGATGGGGGCACAGGTTGGTCCAAGGCTAATAAGATCAATCTCTGGGCGCGTTTGGGAGATGGCAATCGAGCCCATAAATTATTAGCAGAGCAGTTAAAGTCATCCACCTTGCCAAATCTTTGGTGTAGCCATCCTCCTTTTCAGATAGATGGTAATTTTGGTGCTACTAGTGGCATGGCAGAAATGTTGCTCCAGTCTCATACAGCTTATCTGGTACCTCTAGCTGCCCTACCTGATGCATGGTCAACAGGTTCCGTTTCAGGCTTAATGGCACGTGGACATTTTGAAGTGAGCATGAGGTGGGAGGATAAAAAACTCTTACAGATGACCATTTTATCAAGAAGTGGAGGAGAATTGAGAGTCTCTTATCCAGGTATTGAGAAGAGTGTGATTAAATTGGATAAAGAAACAATAAAAGCGAAATGCATAGAGAAAGATTGTATTTCGGTAGCAACAGCAGAAGGCAATCTGGTTCAATTTTATTTTTAAGAAGATGTTAGAAGGCAGTGGTTTGAGACTGCCTTTTAATAAGGATTTGAGAATGTAAGCAGTTTCCAACTAGTTGAAAAAGCGTTATAATGGTAATAGGAAGTAATACTCAATGAAAATCAAAGAGCAAACTAGAAAGCTAACCGCAGGTTGCTCAAAACAGTGTTTTGAAGAGATTTTCGAGGAGTATAATTTGTTTAAGAGAGGGTGGGTCTGATGGCTTATATTGAGATGAAACACTGTTACAAGCGTTATCAGGTTGGGGACACGGAGATTGTGGCCAATCGTGATGTGAATTTTGAGATTGAGAAGGGTGAATTGGTTATTATCCTTGGTGCATCTGGTGCAGGTAAGTCAACAGTTCTCAATCTCCTAGGGGGAATGGATACCAATGATGAGGGGGAAATCTGGATTGATGGTGCCAATATTGCAGACTATAGTTCCCACCAGCGAACCAATTACCGCCGCAATGATGTCGGTTTTGTTTTTCAGTTTTATAACCTAGTTTCCAATTTGACTGCTAAGGAAAATGTGGAACTGGCTTCTGAAATCGTGACGGATGCCTTGGATCCTGAACAGGTCTTGACAGATGTAGGTCTGGCTCATCGTCTCAATAACTTTCCAGCTCAGCTTTCTGGAGGGGAGCAACAGCGAGTCTCCATTGCACGCGCGGTAGCCAAAAATCCTAAAATTCTCCTTTGTGACGAACCGACAGGTGCCTTGGATTATCAGACGGGCAAGCAGGTTTTGAAAATCCTCCAAGATATGTCTCGTCAAAAGGGAGCGACGGTGATTATCGTGACTCACAATGGAGCTTTGGCGCCCATTGCTGATCGCGTGATTCATATGCACGATGCCAGTGTCAAGGATGTGGTGATCAACCAGCATCCTCAGGATATCGATAGTTTGGAGTACTAGCATGATCAAGCGAAAAACCTATTGGAAGGACTTAATTCAGTCCTTCACAGGCTCCAAGGGGCGTTTTTTATCCATCTTGACCTTGATGATGTTGGGTTCTTTAGCCCTAGTAGGCCTCAAAGTGACTAGCCCCAACATGGAGGCGACAGCTAATGCTTATTTAAGAGCTGCTCAAACCTTGGATTTGGCAGTTATGTCTAATTATGGTTTGGATCAAGAAGATCAAGAAGAACTAAAACAGACGCAGGGCGCAGAGGTTGAGTTTGGCTATTTGACAGATGTGACTATGGATAATGGGCAGGATGCCATTCGGCTGTACTCCAAACCAGATCGAATTTCAACCTTTCAGCTAAGAAAGGGACGACTTCCGCAGTCAGATAAGGAAATCGCCTTGGCAAGTCATTTGCAAGGTCAATATCGTGTGGGACAGGAGATTAGCTTTAAAGAAAAAGAAGGTGGTCATTCCTCTTTAAAAAATCATACATATACCATTACTGGTTTTGTGGATTCAGCTGAAATCCTCTCCCAGCGAGATATGGGCTACGCAGCAAGTGGAAGTGGGACTCTGACAGCCTATGGAGTGATTTTACCTAGTCAGTTTGATCAGAAAGTTTACAATATAGCTCGTTTGAAATATCAAGATTTGGCAGGTTTAAATGTTTTTTCAGAAGCTTATGAAGAGAAATCCAAGCAACATCAGGAAGAGCTTGAACAAGCTTTGTCAGATAATGGCAAGGCACGTCTGCAAGTGTTGAAAAAAGAAGGGCAAGAGTCTCTCGATAAGGGGCAAGAGACCCTTGACAAGGCTGAGACTAATTTGCAGGAAGGCAAGCGTCGTTTAGCAGCTACTCAAGCTCGTATACAGGCTCAAGAAAGTCAACTAGCCTTGCTTCCTCAAGCCCAGAGAGAGCAGGCCAGTGCTCAACTTACCCAAGCCAAGCAGGAATTGAGCAAGGAAGAGGATAGGCTAAAGCAGGCTGAACAAAATCTAGACCAAGAAAAGGAAAAATTAGAAAAACATCAGCAAGTCTTGGATGATTTGGTGGAGCCAAGGTATCAGGTCTATAATCGTCAGACTATGCCAGGTGGTCAGGGCTATCTCATGTATAGCAATGCTTCATCCAGTATTCGAGCAGTGGGCAATATCTTTCCTGTGGTGCTTTATGCCGTAGCAGCCATGGTGACCTTTACGACCATGACTCGCTTTGTGGATGAAGAGCGAACACATGCTGGGATTTTTAAGGCCTTGGGTTATCGTAGCAAGGATATTATCGCCAAGTTTCTCCTCTACGGCCTAGTAGCTGGGACTGTCGGAACAGCTCTAGGTAGTATACTTGGCCATTATTTACTAGCCAGTGTGATTTCAAGTGTCATTACAAAAGGCATGGTGGTGGGAGAAACCCAGATTCAGTTCTATTGGACCTATAGCTTACTGGCTCTTGTCTTAAGTTGGTTGGCGAGTGTGTTACCAGCCTACTTGGTAGCTCGGAGGGAACTTCATGACGAAGCAGCCCAGCTTTTACTGCCTAAACCTCCTGTTAAAGGAGCTAAAATCTTACTGGAGCGCATCGGTTTTATCTGGCGCCGTCTCAGTTTTACTCATAAGGTAACAGCCCGCAATATCTTCCGTTATAAGCAGCGGATGTTGATGACGATCTTTGGTGTGGCAGGTTCTGTAGCCCTTCTCTTTGCAGGTTTGGGAATCCAATCCTCTGTGGCAGGAGTTCCGTCCAGACAGTTTCAACAAATCCAACAGTATCAGATGATTGTTTCTGAAAATCCTAGTGCGACCAATCAGGACAAGAAAGAGCTAGAAGGAGTGTTGAAAGGGCAGGACATCAAAGCCTATCAGAAAATCTATTCTAAAACGCTAGACAAGGATTTCAAAGGTAAGGCTGGTCTTCAAACCATTACGCTTATGATGACAGAGAAGGAGGATTTGACTCCCTTTATTCATCTGCAAGACCATCAGCAAGAGTTGACATTAAAAGATGGAGTTGTCATCACAGCTAAACTCGCCCAGTTGGCAGGTGTCAAGCTTGGACAAACTTTAGAAATTGAAGGTAAGGGGCTAAAGGTCGCTGCTATTACTGAGAACTACGTTGGTCACTTTATTTATATGAGTCAGGCTAGCTATGAGCAACTTTACGGACAGCTACCCCAAGCCAACACTTATTTGGTCTCGCTAAGGGATACCAGTGCTACTAGTATCGAAAGGCAGGCAGGCTTGCTTATGAATCAATCTGCGGTGTCCAGCGTTGTCCAAAATGCTTCAGCCATTCGACTCTTTGACTCGGTCGCAAGTTCACTCAATCAGACCATGACCATCTTGGTCATCGTATCGGTTCTGTTGGCTATTGTTATCCTCTACAATCTGACTAACATCAACGTAGCTGAGAGAATCCGTGAACTCTCTACTATCAAGGTTCTCGGTTTTCATAATAAAGAAGTCACTCTCTACATTTACCGTGAGACGATTGTGCTGTCCCTTGTGGGAATCGTACTTGGTCTGGTAGCTGGTTTCTATTTACACCAATTTTTGATTCAAATGATTTCGCCTGCGACTATTCTCTTTTATCCGCAGGTAGGTTGGGAAGTCTATGTAATTCCAGTGGCAGCAGTAAGCACCATTCTGACCTTGCTTGGTTTCTTTGTCAATCGCCATCTGAGAAAGATTGATATGCTTGAAGCCTTGAAATCTGTAGAGTAATACTCAATGAAAATCAAAGAGCAAACTAGGAAGCAAGCCGTAGGTTGCTCAAAGCACCGCTTTGAGGTTGCAGATAAAGCTGACATGGTTTGAAGAGATTTTCGAAGAGTATAAGGTAGTTGTTTTTAGCTGATTGATCTTGTATTTACTTGTAAACAAAAATCCTCCGCTTCAAAGAGCAGAAAACTCTTTGTGACAGAGGATTTTTTCTATAGGGCTTTAGCAGCTGCAATTGCGGCTTCGAAGTTTGGTTCAGAGTTGATATTATCCACGTATTCAACGTAGCGAATCGTATTGTCAGTATCGAGGACAAAGACTGCGCGTGCCAGGAGGTGCCACTCATTGATTAAGAGGGCATAATCACGTCCAAAGGAATGGTCGAAATAGTCTGAGAGCATGATGGCATTTTCAATACCTTCAGCACCGCACCAACGTTTTTGGGCAAAAGGTAGGTCCATTGAAACAGTCAAGACAACTGTATTATCCAGTCCAGCCAGTTCTTCATTAAAACGACGCGTTTGAGTTGAGCAGATACCTGTATCGATAGAAGGCACGACACTCAAGACTTTTTTCTTGCCATCAAAATCAGCCAGAGATTTTTTAGAAAGATCTGTTGTAGTGAGTGAAAAATCAAGTGCCCTGTCGCCGACTTGTAGTTGTTTACCTGTAAAGCTCACAGGATTTCCGAGAAAAGTTACCATAAGATACTCCAATCTTTTTTCTTCCATTTTAGCTGAAACAGTCGGAATTTTCCAATGATTTGACCGGAAATATGGGCATAGAAAAAAACGCCAGCTCAATGTGAGAATGACGTTTTTCAGATTTTTTATCTATTTGATATTTCTCGAAGGTAGTGCGGACGGGAGCAACTTCCTTCGGAATTTCATCCCTAATTTTTGAGCCTTAGGTCTCAAAAATTCCGTCCTAGATAAGATCAAAGTTCTTATCTAGGATACCACTACAGTGAGAAATATCTGGTAAAAACTCACTTCGTTCGTACTGATTTAAGAAATCTTTATTCTTATAAACGCTTTTTTTAGCTAGAGATAGAACTAACAAAGCTAATATTAGAAGTAATGTAAAGAGAGACAAGAACCTAGTAATAGATAAACTAACATCTAGATTATTTTGCCAATCCTTCAGCAATCTTGTCAAGGTTGTATTTCATCATGTTGTAGTAGCTGTCGCCTTCTTTACCTTGTTCTGCGATAGAGTCAGTAAAGATTTGAGCGTAGATTGGGATGTTTGTGTCTTGTGAAACAGTCTTCATTGGACGGTCATCCACACTTGATTCTACAAAGAGTGAAGGAACTTTTGTTTGGCGAAGTTTTTCAACCAAGGTCTTGATTTGTTCAGGTGTTCCTTCTTCTTCAGTGTTGATTTCCCAGATGTAAGCACTTGGGACACCATAGGCTTTAGAGAAGTATTTGAATGCTCCTTCGCTGGTTACAATGAGTTTCTTTTCAGCAGGGATGTTATTAAATTTATCCTTACTTTCTTTATCAAGTTTGTCTAACTTATCAGTATATTCTTTGAGATTTTTTTCATAGAATTCCTTGTTGTTAGGATCTTTAGCACTCAATTGTTTGGCGATATTTTTAGCAAAGATAATCCCATTTTCAAGGTTGAGCCAAGCGTGTGGGTCTTCTTTACCTTTTTCATTTTTTCCTTCAAGGTAGATGACTTCAACACCTTCACTGACTGCAAAGTAGTCTTTGTTTTCAGTTTTCTTGGCATTTTCTACCAATTTGGTAAACCAAGCATTGCCACCTGTTTCAAGGTTGATACCGTTATAGAAAATGAGGTCTGCCTCAGAAGTTTTCTTAACATCTTCAGGAAGTGGTTCGTATTCGTGTGGGTCTTGACCAATCGGAACGATACTATGAAGATCAATCTTGTCACCAGCAATATTTTTAGTAATATCAGCGATGATTGAGTTTGTAGCAACAACTTTTAGTTTTTGACCAGAAGCTGCATCTTTTTTTCCGCTAGCACATGCTACAAGAGCAATGACGGAAAGAAAGAGAACGAGTAATGTACCTAATTTTTTCATTAGATCCTCCAATTTATTAGGGCTTTGCCCCTTATTTTAACAAATGTTTATTTTTTAGTTTCAAATATCGTTGTTTGGGAGCGATAAAGAAGCTAATGAGAAAGAAACTAGCGGCTGTAAGCACGATACTAGAACCTGCCGCAACGTTAAAGCTATAGCCGATAAAGAGCCCCAAAACTGAAGCAGTAGCTCCAAAGGTTGAGGAAAGGAAAATCATGCTTTTCAGGCTATTAGCATACAGATAAGCAGTTGCAGCTGGGGTAATCAGCATGGCTACAATCAGGATAGTTCCGACACTTTGCATGGCTGTCACAGACACGAGAGTCAAGAGTACCATGAGAAGGTAGTGATAGAAATTGACAGGCATTCCCATGGCTTTAGCCAAGAGTTCATCAAAGGAAGTTATCAAGAGTTGCTTGAAGAAAATCCAGATTAACAAGAGAATGACTGCCCCAACACCCATAGTAATAAACATATCCGTATCTTGGACGGCTAGGATATTACCAAAAAGGATATGGAAAAGGTCAGTTGAACTTTTAGCGACACTAATCAAGATGATACCGAGGGCTAAGAAAGAAGAAAAGGTAATGCCGATGGCGGTATCGCTTTTGATAATCGAGTTTCCCTTGATGTAGGTAATGATGATGGCAGCTAGCAGTCCAAAGACAATGGCTCCGATAAAGAAGTCAAGGCCCAAGATGAAGGAGAGGGCTACACCTGGTAAGACAGCATGTGAAATGGCATCTCCCATGAGTGACATCCCGCGTAGAATGATGAAACATCCTACAGCTCCAGCTACAATCCCGACGACAATAGCTGTTATCAAGGCATTTTGTAGGAAATGGAATTTTTGCAATCCATCGATAAATTCTGCAATCATAGGTCACCTCCATTGAAAAAGAGTCGATTACCGTAAGCTTCTTTGAGATTGGTTTCGGTAAAGGTTTCTTTGGTTGGACCAAAGGCAATCACTTCTCGATTGACAAGCAAGACTTGATCGAAGTAGTGGGGAACCTTGCTGAGGTCGTGGTGGACGATGAGAACCGTCTTCCCAGCTTTTTTCAGATCTCTCAGCGTATTCATGATGATTTCCTCACTGACAGAGTCAATCCCAACAAAGGGTTCATCCAAGAGGATATAATCGGCTTCCTGTACCAAACATCTGGCAATCAAGACCCGCTGGAATTGACCTCCAGACAGTTGACTGATTTGCCGTTCAGCGTAGTCAGCTAGACCGACGATTTCAAGGGCTTCTTTCACTTTCTTCCAATGTTTAGCCTTTAAACTGCGAAAGAGAGGGATAGAAGGAAAGAGTCCTAGCGAGACGCATTCCTTGACCTTGATGGGAAAGTTGTAGTCGATATTGATTTTTTGTTCGACATAGGCAATTCGGTGTAAGGATTTTTTAACTTCCTTGTCATCGAGAAATGCCTGACCTTGATGTGGGATAATTCCCAGCATCCCTTTTAATAGTGTTGATTTCCCAGCGCCGTTTGGACCAATGATACCGGTAATTGTTGGTCCTTGGAGCACCAGTGAAATATCCTTAAGTGCCAACGTTTCTTTATAAGAGACACTTAGGTTTTCGATACGTATCATACACTTGTATACCTCCTGTTTATTAATATACATTAAAAAAAAAATTAAGTCAAGTTAATTTTTGAAAAAATTAAAATAATAACTGAAAAATGATGGGAAACATCCGTTCATTTTTAATTGCATTCTCAAGCAATTTTTGTTAAGCTAAAAGCAAGTACAAATGAAAGCGAGAACAAGATGACACGTTATCAAGATGATTTTTATGATGCTATCAATGGGGAATGGCAACAGACAGCTGAAATTCCAGCAGATAAGTCTCAAACGGGAGGTTTTGTTGATTTAGACCAGGAAATTGAAGACTTGATGTTGGCGACAACAGACAAGTGGTTGGCAGGTGAAGAGGTGCCTGAGGATGCTATCTTGGCAAACTTTGTCAAATACCACCGCCTAGTTCGTGATTTTGATAAGAGAGAAGCTGACGGTATCACACCTGTCTTACCACTCCTTAAAGAATTCCAAGAATTGGAGACTTTTGCAGATTTTACAGCTAGACTAGCAGAGTTTGAGCTTGCTGGCAAACCTAATTTCCTTCCTTTTGGTGTATCGCCAGACTTTATGGATGCCAGAATCAATGTTCTATGGGCTAGCGCTCCAAGCACGATCCTACCAGATACGACCTACTATGCAGAAGACCATCCTCAACGTGAGGAACTCTTGACTCTTTGGAAAGAAAGCAGCGCAAATCTCCTCAAGGCTTATGATTTCTCTGATGTAGAAATTGAAGACTTGTTAGAGAAAAGACTAGAATTGGACCGTCGAGTGGCGTCAGTAGTGCTTTCTAATGAAGAAAGTTCAGAGTATGCTAAACTCTACCATCCATACTCATATGAAGATTTCAAGAAATTTGCGCCTGCCCTACCTTTGGATGACTTTTTCCAAGCCGTTCTTGGACAAGTGCCAGACAAGGTTATCGTAGACGAAGAACGTTTCTGGCAAGCAGCAGATCAATTCTATAGTGAAGAGACATGGCCTCTCCTCAAGGCAACCTTAATTTTAAGTGTTGTGAATCTTTCAACCAGCTATTTAACAGAAGAAATCCGTGTCTTGTCAGGTGCTTATAGCCGTGCGCTTTCAGGAGTTCCAGAAGCCAAAGACAAGGTCAAGGCAGCCTACCAGCTAGCACAAGGTCCTTTCAAACAAGCCTTGGGTCTCTGGTATGCCCATGAAAAATTCTCCCCAGAAGCCAAGGCGGATGTGGAGAAAAAAGTGGCAACTATGATTGATGTCTATAAGGAACGCTTGGCTAAAAATGACTGGCTGACTCCTGAAACTCGTGACAAGGCCATCGTCAAACTCAATGTTATCAAGCCTTATATCGGTTACCCAGAAGAATTGCCAGAACGCTACAAGGATAAGGTAGTGGATGAAAATGCTAGCCTTTTTGACAATGCTCTAGCCTTTGCGCGTGTGGAAATCAAACACAGTTGGAGCAAGTGGAACCAACCTGTTGACTACAAGGAATGGGGCATGCCTGCTCATATGGTCAATGCCTACTACAATCCACAGAAGAACCTGATTGTCTTCCCAGCGGCTATTTTACAAGCACCTTTCTATGACTTGCATCAGTCATCTTCTGCTAACTACGGTGGTATTGGGGCAGTTATTGCCCATGAAATTTCCCACGCCTTTGATACCAACGGAGCTTCCTTTGATGAAAATGGTAGCCTCAAGGATTGGTGGACAGAGAGCGACTATGCTGCCTTCAAGGAGAAAACACAAAAAGTCATTGACCAGTTTGATGGACAGGATTCTTATGGAGCAACTATCAACGGTAAATTGACTGTATCAGAAAACGTGGCTGACTTGGGAGGAATCGCTGCGGCGCTTGAAGCAGCTAAGAGAGAACCAGACTTCTCGGCAGAAGAATTCTTCTACAACTTCGGTCGTATCTGGCGCATGAAAGGTCGTCCAGAATTTATGAAACTCTTGGCTAGCGTCGATGTGCACGCGCCAGCCAAACTCCGTGTCAATGTACAAGTACCAAACTTCGATGATTTCTTTACAACCTATGATGTCAAAGAAGGAGATGGTATGTGGCGTTCGTCAGAGGAGCGCGTGATTATTTGGTAATGCAAAAAATCTAGTTATCAGAAAAAAGGCATCCAATCAGGTGTGAAAACCTTGGCTGGATGCCTTTTGTAATAGAAAGATTTGCTGGATAGTGTACTTAAAATGCGATAGACATTGTCATCATTTTACTAGAAAAAAGGATTGAAAGTTTTTTCGTGAGCGATAGTAGTAGCTGGACCATGCCCTGGATAGACGTCGTAGTTTGGTAGGGTCAAAAGTTGGGTTTTGATACTATGGAGGAGTTGCTCCATGCTACCAGTCGGAAGGTCCGTTCGTCCGATTGTTTCACGGAACAGGGCATCACCTGTCAAGACCAAATGAGCATCAGGAAAGACGATAGAAACACCGCCGATAGAGTGACCTGGTGTTGGCAAGACAGTGAAACGAAATTCCTCCAGTTGGTATTCTTCGTGAAAGATAAAAGTGTGTTCTGCAGGTTTTGCGACCACATCTGCCATATCATCGTGGCGAGGAAGCCCAGAGAGATTATCGACAGGAGTATAGAGCCAGCTAGCTTCGCTCTCTGCGATATAGACAGGAGGATTGCCAAAAGTCTCACGAACCAAGTCCAGACTCATGATATGGTCATAATGGGCGTGGGTCAAGAGAATAGCACAGATCGGTTTGTTGATCTTCTCTATTGTCTGACGAATAGCTTCCCAATGGCTGCCAGGATCGACAACGATGAGGTGATTTTCGCCTTCTAGGTAATAGGTGTTTTCATAGGCAACAGGATTCACGGTTTTATGGATTTTCATATTGGCTCCAATCTCAAAGAATGTACTAAATTAAGTATAGCACAGTTGGGGCGAATAGGTAAGGATTTAGAATGAACTTAAAAACCAGCATGACTAGATGAAGACAGGCTGGTTATCAATTTATCAATATTGGAGAGGTGTCAATTGCCCTTCATAGGTCGCATAAACTCCGTCATTAGCTTGTTTGATAGATGTGATGTTTAGAGTGCCACCGTAGTTGGCTTCTCGTTTATCATTATATTCACTATAAGTTATCCTATTGGGCAGGTTCTGGTCGTTAGCATAGTATTGAACGACTGTTTTTTTATAGCTTTGCTGGCTGAATAGGAACAGGCAGCAAACTCCTAACACTAGGAGAGCAAAGATAGAAATAGCAGTTTTTTTCATAGGCGTTCTCCTTATAAACTAAAGGATAAAAGAAAGCATCTTGAGGATTTTTAATTCCAAAATCCAGTCAAGGTACCAGTGTATGTGACACGAGTCCCACCGTTTGATCTTCGTACACTGTCTATTTCAAGTGTTCCTTTGAAGGTTGAATGGAAACTATCATTATATTCTGAATAGTAGATAGTTGGTGGGATGTAACCATCATCGTTATAGTATTTTGTTACTGTTTTACTATAACGATGAGAATATATACGCTCATAACGAGGACCTTCAAAGTTATTTGTTGTACTAGTTTCAGCAGCAGTGATTGGAACGGTAATAGATAGAGCAGTAGCTCCTAATAGTGTTAGTACAGTTTTTTTCATAGAATACTCCTTTGTAAAACGACGTCATTCAACTATATTGACTTGAATGAAAAGGTGATAAGGATAGGGAGTTAAATTATATTTAGGTTACAATATGGTTTCCGTTCTTCTATCTCTCCTTCTATCACCTAAATAGAAAATCTAACTGTACAATGTATTATAAAAAAATATTTCAGAATTGTCAAGCAATTCTGAAATATTTTTTTCCTATTCTGTTCCAATCTAGTTTTCATATTCTTAAAAAAGTGATAAAATGGTAGGAAGAATTGGAGAGTAGAGATGCCAAAAGAAGTGAATTTAACAGGCGAAGAAGTTGTCGCTTTAACCAAAGAATATTTAACAGAAGAGGATGTCCATTTTGTCCATAAGGCCTTGGTCTATGCGGTGGATTGCCACAGTGGTCAGTATCGCAAATCAGGCGAGCCTTATATCATTCACCCTATCCAAGTGGCAGGTATTTTAGCCAAACTCAAGCTAGATGCTGTAACGGTAGCTTGTGGTTTCTTGCACGATGTGGTGGAGGATACAGATGCGACCTTGGACGATTTGGAAAGAGAGTTTGGTCCTGATGTGCGGGTAATCGTAGATGGGGTTACCAAGCTTGGTAAGGTCGAGTACAAATCAATCGAGGAGCAATTAGCGGAAAATCATCGTAAGATGCTCATGGCCATGTCTGAGGACATCCGTGTTATCTTGGTTAAACTGTCTGACCGTTTGCACAATATGCGGACCCTAAAGCACCTTCGAAAAGACAAGCAGGAGCGCATTTCCAAAGAAACCATGGAAATCTATGCCCCACTTGCCCACCGTCTGGGGATTTCCAGTGTCAAATGGGAATTGGAAGACCTGTCTTTCCGTTATCTCAATCCAACGGAGTTTTACAAGATTACCCATATGATGAAGGAAAAGCGCAGGGAGCGTGAAGCCTTGGTGGATGAGGTGGTCACAAAATTAGAGGAATATACGACAGATCGTCACCTAAAAGGGAAGATTTACGGTCGTCCCAAGCATATTTACTCGATTTTCCGCAAAATGCAGGACAAGAGAAAACGGTTTGAGGAAATCTATGACCTGATTGCCATTCGTTGTATTTTAGACACCCAAAGTGATGTTTACGCCATGTTGGGTTATGTGCATGAACTTTGGAAACCGATGCCTGGTCGTTTCAAAGACTATATCGCTAACCGCAAGGCCAATGGTTACCAGTCTATCCATACGACAGTTTATGGGCCAAAAGGACCGATTGAGTTCCAAATTCGGACCAAGGCCATGCACGAGGTGGCTGAGTACGGGGTTGCGGCTCACTGGGCTTATAAGAAAGGCGTTAAGGGGCAGGTTAACAGCAAGGAATCTGCTATTGGGATGAACTGGATCAAGGAGATGATGGAGCTCCAAGACCAGGCTGATGATGCCAAGGAATTTGTGGACTCTGTCAAGGAAAACTATCTGGCTGAGGAGATTTACGTCTTTACCCCAGATGGAGCTGTCCGTTCTCTTCCCAAAGATTCAGGACCGATTGACTTTGCCTATGAAATCCATACCAAGGTTGGTGAAAAAGCGACTGGTGCCAAGGTCAATGGTCGTATGGTTCCTCTGACAACCAAGTTAAAAACTGGGGATCAGGTTGAAATTGTCACCAACCCGAATTCATTTGGTCCTAGCCGTGACTGGCTCAATATGGTCAAGACCAGCAAGGCGCGTAACAAGATTCGTCAGTTCTTTAAAAACCAAGATAAGGAACTGTCAGTCAACAAGGGTCGTGAGATGTTGATGGCCCAGTTCCAAGAAAACGGCTATGTGGCAAATAAATTCATGGACAAGCGCCACATGGACCAAGTTCTACAAAAGACCAGCTACAAGACAGAAGAATCCCTCTTTGCGGCTATTGGTTTTGGAGAAATTGGAGCTATTACTGTCTTTAACCGTCTGACTGAAAAGGAACGTCGTGAGGAAGAACGTGCCAAGGCCAAGGCGGAGGCAGAAGAACTTGTCAAGGGTGGCGAAGTCAAGGTTGAAAACAAAGAAACCCTCAAGGTCAAGCATGAGGGTGGTGTGGTCATTGAAGGTGCCTCAGGTCTCCTAGTGCGGATTGCCAAGTGTTGTAATCCTGTTCCTGGTGACGATATTGTCGGCTATATTACCAAGGGCCGTGGTGTGGCTATTCACCGTGTGGACTGTATGAACCTGCGTGCCCAAGAAAACTACGAGCAACGTCTCCTTGATGTGGAATGGGAAGACCAGTACTCAAACTCAAATAAGGAGTATATGGCCCATATTGATATTTACGGTCTCAACCGTACAGGACTGTTGAACGATGTACTGCAAGTTCTTTCAAACACAACCAAGAATATATCAACAGTCAACGCCCAACCAACTAAGGATATGAAGTTTGCCAATATCCATGTGTCCTTTGGCATTGCCAACCTCTCTACATTGACCACGGTTGTGGACAAGATTAAGAGTGTGCCAGAAGTCTACTCTGTCAAACGGACTAACGGTTAATTGCCCGAGCTCTTACTAGAAAGGCTATTATGAAAATCATTATCCAACGGGTTACAAAAGCCCAAGTGAGTATCGAAGGTCAGATTCAGGGGAAAATCAATCAGGGGCTCTTATTGCTGGTTGGTGTAGGACCAGAGGACCAAGAGGAAGATTTGGACTATGCTGTGAGAAAGCTTGTCAACATGCGGATTTTTTCAGACGCAGAAGGCAAGATGAACCTGTCTGTCAAAGATATTGAAGGAGAACTCCTTTCTATTTCTCAGTTTACCCTCTTTGCGGATACTAAGAAAGGCAATCGTCCAGCCTTTACAGGTGCAGCCAAGCCTGATATGGCATCAGACTTCTATGACGCTTTCAATCAAAAATTAGCGCAAGAAGTACCCGTTCAGACAGGTATCTTTGGAGCGGATATGCAAGTTGAGCTGGTCAATGACGGACCAGTTACCATTATCCTAGATACTAAAAATAGATAAGAAAGACCAAGCCCAGTCGGCTTGGTTTTTCTCATCTATCATAAAATACTCCAAAATGAAATCGTTTCTTGATAGGCTTTTGGGAAGTCTCTTTTCAGTCTTTGGCTTATGCGATAGGAAGAGATGAGATGTCCTAGGATTAGGAGAGTTCCCTGAAGGAGAAGTGGCACACCACTCAAACATATCAAGGAGAGAATCATCAGGCTATCCCATAGAAGGATTTGTAAGGCAAAATGCCAGAATTTTGGTCTAATCTGGGAATAGAGGTGACTAAAGTGGTCACAAAGCTGGTTTGAAAGATAGGCCAATAGCACAGGGTGAAAGAAAATGAGCCAACCACTATAAATTAAAATCCAATCCCAAGTGAGCCCCTCTTTAAATGTCAAAAATGCCAGCATAATTCCATCGATGGCAAGGAGCTCAATGGTTTTGATGAAGATGATTTTTTTCATGCTAAAACCTCCTTTTTTCATCTGTTAGTGACGTAATATTGAATATAATTATTATACAATATTTAGTTGGAGTGCGAAAGCGTTTACTATCTTTTTTCTTTGAAACAAAGTATAAATTTCTAATTATCTTTTTATATTTTCTTAAATGCTCGTAAAGCCTTATTCTATGTGCTTTCGAGTATTTTTACTGTAGGAAGATACTTCACGTTTCTTTGCATATTTCCTCATGTCTTAACTGTCAGAAGTGGTAAATAAGTAGTAAATTCATTTGTACTACTAAGCAACAAGACGCTCCTGTTGCTTCTCTTTATTCAAGCGTTTCATTTCTGCCATTGCAGAATCGAATGTTGCATGTGCGTAATAGTTCAGCGTCATGGCTATATTAGCATGTCCCATAATGTACTGTAATGCCTTTGGATTCATTCCTGCATTTGCATAGTTGGTACAGAATGTATGTCGCAAACTATGTGGAGTGATGTGTGGCAATTTATCCTCGTTATACTTATTGTATTTCTTAACAAGACCTTTCATCATGCCGTTGTAATCACTTGCCACTTTTGGATAGTTCTTTCTATTAAGAAAGAGGAAATCACTATATCCATCAATCTCAACACGCTTATCATTCTTTCGATTCGCTAACACTCGCTTAAATGCTTGATAGGCTTCTTCAACCATAGGAACTTGACGTTCGCCACTTTTGGTCTTTGGTGTTTCAATGTAGTACCCAATTTCAGTATCTCTCAATAGCTGATGGTCTATATTGACAAGACGATTCTCAAAATCTAAATCTGGAAGTGTCAAACCACCAAACTCTGAAATACGAAGACCTGTTTTTAAGAGTATCAGAATTTCATCATAATTTTTGCTGTAGGTTTTATCAGCTTTTGCAAAGGCTAACAGTTTTTCTTCCTGTTCTTCTGTTAGTACGGTCTTAGGGACAGTATCATCATCAAGAACTGCTTTCAGTTGAAAGTCAAATGGATTCTTCCGAACACAATCATCTTGTATAGCAATATAGAATGAAGCCTTTAAAGAACGTTTGTAGTTATTGATGGTTTGATAAGCATAACCATTTTCACTCATTCTAATAGCCCATTCTTTAGCGTCTGATGGCTTAATACTGTCAATACTTCTTACACCTAACTTGTCTTTCTTCAAAATATCCATAAGATATTTGCGTCCAGTTTCAGTGTTTTTTCTAACCTTTGGTCTTTGAGCGTTCTGTTTTGCGTAAAGCTGGCAGAGTGTCATTTTCTTTCCTACAACATCAATACCATCATGAATGTCTTTCTGTAACTCTGCGATTTTCTCTCTAAGTGAGATACAATCACGCTTTCCTGCTGGTACTCGGTCTGTAGCCACAAGTTTCCACGAGTAAACAAATTGCGGTTCTCCAAATGAATCTATATATTTGTATAAGTATCTTCCGTCTTTTCGTTGGCTCTCTCCAGTCTTTAAGATTCGACCTTTATTGTCACGTCTTTTTTCTGACATGGCATTTGCTCCTTTCCTTTATGGAAAGAGCCTTGATACGACTTAATACTATTTTATCATATACAAGACCCTTTGGCGACGCTAGATTGCGTCCAATGTATCTATAATTTTTTCAAATTGTTTTCGTTTAATCTGAATACGATTGCCATTCATAATCAGCCAATTTGCATTTTTATTTTCCTCTGCCAAGCGTCGTAGCTTGTTTTCGCCAATACGAAAATATTTTGACGCTTCTTCAATGGTTAGGGTATAACGTTCCCAAATAGGAATGTCAGTCTGCTTCATAAAATCCTCCTTTCCAAATCACTTATTTGGATTTCATAAAAGTTGTTTTACCAGCAATCGAACAGCTTTAGCAAAGCTCACGGGAGTTCCACCCCTGCATGGTTCTCATGTAGCCATACTCATTGCCTGCGACGGTTTTATCACGCTCGGACTATTGACTGTATGGGAGTATCATTATCACGATAAGAATGTCGTTGCAGGCAATCCTGCTAAAGATTGCTTCTCGGATCACTAACATGAATCGCTCGCTATCTTTATAAGATAGGTCATGGCGGTTAGTTCCGTTGGCTCTTTTCTTATCGAAACGTATTCGATTACTTTTATTCAGTTTTCAAAGAACAATGGCTCGTTAGCCTATCAAAACACATTGAAAGCTCAATATGCTTTGGTGGAATAACAAACCTCCCTGTTCGGGAAGCGTGGAATGGTTTAGCACGCTTCCACGAAAGGAGAGAGGATATTACTTAATTTCAAATGACAAAATCTTTGTAATCAGTCTGGTTTCCATTCTTCCACGTAAGACTTCATCAACGACCATACTTTGATTGCCATATTCATCTTTCATAAGTCGTAGGGAACGCTTCGTTATGTACCCTCTGTAATGATGTAGAATCTGGTTAATCGCTTCGGTATCGCCATCTGTTGCCTTTACAATGAGAGGAAAGGGAATCATAGGATATTGTGTTTTCATTCTTCAAATTCCTCCATAAACTTTTTAATTAAGGCTAGTCCACTGGTTCTATGCCGATAGACAGTAGAACGGTTCAATTTCAACAGGTCTGCAATTTCTGAATCGCTCATGTCCATAAAGTAAAACAGCAGTAGAATTTCACGTTTCTTGTCTGGCAACTCACGTAATGCTTCACTCAACAAATCATTTTCAACGCCTACTGATAACCCATTGAGTGTAAAAATCTGAAAGTCAGTTGAATAGTTATCTGTTGTCGCAAACTGGCTAACAAGATAATCGCCAACATCCGAAAAGGACACCTCACGCTTTGCAATCCTTGAAAGATAAAGCATATAATTCTTTCGCTCGTCTTCCATAGCACGTTTACAGATATAGTCAAACTGATTTTCTATTGTGGTCTGAAAAGAAGATGGTTTCATGTTTCTCACCCCCTTTCTGTCTAGGAAAGGAAGTGAGCCTTGCTCGTTTATCTCCTTTCACTCTTAGTCCCAATGTGAAAGGGGGATTTGTTGCATTACTGATAAATAAACTTTGTAAAAAAGTTCTGAATAGCCAAAAAAGCATATAAACAGATTTATTTCTCTGTTTACATGCTTCTGTTATTCTATCTATATGATTTATAAAACCACATTGGTGGACGTACTTATCTATTGCAGATAGACGACTTTTTTTGACAAGAACCCAATGTAAGGAAATTTATTGTATATGATGTACTTCATGGCGACGTTGACCTCCAACAAACCGCCATTTGGAAGTAATATACAATATTTTAACAGCGTAAATAGCACTACCATATAACGGTTTTTTTATTGGCGTTTAGTAGTGCTTTTTATTAAATATAAACCTATAAACCATATAACACGTTTTTCTATACCTGTTTTTAATTCAGTAGGAACAATAAAATGTATAGAGGTGGTCTACTATGCGTAAAAAAGAAGATAAATATGATTTTAGAGCCTTTGGTTTAGCCATTAAAGAAGCTCGATTGAAACGAGGTTTAACTCGTGAACAAGTGGGAGCATTGATTGAAATTGACCCACGGTACTTAACTAATATTGAAAATAAAGGGCAACACCCCAGCATACAAGTTCTTTATGACCTTGTATCGTTACTTCATGTTTCCGTTGATGAATTTTTCTTACCTGGGGTCCCGAGCGCTTAGTGGGAATTTGTATCGATAAGGGGTACAAATTCCCACTAAACCAATGTTTCAAGGCCTATTTATTTTTTATATTCAATTCTCTTAAGTGTTTAGGAATAGATAACAAGTCAAATTTATACTCTCCAAGAAAAGTGATATGCTCCCAATTAATAGGAGATACATGCTTCATATACTTAGTTACTTCGGGATCTATTTTGACGAGATAATTATAAGCTGCTTGTAAGTAGACGGCGTTCCATATACTTATTGCATTTATTAACACATTAAGCGCACTAGCACTTTGAAGTTGTCGGCGAATATCGCGCTCCATAAATTTTCCGCGTCGCCCAAAAAATAGTTCTCTAGCTAAAGCATTAATCGCTTCTGTCTTATTTAGTCCATGAGTGATCCTTCGCCGTAGCTCACTATCTGTAATATAATCTATCATAAAAATGCTCTTTTCAATGCGACCTAGTTCTCTCAGTGCAAGAGCTACTCTATTCTTACGTGCGTATGAGCCTAGCTTTCCTAATAGTAAAGAACTAGATACTTTTCCTGTTTGAATCGAATAGGCGATTCGTTTAATTTCATCATAGTTTTCTTCAATAATTTTTACATTGATTTTTCCGCTTATATCTTCTGATAAGTTAGGGTAGTAGGAAGGTGATTTGATAGAAAATAATTGTGATTTTTTTATATTTCTGATGCGAGGTTCAAAATCAAAGCCTAGTAATGCGGTCATTCCAAACACCTGATCAGAATACCCATTTGTATCAGTAAAATGTTCCTCAATATCTAGATCTGTTTCATGATAAAGTAGGCCATCAAGGGTATGAGTAGCTTCCCTTGTATTAGTTGAAGCAACCTCGATATGATGAGTCGTATGCCTATCATTTATTGATCGAATCATTGTAGCTCCTTTTTCCATACTTTTGTAATGTGGATTAACATCGGATTTTAGAGCTGAGACGCCCACTGGGACGCGCATTCCGTCTGAAGCAGTGGTTTTTCCTTCACCCCAAAAGTCTGCAACAGGAAGCTTTAACTGATAATTAACCAAAACAGATTGAGCACGAGTCAGAGCTTCTTTATAAAAGCGCCATTGTTTGGCATTGGCTAACTGAGAATAAGAAATTCCAGGAGTTGATTGGGCCATTTTTTCAAGACCAATATTCATCCCTAAACCCAGCAAAGCAGCAAAAATAATTTTTCTTTCTTGTTCACTCGGCGGTTTCCCTGTAGAATCATGACTAAATTCTTGTGAAAAGTTGGTCCAACTGTCCACCTCAATTAAAAGATCACTAAGCCTTATCTTAGGAATTATTGAATAAAGTTTTTTTCTATATATTTCTGCTTCGCTAGGTGTAACTTTTTCCAACTTTTTAAGGTTTGCTCTTGAAATTCTCTTATCAACTGTCGAATAAAATTGAAGCTGTAAATCTAAAATTATTTCCCGATCCTTTAAATAGTCCTCAAACGTGTCTGGAATAGTTTCTGAATCAATACAAGCAGATAAATCAACTAAGTAATCATCAATATTTCGATGGATCATACTTCCTTCAACTGAAATATCTCCTGATCGAATATTGTTCTTTAGCTCGGTGAAAGCTACTAACTCATAGTAAGACCGATCTATTTTCCCCTCTTCTGGCCGAACAAGGCTTTTCCATTTTTTACTCACAAAATCAGTAGAAGTATCTGCCGGTATTTTTCTTTTACCACTATTGTGTAAATCAGTTAGTTGAGTTAGGGCCATGAGGACTGGATTTGCTGCCGGAGTTGCTTTGAACGAAAGGGTCCTCAATAACATTGGCGTGTATCTTCGGAGGTAATTAGCTTTATTTCGAACCATTTCTAAATAGCCATGATTTTTATTACCTGTAATTTTTTTAGCTTCTTCTCCATCTTGTACTAAATCTTCCCAAGGCATGATTCGTTCAATTTCGTCAAAAGGATTACTATCATTATCTTTTGCAAAGTGAAGAGCATCAATTAAAGAAGCATAATGTTCCAATTTTTTAGTAGCCAATTTTCCTTTTTCTTTTAACTGTTCTTGTGAATCACGTGTCCCTTTGCGTTTAATACTTGCTAAAATGCGGTCATTAATCTCAATCAGTTGATCGATCAGATATTGATGATGATTGACTAAAAAAGCAATAAGTAAAGAGTATCTTTTTTCAAGCTCAAAACGGGAGAAGTCATATGCATCATAATTTTCCCCTAGTCTAGCTAGCTGAAGAAACCTGTTCCGATTAATATGGGAGACATTAATTGTCCCGAGTCCCATGGAAGCAATCACTTCCACTTTTTTACAAATACTCATAAAGCTTTCTGGATTTGCCTTACCTGGAATGTCTTTTAGCCAAGCGAGTTTAGTTATTTTCGTCTCTTCATAAATTTGAAACAAACTCTCTAGTTTTTCAATTTGTATATCTGTTAATGAACAGAGTAATATTGAAAATAAGTTGTTTTCTGCTTTATCTCGACAGCGGCTTATAATGTCTTCAAGTGTAGCTATAGATGGAAAAATAATTCTTTTTCGAGTTAAGAAATCAATTGTTTTTTTCATTAGATAGATAGAGTCATCATTTTCTAAAGCTAGTTCAATTAAATATTCTATTAACTGTTTTTGTGTATTAGCACTACCGAATCGATGATAGTTGAATACTTCTAAGATCTCGTTGAAGTGATTTGCACGTGTATTTCTATGATCATATGAATTTAAATCAATTGCATCAAGATGGAGCTGTCGACTCACATAAGAAGTTAGTCTGGTTGATTTAATCGGCCAATTACTTAAAGAACACCCAGGATACCGGGCCAAACAAAGTTGTATCGCAAATCCTAGTTTATTGACCTTTCCACGGTGTTGATTAATAACCTCCAGATCATAATCAGAAAAACTAAAATACGCTTTAAAATCCTCTTCTGATAAGTGGTCTACAGAAAGAAGTTGTTCACGCTGTGAAGTAGTTAAAATTCTTTTCATAGCCATATCTTAAGCATTCCTTTTATTGAGGTAACGGTAAAAGGTTGTTTTGCTTAATTTAGAGGCATCAAGAATTTGACGAATAGAATACTCTTTGCTGTCATACATTTTTAAAGCTAAATCAATTGATAGCTTACCTTTACTTGGACGGCCCCCTTTTTTTCCTCGGACTCTGGCTGCCTTAAGACCAGAGTTAGTTCGTTCAATAATAATATCCCGTTCCAGTTCTGCTAAACTAGCCATAACTCGGAAAAAGAATCTTCCCATAGACGTTGAAGTATCTACGTTATCTTGAATAGATATAAAATTGACACTAAGTTCTTCAAATAATTCAGAAAGTTCAATCAAATGTTTAGTTGATCGTGAAATTCGATCTAACTTGTAAATGACAACAGAATCTCCTTCACGTAGTAGGTTGATCATTTCTTCTAATTGCGGTCGGTCTTTTTTCGCACCAGTTACTTTTTCTTGAAATAATTTATCAATTCCATAATGAGTAAGTGCATCAATTTGTAAACTAAGATTTTGATCATCCGTACTCACTCGAGCATAGCCAAAAATCATAAAAAAACCTCCTTAATTTTATAATTTAAATGTACCATAACTCATTAAGTATAACTATATAGGAACTATGAAAAAGGAACGGATTTTGGTACTTGATTTACTTAAAAAACATTTAGAAAAAGCAGGAAAATGAAAAGGTACCATAAACGGTCGTTTATGGTACCATTCAAATTTATCCTTATTGTACAAAATAACAGCGAAATTTTTAAATCTATTCCTTATCGATACAAATTCCCCGTAGGCGCTAGGGACCTCTTTAGCTCCTTGGAAGCTGTCAGTAGTATACCTAATAATTTATCTACATTCCCTTTAGTAACGTGTAACTTTCCAAATTTACAAAAGCGACTCATAGAATTATTTCCTCCCGTTAAATAATAGATAACTATTAAAAATAGACAATACTTGCTCATAAGTAACGGTACTTAAATTGTTTACTTTGGCGTGTTTCATTGCTTGATGAAACTGATTTTTAGTAAACAGTTGACGATATTCTCGATTGACCCATTTTGAAACAAAGTACGTATATAGCTTCCAATATTTATCTGGAACATCTGTGGTATGGCGGGTAAGTTTTATTAAGACACTGTTTACTTTTGGTTTAGGATGAAAGCATTCCGCTGGCAGCTTAAGCAATTGCTGAATCGAGACTTGAGTGTGCAAGAGCAACCCTAGTGTTCGGTGAATATCCAAGGTACGCTTGTAGAATCCTTCTTCAACAATCAGATAGATGTCAGACGCATGGCTTTCAAAAACCACTTTTTTAATAATTTGTGTGCTTAAATGGTAAGGAATATTCCCAACAATTTTATACCTCTGTTTGTTAGGGAATTGAAACTGTAGAATATCTTGGTGAATTAAAGTGACACGAATGTTCAGTTTTAATTTTTCTGACGATAAGTTGAATAGATGACTGTCTAATTCAATAGACGTTACCTGTTTACTTATTTTAGCCAGTTTCGTCGTTAAATGCCCTTTACCTGTTCCAATTTCGTAAACGGTATCGGTTTCTTTTAAATTCAATTGTTTTATTATTTGGTTGAGTACTTTTTCACTCGTTAAAAAGTTTTGAGAATATTTTATATTTTTGTTCATGTAATCACTCCTGAAGTGATTACATCTATAAATAAATACAGAAGTTAAACGATTTGTTTGTAATTTTAGTTATCTGTTTAAAAAGTCATAAGATTAGTCACTGGTAGGAATTAATCTAACGTATTTATTTATCTGCGTAATCACTGTTTTTAGTCTGTTTCAAAACAGTAGATGTTTTATCTACATTACGCATTTGGAATACCAACATGACGAATCCCTCCTTCTTAATTACAAATTTTTAGCATCTAATTTAACTTCAATTCCTATTATACAAAATTTTAAGATAATGCACAATCAACACACTCTTAAGTTTGCTTCTAAGTCTTATTTCCATAACTTTAGGGTTAACCATACGCAAGACCAATCACTCTCGGACAATACTCATGATTTTAATGATAAAATCCATGTTAAACCCATAGATAAGAAATACACCTGCAATAACCGTTACCTGTTTGTGCCAATTTAAAAATGCACCACTTTTTTATAATTAAAACGGTTGAAAACTGTACCACTAATAACTCACAATAGAGAGATGTCACCGTCAAGTTAAATGTACAAAATAACAGCGAAATTTTTAAATCTATTTCTTATCGATACAAATTCCTCGTAGGCGCTCGGGACCCCTACCTGCTAATAACTTGGTAAAAAGCACCCGACGATTACAGATAGAGAAATACATGGATAGCTTTACAGACAAAGAACTATCCTTAATGGAATCTTTAGCCAGCGGTATCAACGAAGCAAGAAACATCGAAGACTAATTAAAAGAATCCATACATAACGGAAAGAGCCGATAAAATGAGATTGTATTAATCTCATTTTATCGGCTCTGCGTCTTTGCGTCTGGCTCTGTAATCACAGTTACTTTGAACTGCTTTATTTCAATTAAATTTTCTTGTCTGCATTTCGGACAATAGAGGGGGAATTTTTTTAATTCAGTATCTTCCCTTATCTTTAATCGTGTTTTATTTCCACATACAGGACACAATATCCACTTGTAGTTTATAATAACTATCTCCTCCTTTACACTTTAATTCAAATCTTTATTAAAAAATATTTCATCTTATTTAACAAGAAACCATATTTATATAACAACATAAAATACACTAAGTTATTTTATTGAACATATATCGTACTTTATCTATCCGACTATTTGGACGACGGGGCTGGCAAACAGGTTCACCGGTAGTAACATGGTACCCTTTTAACTCTGTTAAACAAACACTACGTCCATTTGTAAAGAAAGTTAAATCACTACGATATTCTTGAATACACCGAGCAGGGATTTCTCCACTAAGAATGACCTCATTATTTTTCAATTGAGTGTCTACGATGTTCGCACAATATTTAGGAGCATCGTTGTATGCTCGTGAAAGATATTCCTGTGGCGCATAAATTTTAAAACTAAGATATGGCTCTAACAATTCTGTTCCAGCTTTTTTTAAGACTTGTTCCAATACAATAGGAGCAAGCATCCGAAAATCTGCTGGAGTACTAACAGGGCTATAGTATAAACCGTACTTAAAACAGATTTTACAATCCGTCACATTCCAACCATATAATCCTTGTTCGCAACCATAGCGTATCCCTTCCATAACTGCATTTTGAAATGATTGATTTAAGTATCCAAGAGAAACCGAGCTCTCATACTGCATTCCACTTCCCAACGGAAGCGGTGATACAGATAAACCAATGGAAGCCCAGAAAGGATTTGGCGGCACTTCGATGTGAATGGTATATTCTGCATTTTTTAACGGTCTCTCCATATAAATGACTGTAGGCTCTTTTAGTTCTATCTCCACATGATACTTTTCTTGCAACAGTGCACTAATCACTTCCATTTGTACTTTCCCTAAGAAAGAAAGTATAATTTCATGTGTCGTAGAATCCACGTAATATCGTAGAAGCGGATCACTATCTGAGATTTCCAAAAGGGCATCAAGCAACATTTCTCTCTGTTCAGGTTTACTCGGTTCAACAGTTGTTTGTAGTAGAGGGTGCGGATTTTCAATCTTTTTTCTCTGTGGCAATAGTTTTGTATCTCCAAGAACACTATTTAACTTCAAAAACTCATTCTGCAAAATAACAATTTCCCCGGAATAAGCCTTATCAATTTTACATAATTCACCATTTATTGAAGTATACATTTCTGTAATTTTTATTTTTTCCTTTTCCGATATTCTAACCGAATCTCGCAAATGCAGTACGCCACTATAAAGACGTATATATGCAAGACGCTGTCTTTTTTCCGAATACTCAATTTTGAAAACTTTTCCGCAAAGTTCAGACTGACCTCGATGTGTTGATGAATAAAATTTATTCGTAATCACTTCTATAAGGTTATCAATCCCTATATTGTTTTTTGCACTTCCGTGATAAACAGGGAACAGAGAACAATTCTGAAATCTTATGCTTTCCTCTTGTTCGAGTTCCAATGCTTCTAATGATTTACCGGACATATATTTCTCTAAAAGGTCATCGTTTCCCTCTATTACCGTATCCCATTGTTCAGATTCGGTAAAGTTCGTCACACACATATTAGGATACAGTTCTACCTTCTGTTTGATTACAATTTCGGCAGAAAGTTTCTCTTTAATATCCTGATAAACCGTTGATAAATCAATTCCATTTTGGTCAATCTTATTGATAAAAAAGATTGTGGGAATCCCCATTTTCCTAAGTGCATGAAATAATATACGAGTTTGTGCTTGTACGCCATCTTTTGCAGAAATCAGTAGAATTGCCCCATCTAAAACTGATAATGAACGATATACTTCTGCTAAGAAATCCATATGTCCTGGCGTGTCTATGATGTTCACCTTCGTATTTTCCCACTGAAAAGAGGTTATTCCTGTCTGAATTGTAATTCCTCTCTGACGTTCTAAAAGCGTATTATCCGTCCTCGTTGTACCTTTGTCCACGCTTCCTAATTCTGTAATCGCTCCACTGTTATATAATAAGCTTTCTGTTAAGGTAGTTTTTCCTGCATCAACATGAGCTAAAACTCCAATATTAATAATTTTCATGTGATTTTCCTCCATTCAAAAACCCAAAAGGGCATAAAAATCCCAGTGATAAATACTTTTATCACTGGGATTTTTATGCATAACCATAGGCATACAAAGCATACAGATATTCTCCGGATACTTTAGAATCACATGATAAAGGTATTCTTAAACTGGGTACAAAAAACTAAGCCCTCCTAAAAAAGGACATCCAATTATTTGTTCCCACTATCAAATTGACAGTTTATTTAAGAATACCTTGCCGCATATTTATTAACTCCTTTTAAATAGATACTTAAATAATAGCACGTAAGAGCATATTTGTCAAGGAATCTCCAATTTTTTATCAAAGAGAGTACGTGATTACAAAATAGCTGTAATAATGTACCAATATTTGTTATTCTATAATCTTCCAATTACTCCCGTTCTTTTCAAGTACCAAATCAAATTGAGATACCTGCGTTGCTTTGGTCTGCTGGTCGATATACTCCACTGTCAGCGATACCGTGACTTGATTATCCTTACGATTGTGAATAGGATTTACCAGTTCTTGAAAGATGTACTCTTTTCCGATTGGTTTTAATATCCCGTCATTCACATAGTAGGAAAGTTCACTGGCTGTCGCTGTAGGATAGAGCTTGAAGAACGTCGTTAAAAACTCATTGATTTCATTGGTTGTAATGGAATCAACCGTCCCCTCACTTTCAATGGCTTTTGGTTTATAACTTGATTTCTTAGGTATGTTGGTAATGGTCGGATTCTTAACCAGTACCATATTTCCAGAACCATCTACATAGACACTCACTATATAAGCAGAGTGGACGGTCTTTGTATTTTCTCCCTCTGTAATGAGCTGGTCTACACTGTAGGTTACATTAAACTCATTGTCGCCAGTTGGCTCTACCGTCCATATCTGAAATCCTCTTACAGAAGACGATACAGGAATATCTTTGCGTACTGTATCAACATTGAGAGCTTGAAGTTCATCTGTCAGATAGCCTTTTAGACTTTCCATTCGATTATCAATGGACTTATCGGATTGCTCCCATGAATAGTAGACTTTCGCAAAGTTCTCTACAAAATTTTCTACATGATGAGTATCAACGTATTCCTTTTCTATGATAGTTGTTTCGTGAATAGTATGAGTATCTATAGCTGTAAAGTGCTTGAATATCGCAAAGCTGAAACTAAGCCCTAAAAGTACCCACAAGGCAATCACAACCTTTTTATGAGGATTGACCTTATAGTAGACACGAGGTTTCTTTTCCTTTGGTATCTGTTTTTCTTTATTCTGATTTTTTCTAAATTTCATCATTAAATCTTCCTTTCTCATTGTTTGATTCGTCCTGCTCCCACTAAATGCTGTTGCCAGTAGGGGCTTGTTAAGTCGGCATAACCGATTGGGTCGCCTGCATGAAACATACGGTTATTGCCAAGGTATATCCCAACATGAGTAATATAAGAGCCAGCGTTATAGGTAGAATGAAAGAAAACCAAATCGCCAGCTTGTGCTTCCGATAGTGGGATATGCTGGGTCACATCATATTGCTGTTGTGCGGTTCGTGGTAAGTTAATTCCAGCTTTTCCATACGTCCATTGTGTCAGTCCGCTACAATCAAAAGAAGTAGTCGGGGAAGCTCCACCGTAAACGTATCGCCAGCCCTCATATTTCAGTGCTTCGTCCATGATGGCTTGTACCGTATCATCATCAAACTCTGTTGTGACAAGATACTGCGTTACCAGTTGCACATAAAACATATTGCCATAGTTGTATCGCCAGCCCCCATTGATAGGTATGGCTATGGGATTGGGGTAAGACACTTTTTCGCCACCTGAATACTCTTTTGAGAAACTTTGAGCCAGTTCAAAGGTATATTTATTTCCACGATTAGCCACATACCCTAAGAAACCACCACCATAATTGTAGGACTGGATAACCGATTCTAAATCTACACTGAGCCTTTCGCTACTGGCTAATAATTCACTGAAATACTTCACACCTTGCTTAATGGATTCTTCTGTACTCAATGAATTAGGTGGAAGACCGAGGGATTCCGAGGACTGCATAACATCTTCCGCAGTACCGCCCGATTCCACCTGTATAATCGCAAGAAGTATGTTGACATATTCTTCAACGCCATATTCTTTGGCATATTTTTCTACCATAGGCTTATGAGCCAGCACTTCTGCGGAAACATTCACACCTCCATAATGAATATTGGAAATTCCGCTGTCCTGTTCATCTGAAAATAAAATGGCAACAAACAGAAGCAGTGAGAAGACCATCAAGAATAATCCAGAACCACCAATCACTAAAGTTTTCAACTTCATGGTTTCTTACCGACTTTCTTAATGGTGGCGGTTTTGATTGGTGGTCTACTTCTTGTATTTTGTAGTGGTACTCTTTGAACAGTAGACGGACGTTCTTTTGTGATTGGACGTTGTGAAGTTCTATCTGCTGTAGTGGTTGAAGTTGCTGGCTTTTGAACGATTTTTTCTTGAACGGTATTGCCTTGGCGTTCCACTTTTGGACTTGAAAAATCGGACTTAACTGCTGGACGCTCTTGTTTGGCTTGTTGAGATTCCTTATATGAAGTCTGAATATTAGACTGTTTTGAGGTCTGTTCATCATGATATTGTTCTTGTCTTGTAGTCGGTCTTTCATGAACAGAAGAAGCAGGCTGTTTTTTCTGTTTGACCTGTTCCATTTCAGAGCGACGCTTCGCAATGGTTTTTCGCCTTTGTTCCTGCTGTTCCTTGCGTCCACTGGCTCTGTCCGCTTTGGTTTGAGAAATACTACTGGTTAAATCACGGACATTCTCTTTTACTTTGGATTTTCCTTGATATACTGCATATCTTGCATTGGTCGGCAAATCTTTAACCTGTTCTTTCAAACCACTAGCAGTGTCTACCATTCTGTCTTTGGTATCAGCTACTGTACCGATGGTTTGACCGATACGTTTTCCAAGTGTTGATTTTTCCTTTCCGTCTGGTCGGGAGTGATCTGCTTGTGTCCTTGCAGAACTCCCCGAACCCGACTGTCCTTTTTTACCTGTAACAATGGCAGACCCAGCCCCTAGAGTAGTCATGGAACGTCCAAGTTTCCGCTGTAGACGGTGCATGTGAGCGTGCATAAGCATACGAGGTTTTCTCATCACACGACTTCCCACACTTTGAGAATCGTTACTCTGTAGAGAAAACATACTCATTAAATCGCCCAGCTTGAAGTAGATTCCTGCAAAGGTCACAATCTGTAGAAAAGCAATCAAAAAGAACGGATAACCAGCCGATAAGGTATAGAGCATGGTTGAAATACTAAATGCTGTCGTAATAATCAATGTGATTCCAGCTCGTGTCAAAATGGTATTAAAGAGCTTTGTTATGGCTCGTTTTGACATACCATCAAATGATGGAATCATGCTTAAAATAAAGCTCACAGGCAGAAACATAGCATAGATGATAAAAAGTACCTGCGAGAAAATCATGATTCCTGTTAATAGGAATACAAATATGGAAATCCCAATATTGAAGACAAATAGGAAGAAGACTGTACCTAAACGGTTAATGGTCTTTGTAATGGTTAGATTGGTATTGCTTCTGTCTTCAATTTCTTCCGCAACAATTTTTTCTCTGTCTTCGCCATTGTTGGAATCTGGGCTGGTGGAGAGCAGGCTTTCCACACGGTCAATACCGATACTTTCAATGTCTGAACTGTTGTATTGAAGCAGTAGCCACGGTTGCTGAACCTGTATGGAAAACAGGCTATCTCTGATTAAGTCCACGCTGTCCTTGCCTTGACTATCGGAATGGGGCATGACAATCTTCGTGCCAAGTGATAAACTGGCATTACTGATGTCTGATGAAAAGTCATTGATTTTTTTAATGTAGTCGGGAGCGTAGGCAATAAAGGAAGCCGATAGGATAAACACCAGCACAAAATTCATAATGGCATGAATTGCCTTTGTGGTTTCTCTCTTTATCAGTCCCGTATAGGCAACATAAACCCCAAGAACCAAAATCAAGAGTAAGAGGAATCCAACATAGAAACCCTCTGTTGAAAATCCGTTTGCACTCACACCAGCTAAGGTCTGCATATTCTTACCAATGGAATCTGCTGTAGCGGAAATGAAGTCTAAGGAATAGGCTTCCTGTACTAAGTAACCTGTCGCATTGGAAACATACAAACTGATTGTCCAAATAAAATTGGTAATGGCATATAGTCCATACATGACCTGTTTTCCAATCCCGTCCGACCAGTTCCACGGAAGCCAGCCCCAGCTATTATCCACATAAAAATCCAGTTGATAGTTTTCAAGTGGGTATCGGCTGTATTCATTTGCCACATTGACCGTATCATCTACCAAGCCCGCAGCTTGAACCACCGTTCCCAGCATGGCTAAAAGAAAAATGGCAATCACAAGTGTGAAAGCCACTGTCATTGCCACTTTACCTAGACGTTTCAGCGTCCAGTTTGATTTTATTCTGTTTACTATTGATGGTTTCACATTTACACCTCTTTTCGCACAGGTGGTCTGGTATCAAAGGCATGGAGCAGTTCTTCAAATACAGGGTGGAACTGTATCACACCGACACGACCATATAAATCACTGATAAGGCATTGCCCGTTTTCCAAATCACGCAATCGCTTCTGATTGTTTTCGTCCTCTGGGTCTACACCAAAAAAGGCTAAGGTCTTTTTAATCTCGTTAAGGTCAGTGGAACGAAATGCAAATTTTAAGCCGAGGTTATTTTTCAGTTTTTCATCTAAGAGGTCGTCTGTATTTTGGGTCACGAAATATACCCCAGCGTTCATAGCACGACCAGCCCGAACCAGCTTCATAGATAGTGTTTTTCCTTGTGCTACCTGTAAAAAGCTCCATGCTTCGTCTAAATCTACAATCTTGAAAATGCTTCGGTCTGTATGGATAAAGTCTAAAGCAAAGGTACTAATGACAATCAGCATAGCAACGGATAAAAGCTCCATAGTGGTATATTCCTCAAAGGAAGTTTCCTTGTCGGGAAGTACCAAGTCCGCAACCTGTATAATGTTCAGTTGTTTTTCTAAGCTGATAGACTGCTCCACATAACCATTACTGAATAATAAATGTGCAAAGTCATAGTCTGTAAAACTTTCGATATGGTCGGCTATACTGGTACTTAGTGGCGTATTCTCAACCCGTAATTCCTCAATCACTTTCATCAACCCTCGTACTTCACTATTGGTTACTGCACGAATGGCTTTTCTAAGGATTGGGAAGCGTTCCCCATCACGAGAGGAAATCCCCGTAAGGAATGTCAGAATATCAATAGCCAGTGATTCAGAATCTTTGGGATTTTTCATAATCACATAAGGGTCAAGTAAGCCTTTGTTTTTCTCATCAGAAGTCAGAGTGACGATATTGATTTCATGGGAAATCTCTGGCAAGGTTTCTTTCCATCTGCCACGTTCTGCTTTTGGGTCTACAATCACTGCTTGTGCCCCATAAAGCACCGCATAATAGACGATAAGGTTATTCGCAAAGGATTTACCACCCCCCAGCGAACCAACAAAAGCCGACGCTAACGCATTGGTTACTGAACCCTTAACCCCTTGACTGGCAAGAGCAGGTTTCAGATAGACATTGCGTCCAGTATCTAAGCTGTAGCCAACATAAATCCCCTCATTTTCCCCCAGCATTTGAGTAGCACCAAAACCTAAACCAGCGAGGAAATCAGAGGTCACGTATTGAATATAATCATTCATATAACGCTTGCTGGCAGGTAAAAATTCTTCATGTAAGCCGAGCATATCCCCAAATGGTCGTACCAGTTTTACGCTTAAATCGTCATAAAAATCTTTCACTTCATTACAACGACGTTTGAGTTCGTCAAGATCATTTGCTGATACCCTTACCACATAAGACAGCTTGTACATAGATTCCTTGCTTTGGTCTAAATTGGTTTCCAGCTCATTCACACTTTCCAGAGCTTCCGCCACATTGGAGCTGGTTTCATTATCACTTTGCCAAGCGTGGTTATCCAAGTCTTTCAGTTCTTTCTTTTTATTGCGGACAGTAGATAGGGCTTTACGATTCGCTACAATTTCCACATTCATTGACGTATCAATCGGGAATGTAAATTGCTGTTGCTGGTAGTAGAAGATTTCAGAGGACGGGAAGTCCAGTTCTCCGACAATGCTGTTAATGGTAAAGTAAGCTACATAGACGGTTTCATCTTCCTGCTGGATTTTCAAATATCGCTGTTTTTCTTCCACCAAACAGCGAGTAGGCTTAATCAAGTCATAGTATTTAATCAGCGTTTCATTATCCAGCTTTTTCTTTGATAGATGGTACTCATACTCTTTATAGGCAGTGCCTGTCTGTCCGTAAAGGTGTTCAATCAGATAGCCGAAGTCGTCCTTATCTAACCTGCGGATTTTGAAACGACGAGAGATTTTATTTTCTAAGAGCTTTTCCATCTTCTGAAAACGCAGGATTTCATCATTACTCATACTAACAAAATCGCCCATCAGCTTATGGTTCACATCATAGACAAAATCAGACAAAGCATTTTTTGCTTCAACGGTAAGACTTTTCATAGAAAACTCCTGATCGTTGAGAAGCAACTTAAAGCCGATAAAGAAACGGTAGTTCACTTGATTTTCGCCAATCATGGATATTAAAGCGTCTGTCTGTTGGTCGATTTTGTCATAGGCAACCGCTTTGAGCTTGCCAGTGACTTCATTTTTGGAACGCTCTTGTGCAGAACGTATGCTGGATTCTGTACTGATTTGTAAAGCATGAATTTTGCCATCACGATTTTGTGCGATAAGCTGTCTGAAAGAATCATGCACTTGTATTTTCTGTTCTGGACTTAGAAATGAGTAATTGTAAGGAACAAGCTCATAGTAAGCATAACATTCCCCGTCTTTATTCCAGACGAGATTGTTTTCAATGTATTTAATTGGATATGCCATAAAATTCACTCCTAACTGCTGTAATGGCTTCTTGTGGCTGGTTTCTGCCAAGCGTTACTTTTTTTCCTGCATAGGTCAGCTTTGGTCGCAGTGCATAAGCAATGACAGACTTCAAAAATCCATAAGGCTTTTTACCATCAAAAGTTTTTGTAGACATAAACCATGTGAAAGCCACAGGAATCCCAAAGTATTTGAGAAATGCTCCCTCTATCATGGAAAGAGGGGGCAAGTTGCCAAGTATCATCACTGCAAAGAGTGACACGACAAACCATGTCATTTGCGTAAAGGTTATGGGAAACGGAAGTCTAAAATCATTGATAGAATACAGTACCTTTTCCACAGACCAGATACTGGTATAGCTTCGTATTTTCTTCATGTAATCAATCCTTTCATAAAAAATAGGGGTAGCTGATTGAGCCACCCCGTAAAATAGAAAATCTGCCAGTAGTAATGTACCGACAGATTTAATAGACGATTTCAAAAATCCCATGATTGGTTGAGATAAACGTTCCTGAAAGGTCTAAATCCCGACCATAGGCTTGATAATCAATATAGTTTTGAAGACTAGCTGGTACTTCGCCTAAAGCACCCGTTTCTTCAATGTAGTAGCGTGCCACGTCATACATATCATCACAATCGGAATGAATGATAATATCCTCTTGATGTTCGCTTAGTTCTTCAATGCTTGAAAAATGAGTGAGCAGAGCAGATAGCTCCGATTGTAATTCTTCGGGTAATTCCGATACCATTTCCCATAGTCGATTGAGTTCGCCAATGGAAGTGTATTCGTCAACCGTAAAGGGTAACTCGTAGTCATGAATGGCGTATTCCTCATATTCATCATTCAAGCCGATTTTCTCTTTGACTTCCTCAAAGTCAATGGGAAAGGTAAACCACGCACCGACCAATTCGCCCTCATTGTATTTGCCTAAATTCGCAATATAGACTTGCATATCGTCCATATATTCACGTCCTTTCTTTGTAGAGATTCAAAAATCCCTACCGCACTTCGTTTGGTGTACCATTCCTTTGCGGAACATAAGAAAACCACTTATATTCCACAAAAGAACGGTTTTATTTAAGCACCAATAATGCGATTGAATAGCTCTAGTAAAATGTCTTTTACTCCAGCAGCGTTGAAGACTAAGCCAACCGCAATAATCGCAATAATTAAAAAGCCAATCAGTTTGCTAAACTCACGCTTGAAGCCAAGATACAAGCCAATCACAACGATTGCTAAAAGCACCAGTGATTGAGCGTTTGATAGAAACCAGTTATAAAGGTTTTGTCCAAAATTCATAAAAATGTTCTCCTCTCTATATTCAATGAATTTGTATTTGAGTTATTTTTTTGTTGTTATCACGTCCTGTTCTTTTACTGACTGTTGCTTCAAAATCTGCTTGTGTCGGTCTGTCAGTTTCGCATGGTCGAGAATGTCTTTTACAACCTGCGTCTGGTTGATTTCATCAAGTTTAATCGCAACCTTTAAGGTCGGGGCAACTTGATGAGATAGCCAGTTCAGCGTCCTTTGGAAGGAGTAAGGCTCTGGTTTTGTGGTTAGTTTTAATCGTTCACGATTGTTCCCAATAAACCAAGCCCATTCTTCATTCAGTTTCCAATCAGAACGAGGTTTGGAATCGTCTTTATCTACAAAACGGATATACCGATTGATAATTTTAAAGGCGGTATGCTCTGGATTGTCATAGACGAGTAAATCACGGACTGCATAATAGGCACGCTCATTTTTCAATCGAATCTCAAAACGGTTTTTTACTTCTGCGTCTTCAATGGGAATATCATTTTTCTTGTACTGCTCGTAGTCCTTTTCATAGATACAGAAATAAACTTCACTTTGTAATGAACCGATATAGAGGGTGTTTCCCATACATTCCTTTTCCTCTTTGCGTACCAGTTCGCCACTGCGATAGCTTTTAAAACTGCGGAAGACGGAGATACATTCTTCCTGTTGGCACTTTTCAGTGAGTACAGGGATATTCAAAATCCCTGTCTTATCGTTAATGGCAAGGTCAAGGCGTTTCATCACACCGCCAGCCACCAAAACGTCCATAAAGAACTCATACCAGCTTCTTTGTTGTGCCAGAAGATAGCTTTCAAATTGTCTGCACCCACGACCTTTCAATTCCACCAGAACTCCTTTGTCCAGTTCATGGGAGCAAAGGACGAATATGTCGCCTAAAGCATAATGCTCTGAATAAGAATAGAAACCATAGTCCTCATGAAGAAAATAGGACAGTTTCAGTTGTAAGATGTTTTCGACCACCTGCTGTACGTCTGTTGTCGGAAAGCGAATCCTTACATAATCAAACAGCATTTCAAGGGGAGCGTCGGGATTGAAGCGTTCCAGAGCTTCCCAAAGGGACTGCTGTAAATCCTCTGATGGCTTGACTTTTCCTGTTTCAATATCGCTTAGATACTGCCTTGTAATACCAGTCGCAACAGCTAAACGGTTTTGAGATAGTCCATAAGCCAAGCGTTTTTCTTTTAAATGCTGTAACCAAGTTTGTTCATTCAGTAAAAATCCCTCCAATCAAAAAGGCGTATGTCAACTTTTAAAGCCCATTTGACATACGCTGAAATTTTGTAAATCCCTTGTAACCAAAGGATTTTCTAATGTTTTTTTGACTGTTTCCTGTCGATTTGTACCCCCCTGTTAGATACGGGGGGTTAAGTGCTGGCGTGGCTATTGCCACACCAGCCAGCAAGATCAGTCCACACCTGCGACTTCCGCTTCGCACGTCGCCTGCGTGGACTGTCTGCTGTTGGATAACTTTTTAATTTCCTCCAAGAAATCATATCCTTTTGGTACAAGGGGAGTATAAAACTCTGATATGACACTTGTTCCTACATCAACATAGCCACGACCTTTGATTCGCTTTAAGAAGAAATCCTTTTGTACGTCACTGCCAAACATCATGCCATAGCCCATTTCAGACATACGACCTAAAGCCACTCTGAAATTAAACTGATCACGGATTCCGTCGCCTAAATATTTTGCGTCTGGACGTTGACAAGCCAGTATTAGAAAGAAGCCAGCTTGACGACCTAACATGACAATCTGTTTCAGCTTATTCATAACTGCGGTGTTTTCTTTTGTTCCCAGCATTTCCATGAAAGCGACGTATTCATCAAAGATTAAGAAGTGTGCCGGGAGACCTAAGTAAGCATAATTTTTGCCAGTCTTATAGTTCTTCATCTGCTTCATTTCCTCACTACGTTTCATCATTTCTTCATAGAATGTTTCAATGCAAGAAAGCAAGTCTTCTTTTCTATAGTAGACATTTGCCATCACAGAACCTAAGTCCGCAAGGTCAGCATTTTTCGGGTCAAGAATATACAGTTTTGAATCTGTATGAAGCAAGGCTTCAATCAGTGTCAGTATAAAGTAAGTTTTACCGCCACCTGTACCACCAGCAATCAACATATGAGGGAGCTTATCATATTCCCACCATACGTTTTTCATTAAGCGAAGTTTACCATCTTTAGCTTCTACTTCATCAATAGAAATACGACTGGCTATGGTGTCATAGAGCAAAGTATATTCCACATAGGAATCCTTTAACTCTTTATCCGTCAGCTCACAGTACAAGCCACTCTCTAATTTCTTTTCCAAGTGTAAGAGTTGGTCTTGATATTTTCCCAGCGTGATTTCCACCCGTATCTGTATCAAGCCATTTTTAAGTCGATAATACATTTTAGGGAAGTAGGTTATCTTTTCCTTTGTACGACCAGCACTATCTTTAAAGAAACCCTCTGTTTTGACCTGTTCAGATTCATACCACTTGTTTTCAAGTATCATCTTTGCCAGTTTTTGACGGTGGTAAAGTTGTTTAACCGTATCATAGCGAACCCGTTTGAATACAAACGCTACCAGCAAGCAGATAAGAATTGCGACACTGAAACTGATAATTAAATAGGGAATGTCAATCTTATCTGCTTGTGATAGGTTAAAATCCTGCCAGTTGATCTGCTGGATTGTCTTCACATGAAACAGTCCGACAACCAGCAGGAAAACAGGCAGGAGTGACGCTATCGTAAAATGAAAGACTAAATCTTTACCAGATGGGCGAATCCTTTTACCACGCTGTTTCATGCGAAAAAGTCTCCTTTCTACCTAGCGACTATTTGTCTTGTGTCGGTTCTTTCTTTGCTTGTGGTTGAGCTTTGAATGAACTAGAATCCTTTGTCAGCACAATATCGTCTGCCTTGATATACCAGTCAACATCTGCTCCTTGATAGGTGGCAGTAGCAACGGTGTCCGCAATGGGATTGATAAGTTCCACCCGTGCGTTATAATCAAACTCTTTCAAAGGCACGCTGGCAGGAATACTTACTTGAATCATGCGTCCTTGTCCTTTGGATTTTAAGTCATAGGTACGTTCCTTGATTTCATCTGAAACCGACCCGTCTTCATTTTGGATTCTCACTTCACGACGTAGAGCAGAGAATTTCAATTCTCCAAAAGTCGTGTCTTTATCTAATACAATGCCATTTGCTAATCTCATCATTTTTCCTCTCTTTCTTTATTCTTTTATCATGTCGTCAGCATGTAAAAGGTAATTTGTAAAACCACGAGTGCCGATTTTGTAGCCCTCTGCGGTAATACGTGGATTGACTAACTTCACACGTTCCTCAAAGCCGAAATGTTTTTCGCCAGCTTCAGCAGGAAGCACCACCACAATATCATCTGCTCTTTGAACATCAGAATAGAGATTATAGCTTCTTGATAAGACAGTTAGCCGTCCGTTGATTCTTCGCTGAACGACTTTATCCTCGCCAGCAAATTCTAAATTGCCGAATGTTTTTTCCATGTTGGGAATCACAAATTTAAGTTCCATATTTTTACCTATCCTTTCTTTTTTATTGGCTGAATGAATGTTTGATGGTCTTAAAGAGTGGGGAACGACCTTTTGATTCTTGATTTTTTGTTTTCATAAGTTCACTTCCTTTCAAAATCGGGTAAAAAAATAGACACCTCATTTTTTGAAGTGTCTACCTATTAAATATTCAAATTTTATTGGAAGTATCTTTATATCTTCACTTTTCAAGGATAAATCGTCGTATCAAAGCTCATTCATAAGTAGTAAATTAGTAGTAAATTGAGTGGTTTTGACCTTGATAAAGTGTGATAAGTCCAGTTTTTATGCGGATAACTAGATTTTTATGCTATTTTTGATATAAAAAATAGATAAGAAAACCCTGAAAATCAAACTTTCAGGGTTGGTAGGGGATTGGAGAAATTAGTTGATTTTCTCGACATAGAGTTGTTTTGCAATGTCCATACTTACTTGTAAGTCCTCGTCTTTACTAAGGATAGTGAAGGTGTTGCTGAAGCCATCAAACTGCTTGACTTGGAGCTGATCACCGATGTGAAGTGAGTGCTTGTCCAGATAATGGAGAATGTCAAAACTATCATGCACCCGAGTCAGGCGGTAGGAGCCAGCTTCCTTGATGTCAGCTAGTGGGAGGTTATTGATTTCAACTAGGAGTTCTCCCTTGGCAGGAATGGTTCCTCCGTGAGGGCAGGTCTTGGGAAATCCAAGCAATTTATCCAGTCTTTCCACGAAGAGGTCAGAGACAGTATGTTCCAATACCTCAGCTTCCTCGTGAATCTGGTCACTCGTATAGTTTAAATGATGAACCAGAAAAACTTCAATCAAGCGGTGTTTACGATAGAGCTCAGAGACCAATTTGAGGCCGAGGTCAGTCAGTAGATAGCCACATTCCTTGTCCTTGAGGATGAGATTTTCGCTCTTCATCCGTTTAATCATTTCAGTTACGGCAGGGGGAGAGACTTGCATGCGGGCAGCAATTTCCTTGTTGGTAATCTTATGCAAATCTATGCTAATTTCATAAATACATTTTAGATAGTCTTCTTTATTCGGGGTCATTCGCTTCCTCTTGTCTAATATCTTTATCTAGTATATCAAAAAAAGCTAGATTTCTCTAGCTGTGACTTTTTATGTTATACTTATTGCAAGAGAAAAAACGAGGAGATGGATATGACGAAAATAGCTCTTCTTTCAGATATTCATGGAAATACCACCGCCTTGGAGGCTGTTTTGGCAGATGCTCGGCAGCGAGGAGTGGATGAATACTGGCTTTTGGGAGATATTCTCATGCCAGGGACAGGGCGTAGAAGGATTTTGGACTTGTTGGCTCAACTACCGATTACAGCTAGAGTTTTGGGAAATTGGGAAGATAGTCTGTGGCATGGTATCCGTAAGGAATTGGATAGTACTCGTCCCAGCCAACGCTATCTCTTGCGCCAGTGCCAGTATGTTCTAGAGGAGATTTCCCTAGAAGAAATTGAACTGCTCCATAATCAACCACTCCAGATCCATCGTCAGTTTGGGGATTTGACGGTAGGAATTAGCCACCATCTTCCTGATAAGAATTGGGGACGAGAGTTGATTCATACTGGAGCGCAAGAGGATTTTGATCGCTTGGTGACCAATCCGCCTTGCGATATTGCTGTTTATGGTCATATTCACCAGCAGTTGCTTCGTTACGGGACTGGTGGACAATTGATTGTCAATCCTGGTTCGATTGGGCAACCTTTCTTTTTAGACGCTCAGCTACGGAAGGACTTGCGGGCCCAGTATATGATTTTGGAGTTTGATGACAAGGGCTTGGTAGATATGGACTTCCGACGGGTAGACTACGATGTGGCAGCTGAATTGCAGTTGGCTAAAGACCTCAAACTTCCCTATTTTGAGGTTTATTATGAAAGTCTGGTCAATGGGATCCACCATACTCATCATCAGGAATTTTTGAGAGAATTGGCCCAGAAAGAGGGTTATGATAGGGAATTAGATGCTTGGTTGAAAAGTGGTAACGATTGACATTACAACTGAAAAGGGTATAATAATAGAAAAAGAAGAGTAGAGGCAGGCTAGCCTCATAAAAAGGAGAAGAGGATGCAAATTCCAAGTAGATTTACCATTGCGACTCATATGCTGATTATTATTGCCCTCAAGGGGAAGGAAAGCAAGGTGACCAGTGATTTTCTGGCTGCTAGTGTCGGGGTCAATCCTGTCATTATCAGAAAAACCTTGTCCCAGTTGAAGAAGGCAGAGCTGATTTCAGTAGCGCGTGGAACGGGCGGAACAGAGATTGTCAAGGATCTCAAGGACATTAGTCTTTTAGATGTTTATCAAGCGGTTGAGTGTCTTGGTAAGACCGGTCAACTCTTTAGTTTCCATGACAATCCAAATCCAAATTGCCCAGTTGGAGCTCATATTCATGATGTTTTGGATCAAAAATTGGAGAGAATTCAGCTGGCTATGGAGGCTGAACTTGGTCAGACCAGTTTAGAGCAAGTCGTGGCTGATGCAGAGAGTCAGATGAAGGAGTGATTTTTTCTTTAAAACAAAAAAGCTTATGAAAAGGTTTTTATACTCAATGAAAATCAAAAAGCAAACTAGGAAGCTAGCCGCAGGTTGCTCAAAGCACAGCTTTGAGGTTGCAGATAAAGCTGACGTGGTTTGAAGAGATTTTCGAAGAGTATTACCTTTTCATAAGCTTTTTATCTATTTTTCCAGGCTTGGTAACGGGTATCAATCAATAACTGGGTGAGGCGTCCCATGGTTTCTCTTTTTTTTGGAGTGAGGGATTGAGCTTGGACGAAGAGATGACGAATGTGTTCGATAGCCTTGAAGGAAGACAGGTCATTGATGGATCTAATCCCAGCATCTAGAATGGTGCCAAAGAAGAGGTCGAAGTAGAGCTGGAGTTCTTCATCAGGGACTGTGGCCACCCACTCCTTGAAGGTTGTGTCGACTTGTTGACTATCACTATTAGTCTTATCTAGTTGAACGAAGTGTTTGTCCTCAATTTGCCAACTAAAGGTATCGTGCTGGGCAATACCACCCAAGGCAGTACTGTGAACGATGATTTGGTGGGCAGGGATTTCCAACATCATACCGATAATGGAACCTTGTGGAATAAAGACCTTGGTTCTATCCATTATCCTTTGATAGCCCTCGGTTTGTGTCAATTCTTTGTGGAGACCAGGCGCATCAAAGGTATAAACTGCTGTGATTTGATTTTGCAAGCTTTGCTCAATTTGACTAGCAGCATAGATGGCTAGATTTCCTCCCTTGGAATGCCCAGCCAGAATGACCTTTTGCTTAGGATGTTGGGCAAAAAAGTTCTTTAAATAGCGAATGGCGTGCTTTTGAGCAGGAATTTCCTTCATATAGGTCAGGTGGAAATCTTCCTTCCAACCAATAATACTATCATCTGTACCTCGAAAAACAATCAGATAGGTATCGAGAGTGAGGCGGTATGTCATAGCAGCAAATTGCTTTTGCAGCTCAGGGTCGATGTCGTTGATAAAATGGGAGAGTTTGCAATTTTTGAAGCGTTTGTGTTGAGCTAGTTCATCTAATAGCTGGAGGCGATTTTTGCTGGTCAACATGTTAGGTTCTCTTGGAACCTGAGGTGCCAGTTCTAAAAGTCGCTGAGGAGCTGTGGAGACCAGATTATCAAAGGAGAGGTAGGTGATTTCTGTTAAGGCTAGAATGTCTAACTCATTCAAAGGAAGGTCGTAAAAGGAATCGTATGCGACATCTTTCAGATAGTCAAAAATATTGGCCATAAGAGCTCCTTTCTTTTCTTTATCTTATCAAATTTCCCTCAAATTAGCTAGTCGGCTTGCCTATATCTGCTGGTTAAAAACAAGCTCTTTCAAATTCAGTTTCAGACCTTCGAGCATGGAAAAATCTGTTATAATAATAGAAAAGGAGGAGCGCATGCACAAGATTTTATTAGTAGAAGATGATCAGGTCATTCGTCAACAGGTCGGGAAAATGCTCTCTGAATGGGGATTTGAAGTGGTCCTGGTAGAAGACTTTATGGAAGTTTTGAGTCTATTTGTTCAGTCGGAACCTCATCTGGTCCTAATGGATATTGGACTGCCTTTGTTTAATGGCTATCACTGGTGTCAGGAGATTCGCAAGATTTCCAAGGTACCCATCATGTTTCTGTCTTCGAGAGACCAGGCTATGGATATCGTCATGGCAATCAATATGGGGGCGGATGACTTTGTGACCAAGCCTTTTGATCAGCAGGTTCTTTTAGCCAAGGTTCAGGGCTTGTTGCGTCGTTCCTATGAGTTTGGGCGTGACGAGAGTTTACTGGAATATGCTGGTGTTATCCTCAATACCAAATCCATGGATGTGCATTATCAAGGCCAAGTCTTGAATTTGACCAAGAACGAATTCCAGATTTTACGCGTTTTGTTTGAGCATGCGGGCAATATTGTAGCGCGTGATGACCTCATGCGGGAGCTTTGGAACAGTGACTTTTTCATTGATGATAATACTCTCTCTGTCAATGTGGCTCGTTTGCGTAAAAAATTGGAAGAGCAGGGCTTGGTAGGATTTATCGAGACCAAGAAAGGAATAGGGTACGGACTGAAGAATGCTTGATTGGAAACAATTTTTTCTAGCCTATCTGCGCTCCCGTAGTCGCCTGTTTGTCTATCTGCTTTCTTTGACGTTTCTGGTTTTGCTCTTTCAGTTTTTATTCGCAAGTTTAGGAACTTACTTTCTCTACTTTTTCCTCTTGTGTTGCTTTGTAACCATCTTATTTTTCACTTGGGACATATTGGCGGAGATGCAGGTCTATCGTCAGGAACTTCTCTATGGTGAGAGGGAAGCCAAGTCTCCTTTGGAAAGAGCCTTGGCTGAAAAATTAGAAGCGCGTGAGATGGAACTTTATCAGCAGAGATCAGATTCAGAAAGAAAACTGACGGATTTGCTGGATTACTATACCTTGTGGGTCCATCAGATTAAGACCCCCATTGCAGCTAGTCAACTCTTAGTTGCAGAAGTAGCCGACCGCCAACTGAAGCAGCAATTAGAACAGGAAATTTTCAAGATTGATTCCTATACCAATCTAGTTTTACAGTACCTGCGTTTAGAAAGTTTCCATGATGATTTGGTCTTAAAGCAGGTTCAAATTGAGGATCTGGTTAAGGAAATAATTCGTAAATATGCTCTTTTCTTTATTCAAAAAGGCCTAAATGTCAATCTACATGACCTTGATAAAGAAATCGTAACGGATAAAAAGTGGCTACTAGTGGTCATTGAGCAAATCATTTCAAACAGTCTCAAGTACACTAAGGAAGGTGGTCTGGAGATTTATATGTACGGGCAAGAGCTTTGTATCAAGGATACAGGAATCGGGATAAAAAACAGTGATGTCCTCCGAGTCTTTGAACGTGGCTTTTCAGGGTATAATGGACGCCTAACCCAGCAGTCATCTGGACTTGGACTTTACCTATCTAAGAAAATTTCTGAAGAACTGGGGCACCAGATTCGCATCGAGTCTGAGGTCGGAAAAGGAACGACAGTGCGGATTCGGTTTGCTCAAGTGAACCTAGTCCTTGAGTGAGAAGAGACGAAAAAGCCTCCGGACTGGAGGCTTTTGTGCTAGGTTCTTATTTCTCAACGCGTGATTTGTTGGCGATATCAGCTAGGATAGCTTGAACAAAATCATCTACTGAGACAGTTTGTGTTTCTTTTTGACCGTAGCGACGAACGTTAACAGTTCCGTCTTCCATTTCCTTGTCCCCAACAATCAATTGGTAAGGAATCTTGCTTGTTTGTGAAGCACGGATCTTGAACTGCATTTTTTCATTGCGCTCATCTACGTCTGCACGAACACCACGGTCACGGAGTTTCTTCGCTACTTCCCATGCGTAGTCCACGTGTTTTTCGTTAGATACTGGGATGAGGGTTACTTGGTGTGGTGCAAGCCATGTTGGGAAAGCACCTTTGTAGTTCTCAATCAAGATAGCTGTGAAGCGTTCCATAGTTGAGATAACTCCACGGTGAATCATAACTGGACGGTGCTCTTCGCCATCAGCTCCGATGTATTTAAGGTCGAAGCGTTCTGGAAGCAAGAAGTCAAGTTGGATAGTAGAAAGGGTTTCTTCTTTTCCAAGAGCGGTCTTAACTTGAATATCCAATTTTGGTCCGTAGAAGGCTGCTTCACCTTCGGCTTCAAAGTAGTCCACGCCCATTTCATCAAGGGCTGCACGAAGCATGGTTTGAGCATTTTCCCACATTTCATCGTTATCAAAGTACTTGTGAGTATCTTGAGGGTCACGAAGAGAGAGGCGGAAGCGGTATTCAGTCAAGTTGAAGTCTTCATAAACATCGATAATCAACTGAAGAGCACGTTGGAATTCTTCTTGGATTTGTTCTGGAGTCACAAAGAGGTGACCGTCGTTAAGAGACATTTCACGCACACGTTGAAGACCAGTGAGGGCACCAGATTTTTCATAACGGTGCATCATACCGATTTCGGCGATACGGATTGGCAATTCACGGTATGAGTGAACATGGTGTTTGAAGACTTGGATGTGGTGCGGGCAGTTCATTGGACGAAGGACAAATTCTTCCCCGTCACCCATATCCATAGTTGGGAACATGTCTTCTTGGTAATGATCCCAGTGACCAGAAGTCTTGTAAAGTTCAACAGAAGCAAGTGGTGGAGTGTATACGTGTTGGTAGCCAGAAGCTAGCTCTTTGTCTACGATGTAGCGTTCCAACTCACGACGAATAGTCGCACCATTTGGCAACCAGAATGGCAAACCTTGACCAACCTCTTGAGAAATCATAAAGAGGTCAAGCTCTTTACCAAGTTTACGGTGGTCACGTTCCTTAGCTTCTTCACGCATTTGAAGGTAGTTTTTCAAGTCTTTCTTGTCAAACCAAGCTGTACCATAGATACGTTGCATCATAGCGTTATCGCTATTTCCACGCCAGTAAGCACCTGCTACATGGAGAAGGTGGAAGATTTGGATACGACCTGTTGATGGGACGTGTGGGCCACGGCAAAGGTCTACATATTCACCCTGACGATAGATAGTCAAACCGCCTTCGTCTTCTGAGTGTTCTTCAATCAATTCCAACTTGTAAGGGTCGTTTTTGAAGATTTCACGTGCCTCGTCTTTAGTAACTTCTTCACGGATTGATGGGAAGTTTTCTTTGACGATTTTTTGCATTTCTTCTTCGATACGAGGAAGGTCTTCGTTAGAGATTTGACCAGCTGTGTTGTCAGTATCGTAGTAGAAACCATCTTCGATGGCTGGACCAACTCCCAAGTGAATGTCTGGGAAAAGACGACGAGCTGCTTGGGCGAACAAGTGAGCGGCTGAGTGACGCAAGATTGGAAGGGCATCTTCATGATCAGGTGTCACAATTTCGATGCTTCCATCTTCAGTGATCGCACGAGTAGTGTCGATGAGTTTGCCGTTGAATTTACCAGCCAAGGCTTTTTTAGCTAGGGAATTGCTGATCGATTGGGCAATTTCAAAAGTTGTAACGCCAGATTCGAATTCACGAACAGCGCCATCTGGGAAAGTAATGTTAATCATGATGTTCTCCTTTTTATTATTTCATAGTTTCTAAGCATTGACTTTTTTGCAGACTACTTCCTAGTCTTAATGTTCAATTGCTTTTCTTTATCAGAGAGGAGGTTTTCCATTTCCGTCAGAATGTCTATATCCAGACGTTGAGAAAGTTCTACTAGCCACCAGATATTTTCTGAAAGTTTTTGTTCCAGTGTGTAAGGTGTTTCATCATAGTAGCGTCCTTGCTTGGTCATCACTAGTCGTTGGAAATTTCCAATATCATTAGACAAAGCCAAGAGGTCTTCTTCTACCGTCCACTTGGAATCATGATGCTTAACTTCCAGTTTGTGATAAGCTTGTCGGATTGCACAACTGCGCTCCACTAATTCTTGCAACTCCATAGTTAGCCTCCTCATAAAAAATTGCGACATCCTCGAAAGGACGTCGCAACGTGGTTCCACCTTCATTTATGTACCTCAAAAGAGAGGGACACCTCTGATTGGCTCTAACGTGGCCACCGTTTTATGTTTTCATAAAAAACTCAAGAGTAGTATCAGTTTAGGCTCTCTATGCGTTTCCAGCAACCACGCACTCTCTAGTAGAAAGGGACTAAGTGACTTGTCTCTATGAATTATTATAGCATGATTGTGAGATTTTTCAAGGATTTTGTGAAAGTTTTTTGTTTTTCATTTTTGTAGAATATGCTTGATGCCAATACCAGAAGCCATGCCCACCAGAGCCAAGGTTTCATAGATTAGCAAGTAAATTAGTATAAACTCACCAAAAGTTATGATAGTAAAGCAAAAGAGCAGTCCGTTACCAATTAACCACCAAAGTGTGAAACGGAAACGGTAGCTATAGAGTAACGATACAATCAAGATTACCAGAGGTGTAAAGAAGAGAATATTATTTACGTAGAGACTCTTGAGAAAAAGGGGGTCAGAAATGATTAGTGATAACAACTCATAAAGTGGCCAATAAAAGAAAAATATGACCAGATAGTAGGGGAGATGGGAATAGAATCTAGGCATGATAATCACCTCGTTTAACAACAGATAACTTAGATTTCTTGCTATGATTATTATAGCATGTTTAAAACAAGAAAGTAAATCTGTTGACAAAGAAGTTAGTTATTGGTAGAATAGTGAATGTCGTAAAGACAAATAACTTCTTCTTGGTTACAGGCATGCCAACCTGTCACTCGGATGAAGCCAAATAAAAAGGAGAAACATCATGGCAATCTCAAAAGAGAAAAAAAATGAAATCATCGCACAATATGCACGTCACGAAGGTGATACAGGTTCAGTAGAGGTTCAAGTTGCTGTCCTTACTTGGGAAATCAACCACCTTAACGAACACATCAAACAACACAAAAAAGACCACGCTACTTACCGTGGATTGATGAAAAAAATCGGTCGCCGTCGTAACTTGCTTGCATACTTGCGTAAAAACGACGTTAACCGTTACCGTGAGTTAATCAACTCTCTAGGACTTCGTCGTTAATCTTGCGTCTAAACCGTTTCTATACTTCGTTGGCTTCGGCTCGATGTACCATTAGTACAATCTTCGCCTCGTCGCCTAGTCTATAAACGGTTTATCCAGCAAGACTGGAGCTCTCTGATTTTCAGAGGGCTTTTTACTTTTGTTACCTTACTTCGATATACTCAAGTATAATCTTCGGTTACAGTTCCTAGCACTGTAAGGTAAAATAAACCAGAATGATCTCCCTTCGGGGAGATTTTTTGTTTCACTAAAAATTTTGTACAATCTTCTCCTCGCCGTCTAGTCTATAAACGTTTTATCCAGCAAGAATCATGATGCTAAGGGCGTAAGAAATCCGTATGAAAATAGGGAAATGACACAGTGTTCGATGAACACAAGGAGTTTCATCTTTTTCACTAGGATTTTAGCCCGAGCTCAAATCAGCTCTCTGATTTTCAGAGGGCTTTTTTATTGAGGTTTTATCGGTCACAATTTTGGAGACTACAAAAACCTCAAATGGTATCAGCTAATTACACCATAAAGGTGCGTAGCTACTCGGAGAGCCCACACTTTACGAAGTAAAGTATAGTATGTTATACTTTACATGGAAGTAGTCACCGAATTCCAGTTAGAAATTACTTTGTAACTACGTTTTGAGGAGGAGTAAAATGCTTTCCTATGTTCGAAATTACCCACTAGCGATAGCTAAATTAATGTGTCTGTGCTCTCCTAAAATCTGCTGATTTATTACTGACTAATACAGGAGGGTTTTTTATGGGACAGACAATCATATCTGCTATTGGTGTTTATATTTCCACCAGTATCGATTATTTAATTATTTTATTTATTTTATTTGCACAGCTATCACAGAATAAACAAAAATGGCATATTTATGCGGGGCAATATCTAGGCACAGGCTTACTTGTAGGGGCGAGTTTAGTTGCTGCTTATGTCGTTAATTTCGTGCCTGAAGAATGGATGGTTGGATTGCTTGGTTTAATCCCTATCTATTTAGGGATTCGCTTTGCAATTGTTGGAGAAGGTGAGGAAGAAGAGGAAGAAGAGGAAGAAATTATTGAAAGATTAGAACAAAGCAAGGCAAATCAACTGTTTTGGACAGTTACATTGCTAACAATTGCGTCTGGCGGAGATAATTTAGGTATCTATATACCTTATTTTGCTTCATTAGATTGGTCACAGACCCTCGTGGCCTTGCTTGTGTTTGTAATCGGCATAATTATCTTATGCGAGATTAGTCGGGTCTTATCCTCTATTCCCTTAATATTCGAGACAATTGAAAAATACGAGCGAATCATTGTGCCCTTAGTATTCATTCTACTTGGACTATATATCATGTATGAAAATGGCACGATAGAGACTTTTCTGATCGTGTAGATTTTTTTGTTTCACTAGGATTTTAGCCCGAGCTCAAATCAGCTCTCTGACTTCAGAGGGCTTTTTATGTTGTCACTTTGCCTCGATATACTCAAGTATAATCTTAGGTTACGATTATTAGCACTGTAAGATCAACTATATTTATTTTTCTTATCTTGTTCCATTGTTGAAAATATGGTATACTTTTCATGAGAATTTTCTAAATTTTTAAGATTCTATCAAAGGAGGTTTGCATGCTTTCCAAATTTTCTGGAAGCCGACAAGACCAGCAATTTGTGTTACTTTTAGTTATTTTGCTAGGTATTTTAGGGATTTCTCTCTTTCTAGCAGTTTCAATGGGATCTGTTGCGATTGATCTAGGAGATACCTATCGGATTATTTTGAGAAGGTTGGGATTTCCTCTTGAGATAGGAGAGGTTTCCAAGTCTACTCTTGCCATTGTATGGAACATGAGATTTCCTCGAGTATTGTTAGGTCTGATAGTAGGAGCAGGCCTTTCTATGTGTGGTAGTGTGATGCAGTCCACGGTAAACAATCCCATCGCTGAGCCCTATGTCTTAGGAATCTCTGCGGGTGCAACTCTAGGGGCAACCTTAAGCATCATTCTTGGTTTAAAAGTGATGATTAGCCTTGGAGCTTTTCTTGGAGCTATTTTGGCAACAATTGCTGTCCTCATCATTGCCTCTATGCAGGGAAGGATGACAACATCTAGTCTGATCTTATCAGGAACGGTGGTCAATGCTCTCTTTCTAGCTTTTTCCAACTTTATTATCTCAGTTGGCGCTAATGCGGACAGTGTGATGACCATTAAGTTTTGGACCATGGGCTCGCTCGCTGGGACTTCCTGGGCAGACTTGGTCCTGCCAACTATAGTAGTAGGAACAGCCTTTCTATTTTTCTCTACCCAGTATCGTGTTTTCAATGCGATGATGATGGGAGATGAGGCTGCTTTAACTTTGGGGATTCCCTTACGCTTTTATTGGTATCTTTATGTGACAATGGTGGCTGTGCTGACAGCAGTATTAGTGGCAACCTGTGGGATTATTGGATTTGTCGGTCTGATTACTCCACATTTAGCTCGAGGGTTAGTAGGAACGAATTACAAGAGACTTTTTCCTGTTGCGACTTTACTGGGTGCTTTTTTTGTCATCTGGGCAGATGTACTCTCTCGTATCACCATTCCAAACGCAGAGCTTCCTATTGGTATTTTCACAGCCTTAGTAGGTGCTCCCTTCTTTATCTACATTGTTGGAGGTAGGCGAAGGGAGGTGAGGACCTGATATGGACTTGATTTGTCAGGATGTCCACTTTGGACTGGGAGAGAAAAAAATCCTCAAAGGAGTCTCTTTTAAGGTTGAAGGAAATCAATTTCACACGATATTAGGACCAAATGGAAGCGGGAAAACCAGTCTACTTAAACTCCTCTATCGTCAGGAAAAGGTGGACAAAGGCTTGATAAGCCTAGATGGAAAGCCTCTGGAACAATGGACGCTCAAAGAAACAGCCAAGCAAATGGCAGTTGTGACCCAGTTTAACCAACTGCAGTTTGATTCTACAGTTGAGGAAATCGTCTTGCTGGGAAGAACTCCCCACCTCTCTTTTTTACAGAAGGAAAAGGAAAGAGATTATACCCTCGTTCAAGATGCCCTCGTTAAGGTGGATATGCTTGAGAAGAAAACTCGTCTCTATTCGTCCCTGTCAGGAGGAGAGAAACAGCGAGTTTTGTTAGCCCGCGCCTTGGCGCAAGAACCGACTCTCTTGCTCCTGGACGAACCAACCAATCACCTGGATATCAAGTATCAGTTAGACTTGTTGGCCATTGTGAAGGAGCTCAAGGTCAATGTTTTAGCTGTCCTGCATGATATTCAACTTGCTTGTCGCTATTCGGATTATCTCTATCTAATGAAAGAGGGAGAAATCCTTTACCAAGGGACTCCAAAGGAGACCATCACCCCTGAGTCATTGCAAACTGTATATGGAGTTCAAAGTCAGGTGACTTGGACCGAGGATCAGCAAGCCATGATTCACTATTTATAAGAATGAAAAGGAAAACAAGATGAAAAAAACACTCAGCATTTTACTGGTAACAGTAGCTACCCTAACCATGGCAGCTTGTGGCAATACTACTACAGAAAAAGCTACCACTCAATCTAGCTCAGAAACAAGTCAAAAGGCGAGCACAGAGACGACTTATCCGTTAACGGTTAAGACCTATGACGCGAAAGGGAATGAAGTCGAACAAGTTTTTGACAAGACACCTGAAAAAGTTATTACAAATAATCTTTCAACCACTGAAATTTTATTGGAGTTGGGGTTGAAGGATAAAATTGTTGGCATGCTCAATCCAGACAATGCTGTGACGGACAAATACAAGGACGCGATTGCGACTATTCCTCAAATTGGGGATAAAAAAACAGTCTCACAAGAGACAGTCCTTTCTTATGAGCCAGACGCTGTGATGGGTCGAAACATGATGTTTTCTGAAAAATCCTTGGGGACAGTTAGCACTTGGAATGAAAACAAAATCCCAGTTTATACTCAAAAAGCTTCTCTCTCAACAATTCAGCAAGATTTGGGGAATATCGTAGAAGATGTCAAAAATCTTGGAATGATTTTTAATGTTCAGGACAAGGCCAATGAATACGCGGCCCAATTACAAACTAAAATTGACGCTGTTAAGAAAGCAAATCCAGCAAGTCAAGGTGAAAAGAAAAAGGCTTTGATTATGGTTGCTTATAATGATGAAACCTTCGGTGCCTACAAGTCTGCTTTGCAAGAAAGTTTGCTGAACCAACTTGGTTATACAAACGTTGCTACGGGGACATCAGGCTTGACCTTGGAAAACCTCGTGTCAATGGATCCTGAATTGATTATCTATGTAACCAGCGATCGTAATAAAAAATTGGATGAAAAAGCAGTAGAGTTGATGAAGGCAAATGCTGTTTTGGAAAGCGTTCCTGCTATTAAGAATCAAAAAATCATGACCATCTCTTACGATGAATTGATGGACTATGGTCCAGCAGTGATTGATTCCCTTGAGAAAATCAATGACTTTATCAATAAATAATAAGTTTGATTGGGAAGGAATTCAAGTCAAAATCAGCCTTCCTTCTAACTACGACCCCAATCAAACCTATCCGGCTATTTTATTGAATGATGGAAACTTGGATTTCCTATCGTTTCTTTCCGAATCTGTGATTTTAGTGGGCTTAACCTCTAAAAATCGCCTAGACGACTACACTCCATGGGCGACATCTGCTCTGAGAGATGGGGCTCCAGATTTTGGCGGTCAGGCAAATGCCTATCATAGTCATTTATTTGGAGGTCTTTTGGACAAGTTGCAGTCGCTTTATCGCTTGGATAAAAATCGCCTTGCTTATGGAGGTTACTCACTAGGTGGTTTGGTGGCAGTCTACAGTCTTTTCAGCTTTGACAATGTTTCCTGTGTCTTCTCCATCTGCGGTTCCTTTTGGTATCCTGATTTTGTGACTTACTGCAAGGCAGAGACAGTGAAAAATCTAGACTGTTTGCTGTATTTACAGAATGGTCAAACAGAAGGAGCACACCATACTAATCGCTTGGCTCAAGCACCAGCCTATGCTGAGCAGATCCATACTAGTCTTGAGAAACGCTATCCGAATGGTCAGTTTGTCTTTGATCCTTATGGACACCATGAACAAGTAGCTGAGCGATTTCTAGTTTTTTCCAGCTGGTTGGCCAAAAAATGGAAAATCGAATAAAAGATTTATCCCTTGGCTTTTGCCAAGGGATTGTTGTATTTATTTAACCAAGGTTTTCTCTCTTTTTATCTGGATTCCATACGAAGCTTGCGATAAAGCTAAAGATGATAGTTAGGATAGCGAGGATAACCGCAAGGATAAGGGCAGGGATGCGGATAAGCCACCAGAGTGGGTTTGGTTTTTTATCATTGTGCCATTGTTTCGTTTCTTGGTCCAAACGTTGGAATTCTGTTTGAATGCGATTGGCGACTGTTTCAATGCCTTCATCATTCATTTTCTTGATATCTGAGATATCGATTGGATTTCCGAAGTTCATATCAACACGCTCACGGCTAACCAAGCCCTTCAAAGTCATGGGACCTGTGTAGGTAACCGGCATGATACGGACCTTGGCCATTTTGGCAATCAAGGCTACGCCACCCTTAACATCATTTGAGTGACGGCTCCCACTTGGAAACATGATAAGAGAGCGATCACTTTTTTTGAGGACATTGATAGGATATTTGATGGCAGAAGCGCTAGGATTTTCACGGTCGATAGGAAAAGCGCCACACATACGAATCCACCAACCAAAGATACGGTTGGTAAAGAGTTCTTTTTTGGCCATAAAGATGAACTGTTTTGGCTTGGTCGCAAAGGCCATGTAAACAGGATCCCACCAGGTGCGGTGAGGTGCAACCAGAATATAATTTTCATCTTGATTAGGAATTTTATCAGTATTATGATAGTGGGCATTGCCATTGATGGACCATAGGAGCAAGACAACCAATCCACGTAAATAAGTATAAAACATGCGATCTCCTTCGATTATTTTCTTGTTATTATTATACCTTATCAAAGGAGGGCTGGCAAACTTTTCCCTTGACTAGGTGCATATTTGGGATGAGATTAGAATTCTGTTAAAAAAAATGATATGATAGAATTTATGGATAAAAATAAGATTATGGGATTAACCCAAAGAGAAGTCAAGGAAAGACAGGCTAAGGGCTTGGTCAATGATTTTACTGCATCGGCCAGTACTAGCACTTGGCAAATCGTTAAACGAAATGTCTTTACCCTTTTTAACGCTTTGAACTTTGCCATTGCTTTGGCCCTTGCCTTTGTGCAGGCTTGGAGCAATTTGGTCTTTTTTGCTGTTATCTGCTTTAACGCTTTTTCTGGGATTGTGACCGAGCTGCGGGCTAAACACATGGTGGACAAGCTCAATCTCATGACCAAGGAAAAGGTCAAAACCATTCGTGATGGCCAAGAAGTGGCTCTGAATCCTGAAGAATTGGTGTTAGGAGATGTCATTCGTTTGTCTGCAGGAGAGCAGATTCCCAGTGATGCCTTGGTTTTGGAAGGTTTTGCGGAAGTCAATGAAGCCATGCTAACGGGAGAGAGTGATTTGGTGCAAAAGGAAGTTGACGCCTTGCTTTTGTCTGGAAGTTTCCTAGCCAGTGGGTCAGTTTTAGCTCAAGTTCACCATGTCGGTGCAGACAACTATGCTGCCAAACTCATGCTGGAAGCCAAGACCGTTAAACCAATCAACTCTCGTATCATGAAATCGCTGGACAGGTTAGCTGGTTTTACTGGGAAGATTATCATTCCCTTTGGTCTGGCTCTCTTGCTAGAAGCCTTGCTTTTAAAAGGCCTGCCTCTCAAGTCATCCGTTGTAAATTCGTCGACAGCCCTACTGGGAATGTTGCCCAAGGGAATCGCCCTTTTGACCATTACTTCGCTCTTGACTGCAGTGATCAAGCTAGGTTTGAAAAAGGTCTTGGTGCAGGAGATGTACTCTGTTGAGACCTTGGCGCGCGTGGACATGCTCTGTCTGGACAAGACGGGTACCATCACCCAAGGAAAGATGCAGGTGGAAGCCGTTCTTCCTTTGACCGAACAGTATGGAGAGTCAGCGCTTGCTAGCATCCTGACAAGCTACATAGCCCATAGTGAGGATAAAAATCCAACTGCCCAAGCTATTCGCCAGCGTTTCCAAGGTCTAGTAGCCTATCCTATGATTTCCAATCTCCCCTTCTCTAGCGACCGCAAGTGGGGAGCAATGGAATTGGAAGGTTTGGGAACAGTTTTCTTAGGGGCGCCTGAGATGTTGCTGGATTCTGAGGTCCCAGAAGCCAGAGAGGCCTTGGAGAGAGGTTCACGTGTCTTGGTCTTAGCCCTCAGTCAGGAAAAACTAGACCATCACAAACCACAGAAACCATCTGATATTCAGGCTCAAGCCTTGCTGGAAATCTTGGATCCCATTCGAGAAGGAGCAGCAGAGACGCTGGACTATCTCCGTTCTCAGGAAGTGGGCCTCAAGATTATCTCTGGTGATAATCCGGTCACTGTGTCCAGTATTGCCCAGAAGGCTGGCTTTGCAGACTATCACAGTTATGTAGATTGCTCAAAAATCACGGATGAGGAATTGGTTGATATGGCTGAGGAAACAGCCATTTTCGGTCGTGTTTCCCCTCATCAAAAGAAACTCATCATCCAAACGTTGAAAAAAGCAGGCCATACAACAGCTATGACTGGGGATGGAGTTAATGATATCCTGGCCCTTCGTGAGGCGGATTGTTCTATCGTGATGGCTGAGGGAGATCCGGCGACTCGTCAGATTGCTAATCTAGTTCTCTTGAACTCTGACTTTAATGATGTTCCTGAGATTCTCTTTGAAGGCCGTCGTGTAGTCAATAACATTGCCCATATCGCCCCTATTTTCTTGATAAAGACCATCTATTCTTTCTTGCTCGCAGTCATCTGTATTGCCAGTGCTCTTCTGGGGCGGTCTGAATGGATCTTGATTTTCCCCTTCATTCCGATCCAGATTACTATGATTGACCAGTTTGTGGAAGGTTTCCCGCCATTCGTTCTGACTTTTGAGAGAAATATCAAACCTGTTGAGCCAAATTTCCTTAGAAGATCCATGCTTCGTGCCCTACCAAGTGCTCTCATGGTTGTGTTCAGCGTTCTGTTTGTGAAAATATTTGGAAGTAGCCAAGGTTGGTCTGAGTTAGAAATCTCAACTCTACTCTATTATCTCTTGGGGTCAATTGGTTTCTTATCCGTATTTAGAGCCTGCATGCCATTTACCCTATGGCGTGTCCTCTTGATTGTTTGGTCAGTAGGAGGCTTCCTAGCAACAGCTCTCTTCCCAAGAATTCAAAAATTGCTTGAAATTTCAACCTTAACAGGACAAACTTTACCTGTTTATGGTGTCATGATGTTGGTCTTTACCGTGATATTTATCTTAACCAGTCGTTACCAAGCGAAAAAATAAAGAAAGGCTGCAATCTGTGGATTGCGGTCTTTTTAGGTGGAGGAGTGCTAGCTGAAATGTGGTATAATAAGAGGTAATAGAGTTTGGAAAGTGAGAGAGAATGATTTCAAAGAGATTAGAATTAGTGGCTTCCTTTGTGCCACAGGGAGCCATTTTATTAGATGTGGGAAGTGACCATGCTTATCTGCCTATCGACTTGGTCGAGAGAGGCCAAATTAAAAGTGCTATTGCAGGTGAGGTGGTGGAAGGTCCCTACCAGTCCGCAGTCAAAAACGTTGAAGCTCATGGTCTAAAGGAGAAAATCCAAGTCCGTTTAGCCAATGGGCTGGCAGCTTTTGAAGAGGCAGACCAAGTGTCTGTCATTACCATTGCTGGTATGGGTGGTCGTTTGATTGCTAGGATTTTAGAAGAAGGCTTGGACAAGTTAGCTAATGTAGAACGATTGATCCTCCAGCCCAATAATCGTGAAGACGACTTGCGCATCTGGCTACAAGAGAATGGGTTTCAGATTGTAGCTGAAAGCATCTTAGAAGAAGCTGGCAAGTTTTACGAGATTTTGGTGGTGGAAGCAGGACAAATGAAGCTATCAGCCATTGATGTTCACTTTGGCCCTTTCTTGTGCAAAGAGGTCAGTCCAGTCTTTGTCCAAAAATGGCAAAAAGAAGCTGCTAAGCTAGAGTTTGCCCTTGGACAAATCCCAGAAAAAAATCTGGAGGAACGTCAAGTTCTAGTCGATAAAATTCAAGCCATCAAGGAGGTGCTCCATGTTAGCAAGTGAAGTGATCCAAGCTTATGAAGCCTTTTGCCCCCAGGAATTTTCTATGGAGGGAGACAGTCGTGGCCTGCAAATTGGAACTTTGGACAAGGATATCCAAAGGGTCATGGTTGCTCTGGATATTCGTGAAGAAACGGTGGCTGAAGCCATTGAAAAGGGTGTGGACTTGATTATTGTCAAGCACGCGCCGATTTTCCGTCCCATCAAGGATTTGGTAGCCAGCCGTCCACAAAATCAGATTTACATTGATCTCATCAAGCATGACGTTGCAGTTTATGTAAGTCATACCAATATTGACATCGTTGAAAATGGTCTCAATGACTGGTTCTGTCAGATGTTAGGTATCGAGGAAACGACTTATCTGCAGGAAACAGGCCCTGAACGTGGGATTGGACGTATTGGAAATATTCAGCCTCAGACATTTGAGGAATTGGCCCAGAATGTCAAGCAAGTCTTTGGTTTAGATAGCCTTCGATTGGTGCATTATCAAGAGAGCGATTTGCAGAAGCCTATTTCAAGAGTTGCCATCTGTGGTGGTAGCGGGCAGTCTTTCTATAAGGATGCTTTAGCTAAAGGAGCGGATGTCTATATCACTGGTGATATTTACTACCACACTGCCCAGGATATGCTGTCTGATGGCTTGTTGGCACTGGATCCAGGACACTATATCGAAGTGCTGTTTGTGGAAAAAATCGCAGAGCTTCTTAATCAATGGAAAGGAGAAAATGGCTGGACTATTGATATTGTACCTAGTCAAGCATCGACCAATCCTTTCCACCATATCTAGTTAGAAAGTGAAAACAATGAAAAAAGTTGCTATTATCGGAGCAGGAATTGTGGGAGCAACAGCTGCCTACTACCTCTCGAAAGAAAGTGACCTAGAGGTGACCGTTTTTGACCATGGACAGGGTCAGGCAACCAAGGCTGCAGCAGGAATTATCAGTCCTTGGTTTTCCAAACGCCGCAATAAAGCTTGGTACAAGATGGCGCGCTTGGGGGCTGATTTTTATGTGGATTTATTAGCTGATTTAGACAAGTCAGGGCAAGAAATCAACTTTTACCAACGTTCGGGAGTCTTTCTCCTGAAAAGAGATGAATCCAAGTTGGAAGAACTCTATCAACTAGCCCTCCAGCGTAGAGAAGAATCTCCCTTGATAGGGCAATTAGCCATTCTAGACCAAGTATCAGCTAATGAATTATTCCCTGGCTTACAGGGATTTGACCGCTTGCTCTATGCTTCTGGTGGAGCGAGAGTAGATGGTCAACTCTTAGTGACTCGTTTGCTGGAAGCCAGTCATGTCAAGCTGGTCAAAGAAAAAGTGACTCTGACACCTTTAGCATCAGGTTACCAGATTGGTGAAGAGGTGTTTGACCAGGTTGTTTTGGCAACGGGAGCTTGGTTGGGTCACATATTAGAACCCTTGGGTTATGCTGTAGATGTTCGTCCTCAGAAAGGACAACTCCGAGATTATCAGCTTGCCCAAGACATGGCAGCTTACCCTGTTGTTATGCCAGAAGGGGAGTGGGATTTGATTCCTTTTGCAGGTGGGAAATCATCCCTAGGCGCTACCCATGAAAATGACATGGGATTTGATTTGACGGTAGATGAAACCTTACTCCAACAAATGGAGGAGGCAGCCTTGCCTCACTATCCAATCTTGGCAGTAGCGACTTCAAGAGCTGAGCGTGTGGGAATCCGTGCCTATACCAGTGATTTCTCACCTTTCTTTGGGCAAGTACCTGGCTTAGCAGGTGTCTATGCTGCTAGTGGACTAGGTTCATCAGGCCTCACAACTGGTCCTATCATTGGTTACCACCTAGCCCAACTGGTCCAAAGCAGGGAAATGACCTTAGACCCAGCAAACTACCCAATTGAAAACTATGTCAAACGAGTAAAAAGCAAATAAGAATTTTACTGAAATTTTAGCCTCCCCTCTAGGATGGCAAATGACATTCCCTATCAAAAATGGTAAAATAAGAAAAAATGATCCGAGAATCGAGGAAAAAAGATGCAAGAAAAGATTTTGGTAACGGGTGGAGCAGGTTTTATCGGAACCCACACAGTTATTGAGTTAATCCAAGCAGGTCATCAGGTTGTTGTGGTGGATAACCTTGTGAATAGTAACAGAAAAAGTTTAGAAGTTGTTGAAAGAATCACAGGAGTTGAAATTCCGTTTTATGGGGCAGATATTCGTGATACTGATACTCTCAGAGATATTTTCAAACAAGAAGAACCAACAGGGGTCATTCACTTTGCTGGTTTGAAGGCTGTTGGCGAATCAACCCGTATCCCTCTTGCCTACTATGACAACAATATCGCTGGAACTGTTAGTCTTTTGAAGGTCATGGAAGAAAACAACTGTAAAAACATTATTTTCAGTTCTTCTGCGACAGTTTACGGAGATCCGCATACAGTGCCAATCTTGGAAGATTTCCCACTTTCAGTGACCAACCCATATGGCCGCACCAAGCTTATGCTAGAGGAAATTTTGACGGATATTTACAAAGCAGACTCAGAATGGAATGTGGTCTTGCTTCGTTACTTTAACCCAATCGGAGCCCATGAGAGTGGAGATTTGGGAGAAAATCCAAACGGTATTCCAAACAATCTCTTGCCATATGTGACTCAAGTAGCCGTTGGTAAACTAGAGCAAGTGCAAGTGTTTGGAGATGATTACGATACGGAAGATGGAACAGGTGTTCGTGACTATATCCATGTTGTCGATTTGGCTAAAGGTCACGTTGCAGCTCTGAAAAAAATTCAAAAAGGTTCAGGTCTAAATGTTTATAACCTTGGAACTGGTAAAGGCTATTCTGTTCTTGAAATTATCCAAAACATGGAAAAAGCAGTGGGGCGCCCAATTCCTTACCGCATTGTAGAACGTCGCCCAGGGGATATCGCAGCCTGCTATTCAGATCCTGCAAAAGCCAAAGCAGAACTCGGCTGGGAAGCAGAACTCGGCATCACCCAAATGTGTGAAGACGCATGGCGTTGGCAAAGCAAGCATCCAAATGGATTTGAAGACTAAGATGGTGATGTCAATCATTGTCCCCTGTTTAAACGAAGAGGAAGTACTTCCTCTTTTTTATCAGGCTTTGGAAGCTTTACTTCCAGATTTGGAAACAGAAATCGAGTATGTTTTTGTCGATGATGGATCAAGTGATGGGACCTTGAGACTCTTAAAGGCCTATCGAGAACAAAATCCGGCAGTTCATTATATTTCTTTCTCGCGAAATTTTGGCAAAGAAGCTGCTCTATATGCAGGCTTGCAATATGCGACAGGAGATCTGGTGGTGGTGATGGATGCAGATCTCCAAGATCCTCCTAGTATGTTGCTTGAGATGAAAAACTTACTAGACCAGAATGCAGATTTAGACTGTGTAGGAACACGCAGAACCAGTCGGGAGGGAGAACCCTTCTTTCGCAGTTTCTGTGCTGATCTCTTTTACGGCTTCATGAAAAAAATCAGTCCAGTAGCCCTGCCGTCAGGTGTTCGTGATTTTCGCATGATGAGAAGGTCTGTGGTCGATGCCATTTTAAGCTTGACTGAGTCCAATCGTTTTTCGAAGGGACTTTTTGCCTGGGTCGGCTTTAAAACCCACTATCTGGACTATCCAAATGTCGAAAGGAAGGCTGGCAAGACCAGTTGGAGTTTTAGGCAACTCTTTTTCTACTCCATTGAAGGGATTGTTAATTTTTCAGATTTTCCCTTGACTATAGCCTTTGTAGCTGGTCTCCTATCTTGTTTTATTTCTCTACTGATGACCTTTTTTGTTGTGGTTCGGACCCTCATTTTGGGCAATCCGACATCAGGTTGGACCTCTCTGATGGCTGTCATTCTCTTTCTTGGAGGCATTCAACTCTTGACCATTGGGATTCTCGGCAAGTACATTAGTAAAATTTATTTGGAGACTAAAAAAAGACCACTTTATCTGATCAAAGAAAAAAGTGACCTTCCTGATTTTACAGAAAAAAATAAAGTGAAAAGACTATAATTTTACATGGAAATGTGCTAAACTAGAGGAAGTGGATTATCGCTATTGATTTAGGCTTCCTGATTGCTAATCAGGGCGCGAGTTGGGCAATTTTTAACAGCCTCTAAGACATCCTGGCTAGGAGAAATTTCTTTTTCTAGTTGGTCAGGGTCATCGTAAAAACGCACGATTCCATTATCGTGGTAATCAAATAAATCAGAATAAGTTTGGCAAAGCCCACAGGCGATGCATCGTTCAGGTATAAGTGTGATTTTCATATTTATATTGTAATAAGAAAAGTAAAAAAAAACAAGGAGCAGGGTATGGAAAAAGAACCGTGGCAAGAAGATATTTATGAAAATCAAGAAGAAACAAGATCAGAACGTCGTAAGAGAACTCAAGGCAGAGATGTAGTGGCCAATCGTGTCTTGACGATCCTAGCCAGTATTTTCTTTGTAATTGTGGTGGTGATGATTATTGTTCTCATCTATCTTTCATCAGGTGGGAGTAATCGCACAGCAGCCTTGAAAGATTTTCACGATTCAGATGCAAATGTAGTACAGATTTCATCATCTAGTAGTTCCCAGCCTGAACAGAGTTCAGAATCTTCTTCTGAACACTCGGAGGAAGCTACAGATCCAGAAGGGACGACAAAAGTCTTAGCAGGAGAAGGGGAAGCAGCTATTGCAGCTCGTGCAGGAATCTCCATTGCTCAGTTAGAGGCCTTGAATCCTGGGCACATGGCTACAGGATCTTGGTTTGCTAATCCAGGTGATGTTATAAAAATAAAATAGGAGCCGATATGAAAACAATTCAAATTGCTATTGACGGTCCTGCTTCAAGTGGTAAGAGTACGGTCGCAAAGATTATTGCTAAGGATTTTGGTTATACTTACCTAGATACAGGTGCCATGTATCGTGCAGCGACCTACATGGCTCTCAAGAACCAGTTAGGAGTAGAAGAAGTCGAAGCCCTTCTAGCCTTGTTGGACCAGCATCCAATCAGCTTTGGACGCTCAGAAACTGGAGATCAGCTTGTCTTTGTAGGCGATGTGGATATTACTCATCCTATCCGTGAAAATGAAGTGACCAATCATGTTTCTGCTATTGCAGCAATTCCTCAAGTGCGTGAGAAACTGGTTTCTCTCCAACAAAAAATCGCCCAGCAAGGCGGGATTGTCATGGATGGCCGCGATATTGGAACTGTTGTATTGCCACAAGCAGAATTAAAAATTTTCCTAGTAGCTTCGGTAGATGAAAGAGCAGAGCGTCGTTACAAGGAAAATATTGCCAAGGGAATTGAAACAAACCTTGAAATACTAAAAGAGGAAATTGCTGCGCGTGACTACAAGGATAGTCATCGTGAGACTTCGCCTCTCAAACAAGCAGAGGATGCAGTTTACCTTGATACAACTGGATTGAACATTCAAGAAGTAGTTGAAAAAATCAAAGCAGAAGCTGAAAAAAGAATGTAAATGTAGAAAAGCCGATAGATGGATATCGGTTTTTTCTAAATTTGTCAAAATGCTGATTTTAGGGTATAATAGTTGCTGTTCGAGAAATTTTGATTTTCAAAGAATAGTGAATGATGATAAGGAGAAACCATGAACAACTTACCAAATTGTCCAAAATGTAACTCAGAGTATGTCTACGAAGACGGTGCCCTACTGGTTTGCCCAGAGTGTGCTTATGAGTGGAATCCTGCTGAAGTTGCAGATGTAGAAGAGGGCCTTGTCGCTATCGATGCCAACGGAAATAAATTGGCTGACGGTGATACAGTAACTCTCATCAAGGACTTGAAAGTAAAAGGTGCGCCAAAAGATTTGAAACAAGGGACGCGCGTGAAAAATATCCGCATCGTAGAAGGCGACCACAATATCGACTGTAAGATTGATGGTTTTGGTGCCATGAAACTCAAATCAGAGTTTGTGAAGAAGATTTAAGTATGTCAAAACACTATAAATTTGTATTTTATAGCCGTATCTTCTTGTTTCTAGCGGCTTTTACGGGAGTTTATCTTGAAATTACCAAGCATGGTGGTTTTGGGATGCTTCTCTATTACACGGTTCTGTCCAACCTCTTGGTAACTATTTTTACCCTTTATCTCCTAAAGGTTATGAGCCGTGTAGGTGAAAACTGGCAAAGACCAAGTCTCTTGCGTTTAAAAGGTGGGGTCACCATGAGTATCATGATTACCTGTGTGATTTACCATTTCCTCTTAGCGCCCATTGCGACTAATTTCTATACTCTGGAAAATTTCCTTTGCCACTATATCGTTCCCCTCTGGTTTTTCGCAGATACCCTCTTTTTTGACAAACAGGGTCAATACAAGATTTGGGATCCAATTGTGTGGACGATTTTACCCTTGCTGTATATGATGTTTGCTCTTTTTAATGGCTTGGTTCTAAAACTCAATATTCCAAATGCCAAGGATAATCCTTTCCCTTACTTCTTTTTGAATGTGAACAAGGGATGGGATGTCGTATTCAAGTGGTGTCTGATTATCTTTGTTGCCTATATGGTAGCAGGATTTATCTTCTACTTTATTAAGCAAATCAAGAGAAAGTCATCCTAAGACACAAGGGATTCATTTTCGAGTTTAAGAAGGAGTCTGTACACTAAAGAGGCTTCTTCTTTTCTTGCTTGTTTGATAACTATCAAAAAATTAGAAGATTAAGAGAAATATAGAAAGAGATTTCATGAAACAATTTTTAGAACGGGCCAGTATTTTGGCTCTCTCCCTCGTTTTGATTACGTCCTTTTCCATCTCGAGTGCCCTGCCAGCCATGTTTGACTATTATCAAGGTTATCCTAAGGAACAAATTGAGCTTTTGGCGAGCTTGCCCTCTTTTGGGATTATGATGATGTTACTACTAAATGGTTTTTTAGAAAAAATCTTTCCTGAGCGCTTACAAATTAGTTTGGGATTGCTGATTTTATCACTGAGTGGAACAGCACCCTTTTGGTATCAAGCCTATCCTTTTGTATTTGGAACACGGATTCTTTTTGGTTTGGGAGTTGGGATGATCAATGCCAAGGCTATTTCTATCATCAGTGAGCGTTATCAAGGGAAAACGCGAATTCAGATGTTAGGGCTACGTGGTTCTGCAGAGGTTGTTGGAGCTTCTCTCATTACCTTGGCAGTCGGCCAGTTGTTGGCCTTTGGTTGGACAGCTACCTTCCTAGCTTATAGTGCTGGATTTTTGGTGCTGACCCTTTATCTGCTCTTTGTCCCTTATAGAAAAGAAAAGAAAGAAGTCAAGAAAAAAGCGAAGGAAGCAAGTCGCTTAACTCGAGAAATGAAAGGCTTGATTTTTACCCTAGCTATTGAAGCAGCGGTTGTAGTTTGTACCAATACGGCTATTACTATTCGTATTCCAAGTTTGATGGTGGAAAGAGGACTTGGAGATGCCCAGTTATCTAGTTTTGTTCTTAGTGTCATGCAGTTGATCGGGATTGTGGCTGGTGTGAGTTTTTCTTTCTTGATTTCTATCTTTAAAGAGAAACTGCTCCTCTGGTCTGGTATTACCTTCGGTTTAGGGCAAATTGTGATTGCTCTGGCTCCATCCTTGTGGGTGGTAGTAGCAGGAAGCATTCTGGCTGGTTTTGCCTACAGTGTAGCCTTGACGACAGTTTTTCAACTTGTCTCTGAACGAATTCCAGCTAAACTCCTCAATCAAGCCACTTCATTTGCAGTTTTAGGCTGTAGTTTTGGAGCCTTTACGACCCCATTTGTTCTAGGTGCAATTGGCTTACTAACTCACAATGGCATGCTAGTCTTTACCATCTTAGGAGGTTGGTTGATTGTAACATCTATCTTTGTCATGTACTTACTTCAAAAGAGAGCTTAGGATTGGTTTCCTAAGTTTTTCTTTTTGTGAATTTTGTACCCAGACACTATTTGATTTAGGAACTTGTTTACAGATTATTTTCTTGATAAAATAGAAGTTATGACGAGATATAAAGCAACTATTTCCTATGATGGTTACGCCTTTGCTGGTTTTCAGCGCCAGCCTCATGCGCGTAGCGTTCAGGAAGAAATTGAAAAAACCTTGACCAGGTTAAATAAGGGGCAAGCTATCACTGTTCACGGTGCTGGTAGGACAGATAGTGGGGTTCATGCTTTAGGACAGGTTATTCATTTTGACCTGCCTTATCAAATGGATGAGGAGAAGCTCCGTTTTGCTCTAGACACTCAGTCCCCTGAAGATATTGATGTGATCTCGATTGAGCTTGTAGCGGATGATTTTCATTGCCGTTATGCCAAACATAGCAAAACCTATGAGTTTATCGTGGATAGGGGGCGTCCCAAAAATCCGATGCGCCGTCACTATGCCACTCACTTTCCCTACCAACTCGATGTGGAACAAATGCAGATTGCAATCAAAAAGCTAGAGGGAACCCACGATTTCACAGGCTTTACAGCCTCTGGGACTAGTGTAGAAGATAAGGTTCGCACTATTACAGAAGCTAGCCTTAGGGTGGATGAGACAGGCCAGTTTTTGACCTTTACCTTTTCAGGAAATGGTTTCTTGTATAAGCAGATTCGCAATATGGTGGGGACGCTACTCAAAATTGGCAATAACCGCATGCCAGTAGAGCAGATTGACCTCATCTTGGAGAAAAAGGACAGGCAACTTGCAGGTCCCACTGCAGCACCAAATGGTTTATATTTAAAGGAGATTCGTTATGAAGAATAATCGTATTTTAGCACTTTCTGGAAATGATATTTTTAGTGGTGGTGGTTTGTCCGCGGATTTGGCTACCTATACCTTGAACGGCTTGCATGGCTTTGTAGCAGTGACTTGTTTGACAGCCTTGACAGAAAAAGGATTTGAAGTCTTTCCAACTGACGATACCATTTTTCAACATGAATTAGATAGCTTGCGTGATGTGGAGTTTGGGGGAATTAAGATTGGTCTTCTTCCAACTGTCAGTGTGGCTGAGAAGGCATTGGACTTTATCAAACAACGCCCAGGAGTGCCTGTGGTTCTGGATCCTGTCTTGGTCTGCAAGGAAACGCACGACGTAGCTGTAAGTGAGCTCTGTCAAGAATTGATTCGCTTTTTCCCTCATGTCAGTGTGATTACGCCTAATCTTCCTGAAGCAGAATTACTAGCAGATCAAGAGATTAGAACCCTTGAAGATATGAAAACTGCAGCACAGAAATTGCATGACTTAGGAGCGTCAGCAGTCATTATCAAGGGAGGCAATCGCCTTAGTCAGGACAAGGCTGTAGATGTCTTTTATGATGGACAAACCTTTACAGTCCTAGAAAATCCCGTCATCCAAGGGCAAAATGCTGGTGCAGGTTGTACCTTTGCCTCCAGCATTGCCAGTCATCTAGTCAAAGGTGATGAACTTTTACCAGCAGTAGAAAGCTCTAAGGCTTTCGTTTATCGTGCTATTGCACAAGCAGATCAGTATGGAGTAAGACAATATGAAGCAAACCAAAACAACTAAAATCGCCCTTGTATCACTATTAACCGCCCTCTCTGTGGTTCTAGGTTATTTCTTAAAAATTCCAACACCGACAGGCATTCTAACTCTTTTAGATGCGGGTGTCTTCTTTACGGCCTTCTACTTTGGTAGTCGCGAAGGGGCTGTAGTCGGAGGACTAGCAGGTTTCTTGATTGACCTCTTATCAGGCTACCCTCAGTGGATGTTCTTTAGCTTGCTCAACCATGGCTTGCAGGGATTTTTCGCAGGACTTAAAGGAAAAACTCAGTGGTTAGGCCTTATCTTAGCAACGATTGCCATGGTAGGGGGTTACGCCTTGGGTTCTACATTGATGAATGGCTGGACAGCAGCCCTACCAGAGATCTTACCAAATTTCATGCAAAATATGGTAGGGATGATTGTAGGATTTATCCTTAGTCAAAGTATTAAGAAGATTAAGTAAAGAGGATGTGGAGAAAGTCCTAAAAATCAGAAAAAACGCATAGTATCAGGTATTGAAAACCTTGATAGTATGCGTTTTATTGTGGGAAGATTTTATACTCTTCGAAAATCTCTTCAAACCACGTCAGCGTCGCCTTACCGTATATATGGTTACTGACTTCGTCAGTTCTATCCACAACCTCAAAACAGTGTTTTGAGCTGACTTCGTCAGTTCTATCTATAACCTCAAAGCAGTGCTTTGAGCAACCTGCGGCTAGCTTCCTAGTTTGCTCTTTGATTTTCATTGAGTATTAGATGAATATTAATCAAAATAAAGTAAGTCTTTGCTGGTACTTGTAAAGAGGTCGAAGCCATTCTTGGTAACAACACCGCAGTCTTCGATACGGACACCGACTTTACCAGGGATATAGATTCCTGGTTCAACAGAGAAGCACATGCCTTCTTCGATGACCATGTCGTTTCCTTCCATGATAGATGGGAATTCGTGAACATCCATACCGATACCATGACCGAGACGGTGGTTGAAGTACTCGCCATAACCAGCTTTTTCGATGACCTCACGGGCAGCGCGGTCCACTTCATGGGCAGTCACACCTGGCTTGATAAAGTCAAGGGCAGCTTGTTGGGCTTCAAGAGTCAAGTTGTAAATGTCTTTCTTGAATTGGTCAGGTTTACCGACAGCGACTGTACGAGTCATGTCTGATGCGTAACCGTTGACTAGAACACCAAGGTCAAAGAGGAGAAGGGCGTTATTCTCAACTTTGTTAGCTGCCGGAATGCCGTGCGGATTTGCAGCATTATCACCAGTCAAGACCATGGTATCAAAGCTCATTTCATAGCCTTCACGTTTCATGGCAAAGTCAATTTGAGCGATGATATCTGTCTCTGTCTTATCAAGAGAAATATTATCAAAACCAACCTTAACAGCCTTGTCCGCATAGAGACCTGCAACCATCATTTTTTGCACTTCATCAGCTGATTTGATGAGGCGCATGCGTTGGATACGAGGTGTGAGGTTGTCAAACTCAGCAGTTTCAAAGACTATTTTCAAGCCATGATATTTGGTTAAGATGAGATTGTCAAACTCAACAGCGACACGTTTGAAATCAAGCTGTGGTAGAGCATGTTTCATTTTTTGCCATGGATTTTCAGAATCCACATAGCCCACAACTGGGAAGGAAACAGTGCTAGTAGCACGCTCAACCTCAAGGGCTGGGACAAAGAGGAGGGGTTCTTGATCCGCTAGGATAAAAAGGAACATTTGGCGTTCATGGGGATCACTGTAAAAGCCAGTGAGGTAATTGATTGTGACGGGGTCAGATACGACAGCGACGTCTAGTTTTTCTGATTCAAGATATGTTACGATTTGTTGTAATTTAGACATATGCTACCTTCTTTCTACTCCTCTATTTTGGCAAAAAATGAGAGAAAATGCAAGGGAGAAGGGTAAAAGAACAGACAAAAAGAACTCCCACAAGATAACAGAGTTCTTTGATATAATTTCCTTTTGTTTAAGAAAAGTCAGCCTTGCTTTTGACATCACTGTATTCTTCAGCGATTTCTTGGCTGAGAATATCTTCATAGGCAGGGAGTTGGATGTCCTGACCATATTTCTTCTTGAGGGCTGTAGTGACTAGGCGATAAGCCAGATTGGCATTACGAGAGAGGATAGGCCCGTGGAAGTAGGAACCAAAGACATTCTTATAATGAACCCCTTCGCCGACTTTTTCTTCGTTATTTCCATTTCCATAGACAACCTGTCCCAGTGGTTTTTGATCATCTGAGAGGAAGGTACGGCCCTGATGATTTTCAAAGCCATAGTAGGTTTCATTGAAATCTTCATTGTGAATCTTGATGTCACCGATAAAACGGTTATTGGTCTGGTTGAGCGTGTAGTGGCCCATGACACCTAGCCCTTCGATACGTCTCCCTGAAGCTTCAATATAATATTGACCCAATAGTTGGAAACCACCGCAGATAGCCAGAACCACACCGTCATTTTGGATGTAGTTGTCAATGCTCTCTTTTTTAGCAGGTAGGTCGTCTGCAATAATACTTTGTTCAAAGTCTTGACCACCACCAAAAAAGGCGATGTCATAGTGGTTTTCATCAAAATCATCATGGAGAGAAACGATGTCAACCGTCACATGGGCTCCCAGTTTTTCAGCAACATACTTGAGCATGAGGATGTTTCCATTGTCCCCGTAGGTATTCATGAGGTTACCGTAGAGGTGGGCAATGTTGAGCTGATAGGGGTAATTGCCATCTTTTGAGGAAAGTGAAGTATAAACCATTAGTTCATCTCCTTTCTAACAATCTGACGACTAGCCAGCAGTTCGCGGAATTCAAGCATAGCAGTATAGGTAGCCAGAATATAAGCATGCTTGCAGTCTTGGTTCTCAATGGTTTTAAGAACTTGTTCCAGACTACTTGTTTCAGTGATTTTCTCAGCTGGATAGCCTGTTACTCGTAGACGACGTGCGATTTCAGAATGGCGAACACCGCCAGCGTTGATTTCAGGAATGTCCATATCAGTGATTTGTTCAAAATCAGCATCCCAGATCCAGCTGGTGTCAATTCCATCTGCATAGTTGGCATTTAGGAGGACAGATAGGCTAAATGGATAAGGAGCTAGTTTAATCATCTCGATAGCTTGGGTCGCACCGACTGGATTTTTAATCAAGACGAGGGTACATTCCTTGTCCCCGATGTGGAAGGTTTCTTGGCGTCCAAAGACTGCACGGCTCTTGTCAAATCCCTGCTTGATGAGTTGTGAATCTGCACCAAGGAAACGGGCGATAGCAACTGCAGCTAGGGCGTTGTAGATATTGTAGAGACCACCGATTTGAATACCGTATTCTTGTCCGTCAATGACAAAGCGAGAGCGATTGTTGGTCAACTCAACCAGTTCTGTCAAGCGATAGTCCAGATCAGGACGTTTACATCCACAGCCTTCACAGATATAGGCACCCAAATTTGCATAGGTATTATGCTCATATTTGAGGATTCCTTGGCAGTCAGAACAGAGAATCCCTTCTGTATTATAGTGAGCCAGCTGGGCTGGCCCTTTCTCCAAGTCAAAACCAAAATACTGTATAGGATTTGGAATAGCTGGTTTGTAGAAAAGTGGACTATCTCCATTAAGAAGAACAGTGGCAGTAGGCACCTTACGAATAGCATCCAAAATCATCTTATAAGTTGTGTAAATCTCACCATAGCGATCCATCTGGTCACGGAAGATGTTGGTGATGACAAAAAGGCTTGGCTGGATATAGTCACAGATACGAGATAGGCTGGCTTCATCGATTTCTAGGACGGCAATATTTTTCCCAGTTTTAGAAGATTTGGCTGTTAAGAAGGTTGTCGCAATTCCTGTGATCATGTTAGCACCGCTTGGGTTGGTTAGAACTTGACCATAAACCTCTTTTAAAATGCCGACAGTGAGGGCAGTTGTCAAGGTTTTTCCGTTGGTTCCAGTGACCACGACAATCTCGTAGTTCTTAGCAAGGTTTTGTAAAATATCTTTATCAAATTGAAGGGCAAGTTTTCCTGGGAGCGTACTTCCACGGCCAAGACGGCTTAAAACGAAGTGGGAAGAACGCCCAGCAAGAAGGCCCAAAGTAGTTTTTAAGTTCATGTTTCTATTATATCACAAAAGAGGGAAAAGACAGATTTGGTGTTTCGCAGAAGCAAAAACAGCCCAAAGAGGGCTGTCAGTTAAGATGAGATTTCAACTTAAATCGCAAACAAGTCATTCAAGTTCTCAGCCAAGGTTGGGTGAGTGAAGATTTGTTTTGTGAAGTAAGTGTAAGGAATTTTGTTGTCCATAGCAACAGTGATGATGTTGATGATTTCTTGAGAACCTTCTGAAAAGATGCTTGCTCCAAGAATTTCTTTTGTTTCAGTATTAACAACAGCTTTGAAAGCTCCGCGAAGGTCTCCATTTACATGGCCACGAGGCATTGCTGCAACAGGGATTTCCTTAACGGCGTATGGAAGTTTCAAATCAGCCGCTTGGCTTTCAGTCAAACCGACTTGTGAAAGGGCAGGTGTGATAAACATGGTGTTTGGTACATTGAGACGGTCTTCAAGCGTGTAGCTACCATCTCCAGCAAGGTAGCTGTAAACAACACGGAAGTCATCAAGTGAAATGTAAGTAAATTGAAGGCCACCGTTGACATCTCCAACTGCAAAGACACCAGGAACGTTTGTTTGACAATGTTTGTCTACTTTAATAGCGCCACGTTCAGTTAGTTCAATATCTGTATTTTCAAGTTGAAGTGGTTCTACATTTGGTTTGCGTCCAGTTGCGTAGAGAAGGGCGTCGAAACGGTAAGTTTCGTTTTCAGTCACGACAAGGACTTGGTCACCATCGTTTTTGATTTCAGTAGTATGGATATTTTGAAGCAATTCAATGCCATCTTCTTCCATGTATTGTTTAGCAAGAGCTGCGATGGAAGGTTCTGCACGAGGAAGGAAAGTATCCAAGGCATCTAGAACTGTGACCTTGCTTCCAAGTTTGTTGTAAAGGCCGGCAAATTCAAGACCGATATTTCCACCACCAAGGACTCCAAGGTTTTCAGGCAATTTGTCCAAGTTTTGGATACCTGTTGAGTCAAAGACGTTTTTGCTTGTAGCAAGTCCAGGGATTGGCAAGACGTTTGAAACAGCACCAGTATTGATGACGATTGTTTCAGCAGTCAGTTCTTTCTTTTCATCACCAGCTTGAATTTCAATGACTTTATTTGAAAGGAAGTGAGCTTCCGCATCAAAGATATCTACGCCTGTACCTGCAACAGTAGCATAGTTTTTACCATTGAGGCGACCAGTGATCGTGTTTTTGGTAGCAATGACTTCTTCAAAAGACAAGTCTTTCTCAGCAGCAACTAGCAAAGTTTTAGTTGGGATACATCCGATGTTGATACAAGTTCCACCGTACATAGCTTTGCTACGTTCAATGAGGGCAACTTTTTTGCCAGCTGAAGCCAATTTACCAGCTAGTGTTTTACCAGCTTTACCAAATCCGATAACGATTAAATCATAAGTTAACATTTAGAGTTCCTCCTATTCGCATTTCATTCTAGCACAAGAAAAAAACTTTTGCACAATTCTGCTACGAAAAAGACAGAAAAAGATAAAAACGCTTTCCAGACAAAAAACTAGTAATTTTTTGACAAGCTTGATAAACTAAAATCCTATCTATTTTTATATAAGATAGAATAAATTTCCGAAAATAGGAGGTTTTATGAAATCGAATCGTTATATTATTGCCTTTGCTGGGGTCATTTTACACTTAATGCTGGGTTCTACTTATGCTTGGAGTGTTTATCGCAACCCTATTATTGAAAAAACGGGATGGGATCAGGCTTCTGTTGCCTTTGCCTTTAGTCTAGCAATCTTTTGTTTGGGCTTATCTGCTGCATTTATGGGACGTTTGGTAGAAAAATTTGGTCCGAGAGTCATGGGGAGTCTATCTGCTTTTCTATACGCAGGTGGAAATATCTTAACAGGATTTGCGATAGACCGTCAGGAACTGTGGTTGTTGTATCTCGCTTATGGCATTTTAGGTGGGCTTGGTTTGGGAGCAGGCTATATTACCCCTGTGTCAACGATTATAAAATGGTTTCCTGATAAACGTGGTCTCGCAACAGGTTTAGCGATTATGGGGTTTGGTTTTGCTTCTTTATTGACTAGTCCCATAGCGCAACATCTCATCGCAGGGGTAGGGCTTGTAGAAACTTTTTATATTTTAGGTGCAAGTTACTTTATTATCATGCTCCTAGCTTCACAATTCATTAAGCGTCCAAATGAGCAAGAGCTTGCAATTTTATCTGCTTCAGGGAAAGAAAAAACAGCCTCTTTGACGCAAGGAATGGCTGCAAATCAGGCTCTAAAAAGCAATCGGTTTTATATACTTTGGATTATTTTCTTTATCAACATAGCTTGTGGTTTAGGCTTAATTTCAGCGGCATCGCCAATGGCACAGGAGATGGCTGGCTTGTCTACAAGTCATGCAGCAGTAATGGTGGGCGTTTTAGGGATTTTCAATGGATTTGGTCGCTTGCTCTGGGCGAGCTTATCTGACTATATCGGTCGCCCCCTAACCTTTAGTATATTACTGCTTGTCAATCTTTTCTTTTCTCTCTCACTTTGGCTCTTTACAGATTCCGTTTTATTTGTAGTCGCTATGTCTATTTTGATGACTTGCTATGGAGCTGGTTTTTCTTTGATTCCAGCTTATCTCAGTGATATTTTTGGAACCAAGGAATTGGCTGCTCTGCATGGATATATTTTAACAGCTTGGGCCATGGCTGGTTTAGCAGGACCTATTTTATTAGCAGAAACTTATAAAATGGCTCATTCTTACACACAAACCTTGTTCGTTTTTATCATTTTATATAGTATCGCCTTGGCTTTGTCTTATTATCTAGGTCGTTCCATCAAAAAGGAAAGCCAAAAACCGCTTACATGATTTTCTGTAGAAATGGGGCTATCTTTTGCTCTGGTCTTGTGTTATACTAGATGGGTTGCAAAGAAAACAGTACTTTTCTTTTGTGGAAAAGAAGCAACACGATTTTGTATCCAGTATATGAAAATACGTCATAAAAAGAAAAGTATAAACTAAGTCCTATAGGGTGGCTTCGCACCACCTTTAGAAAGAAGAACAACGTGAAATTTAATGAATTAAACTTGTCTGCTGATTTGCTAGCAGAGATTGAAAAAGCTGGTTTTGTAGAAGCCAGTCCTATCCAAGAACAAACCATTCCTTTGGCTCTAGAAGGCAAGGACGTTATCGGTCAAGCTCAGACTGGTACAGGAAAAACCGCAGCCTTTGGCTTGCCAACCCTTGAAAAAATCCGTACAGAAGAAGCGACCATCCAAGCCTTGGTTATCGCTCCAACTCGTGAACTCGCTGTCCAAAGTCAAGAAGAACTCTTCCGCTTTGGTCGTAGTAAGGGAGTCAAAGTCCGCTCAGTATATGGTGGATCAAGCATTGAAAAACAAATTAAGGCTCTTAAATCTGGTGCCCATATCGTGGTGGGAACTCCAGGTCGCCTCTTGGACTTGATTAAACGCAAGGCCTTGAAATTACAAGATATTGAAACGCTTATCCTTGACGAAGCCGATGAAATGCTCAACATGGGCTTTCTTGAAGACATCGAAGCCATTATCTCGCGTGTCCCTGAAAATAGACAAACCTTGCTCTTCTCAGCAACTATGCCAGATGCCATCAAACGTATCGGTGTTCAGTTTATGAAAGAACCTGAGCATGTCAAGATTGCTGCTAAGGAATTGACCACAGAATTGGTTGATCAATACTACATCCGAGTTAAAGAACAAGAAAAATTTGATACCATGACTCGTCTCATGGATGTGGAACAACCAGAACTTGCTATCGTATTTGGTCGTACCAAGCGCCGTGTGGATGAATTGACTCGTGGTCTGAAAATCCGTGGCTTCCGTGCAGAAGGAATTCATGGAGACCTAGACCAAAACAAACGTCTTCGTGTCCTTCGTGACTTCAAAAATGGGAACCTTGATGTTTTAGTTGCGACGGACGTTGCAGCGCGTGGCTTGGATATTTCAGGTGTGACCCATGTCTATAACTACGATATTCCACAAGATCCTGAAAGCTATGTTCACCGTATCGGTCGTACAGGTCGTGCTGGTAAGTCAGGTCAGTCTATTACTTTCGTATCACCAAATGAAATGGGCTACCTCCAAATCATTGAAAACTTGACTAAGAAACGCATGAAAGGTCTCAAACCTGCAAGTGCAGAAGAAGCCTTCCAAGCTAAAAAACAAGTAGCTCTCAAGAAAATCGAACGTGATTTTGCAGATGAAACCATTCGTGCCAACTTTGAGAAATTTGGTAAGGACGCTCGTAAGCTAGCTGCCGAATTTACTCCAGAAGAATTGGCAATGTATATCTTGAGTCTGACAGTCCAAGATCCAGATAGCCTTCCTGAAGTGGAGATTGCGCGTGAAAAACCACTACCGTTTAAACCGTCAGGTAATGGCTTCGGTGGTAAAGCTAAAGGAGGTCGTCGTGGAGATGACCGTCGTGATAATCGCCGTGGAGACAACCGTCGTGGTGGTCGTCGTGATGAGTTCAACAAAGGAAGTCGTGGCAACGATCGTTTTGATAAGGAAAAACGTTACCGTAAGGATAATAAAAAACCACGCAATACTTCAAGCGAAAAGAAAACAGGCTTTGTTATTCGTAACAAGGGCGATAAATAAGAAAAAGCGGTTCAAAATGAATCGCTTTTTTATATAAGGAGACCGAATGTGAAAAGATAATACTCTTCGAAAATCTCTTCAAACCTCGTCAACGTCGCCTTGCCGTAGATATGTTACTGACTTCGTCAGTTCTATCTGCAACCTCAAAGCAGTGCTTTGAGCTGACTTCGTCAGTTCTATCTGCAACCTCAAAGCAGTGCTTTGAGCTGACTTCGTCAGTTCTATCTGCAACCTCAAAGCAGTGCTTTGAGCTGACTTCGTCAGTTCTATCTGCAACCTCAAAGCAGT
>NZ_CAMPPZ010000012.1:0-69359 GCF_946902925.1 Streptococcus sp. Marseille-Q6488 | reverse complement strand
GCTTTGAGCTGACTTCGTCAGTTCTATCTGCAACCTCAAAACAGTGTTTTGAGCTGACTTCGTCAGTTTTATCTGCAACCTTAAAGCAGTGCTTTGAGCAGCCTGCGGCTAGTTTCCTAGTTTGCTCTTTAATTTTCATTGAGTATAAATAAAATCATTGTATTATCTTTTTATAATGTTATAATACACAAAAATAGGCAGTTTGTCAATAGAAAAGGAACAATTTAATTAAAAATATTCTGGTTTTTAAAAATTGCAAGTCAATAAGGAATTTTCAGATAATGATTGAAAAAGAGACGTTTTTATGTTATAATGATAGCGATTAAATTCGAGGTGAAAAATGGCACATTTATTAGAAAAAACAAGAAAGATTACATCAATTTTGAAGCGCTCAGAGGAGCAGTTGCAGGATGAGCTTCCTTACAACGCTATTACGCGTCAGTTAGCGGATATTATTCATTGCAATGCCTGCATTATCAATAGTAAGGGACGTCTGCTTGGCTATTTTATGCGTTATAAAACAAATACAGATCGCGTAGAGCAATTCTTCCAAACTAAGATATTCCCAGATGACTACGTTCAAGGGGCTAATATGATTTACGAAACAGAATCAAACTTGCCTGTTGAGCATGATATGAGTATTTTCCCTGTTGAGAGTAGAGATGATTTTCCAGATGGCTTGACGACTATTGCACCGATTCATGTATCGGGGATTCGCCTTGGTTCTTTGATTATTTGGCGCAATGATAAAAAATTCGAAGATGAAGATTTGATTTTGGTTGAGATTGCCAGTACCGTGGTTGGGATTCAGCTTCTTAACTTCCAGCGTGAAGGAGATGAGAAAAATATCCGTCGCCGTACTGCTGTCACCATGGCGGTTAATACCCTTTCTTACTCCGAACTCCGTGCTGTTTCAGCAATTTTAGGGGAATTAAATGGAAATGAAGGGCAGTTGACTGCGTCTGTGATTGCAGACCGTATCGGAATTACCCGTTCTGTGATTGTCAATGCCCTTCGTAAACTTGAGTCTGCAGGGATTATTGAAAGTCGCTCACTTGGAATGAAGGGAACCTATCTTAAGGTCTTGATTTCAGATATTTTTGAAGAAGTGAAGAAAAGAGATTACTAATGACTAAAGCTTTAATTTCGATTGATTATACAGAAGATTTTGTTGCTGATAGTGGGAAGCTGACAGCAGGCGCTCCAGCCCAGGCTATTTCGGATGCCATTAGCAAGGTGACTCGATTAGCTTTTGAAAGAGGAGATTACATCTTCTTTACCATCGATGCTCATGAAGAAAACGATTGTTTCCATCCAGAAAGCAAGCTATTCCCTCCTCATAATCTGATTGGGACGAGCGGACGGAATTTATACGGAGATTTGGGGACCTTTTATCAAGAGCATGGTTCAGACAGTCGTGTCTTTTGGATGGATAAACGCCATTACTCAGCTTTTTCAGGGACTGACCTGGATATTCGTTTGAGAGAGCGTAGAGTGTCTACCGTTATCTTAACAGGTGTCTTGACGGATATCTGTGTCCTACATACAGCTATAGATGCCTATAATCTAGGATATGACATCGAGATTGTTCAACCAGCTGTTGCTTCCATCTGGCCTGAAAATCATCAATTTGCCCTAGGCCATTTCAAAAATACACTTGGAGCTAAGTTAGTAGATGAAAATCTAAATGAAATTTTAGAGTAATTTGGTTGATGAAATGAAAAAAATTGAAAAAAAGTGTTGACAAGCATCCCAAAAGTTGATATACTAGTAAAGTAATCGACGCGGGGATGGCGGAATTGGCAGACGCGCAGGACTAAGGATCCTGTGACCGCTTTAGGTCGTGAGGGTTCAAGTCCCTCTCTCCGCATAGGATAAGAGTTAGCTTAGGCTAGCTCTTTTGTATTTCTCTAAAAAATTAGAATCCAGTCAAATGTAGTGGAGAATCAGCGAAAATATGGGAAAGCTGATTCTTGTTTCTGCTTTTGTATAGAAGAATAATAAAGATTATCTTCTTCAAATTCTCCGATATTCTCTAAAGTTTTGTGCAAGTTGCACAGAACTTTTTAATTTTTTTGGTCACCTTGCCATAGAAATGTAAAGCGTTTTCATCTATAATATAATTATCAAAAGACAAAAGGAGTTCACCTCATGGTAGAATTAAATCTTAAAAATATTTACAAAAAATATCCAAATAGCGAACACTATTCAGTTGAAGATTTCAACTTGAACATCAAAGATAAAGAATTTATCGTTTTCGTAGGTCCTTCAGGATGTGGTAAATCAACTACACTCCGTATGATTGCTGGTCTTGAAGACATCACAGAAGGTACTGCATCTATCGATGGCGTGGTTGTCAACGACGTAGCTCCAAAAGACCGCGACATCGCTATGGTATTCCAAAACTACGCTCTTTACCCACACATGACTGTTTATGACAACATGGCTTTCGGTTTGAAATTGCGTAAATACAGCAAAGAAGACATCGACAAACGTGTGCAAGAAGCAGCTGAAATTCTTGGATTGAAAGAATTTTTGGAACGTAAACCAGCTGACCTTTCAGGTGGTCAACGTCAACGTGTTGCCATGGGGCGTGCTATCGTCCGTGATGCAAAAGTATTCTTGATGGACGAACCTTTGTCAAACTTGGATGCTAAACTTCGTGTATCAATGCGTGCTGAAATTGCGAAAATCCACCGTCGTATCGGAGCTACAACTATCTACGTAACTCACGACCAAACAGAAGCGATGACACTTGCAGACCGTATCGTTATCATGTCAGCAACTAAGAACCCTGCTGGTACAGGTACTATCGGACGTGTAGAACAAATCGGTACTCCTCAAGAAGTTTACAAAAACCCGGTTAACAAATTCGTAGCAGGATTTATCGGAAGTCCAGCTATGAACTTCATCAATGTGAAATTGGTTGGAAGTGAAATTATTTCTGATGGTTTCCGTTTGAAAGTTCCAGAAGGTGCTTTGAAAGTTCTTCGTGAAAAAGGCTACGAAGGTAAAGAATTGATCTTCGGTATTCGTCCAGAAGACGTGAATGCAGAACCTGCTTTCCTTGAAACATTCCCAGACTGTGTTGTAAAAGCGACTATCTCTGTATCAGAACTGCTTGGTTCAGAATCTCACCTTTACTGCCAAGTTGGTAAAGACGAATTTGTTGCTAAAGTTGATGCTCGTGACTACTTGCAGACAGGTGCAACAGTTGAGCTTGGATTTGACTTGAACAAAGCACACTTCTTTGATGTAGAAACTGAAAAAACAGTCTATTAAAATAAATAAAATTCAAAGCACTACAAGAAAAGATATCTCTTTATCAATTGTAGTGGAGAGATATCAGTTAATCTAGGGAGAGAAACAAAATGCTTCTCTCCTTTTTGTTAGGGAAGTCATATTAGGCATCTATCTTGTGATACTCCTTGAATAAAAATGGTCATCTTGTTTGGCTTATAGGGTGATTAGGAGATGAAATATTGTTTTCTCTTTCTTCTTTACTAGAAAATATGGTATAATAGGGAGTAAAAAACTTTGAAAGAAAGAAAAAGATGAATTTAAAAGATTACATTGCAACAATTGAAAATTATCCGAAGGAAGGGATTACTTTTCGTGATATCAGTCCTTTGATGGCTGATGGAAATGCTTATAGCTATGCTGTTCGTGAAATCGTTCAGTATGCTACTGACAAGAAAATCGACATGATCGTAGGGCCTGAGGCTCGTGGATTTATCGTGGGCTGTCCAGTTGCCTTTGAGTTGGGAATTGGTTTTGCTCCTGTTCGTAAGCCAGGAAAATTACCACGCGAAGTCATTTCTGCTGACTATGAAAAAGAGTACGGTGTTGATACCTTGACTATGCATGCTGATGCCATCAAGCCAGGTCAACGTGTTCTGATCGTAGATGACCTCTTGGCAACAGGTGGAACTGTTAAGGCAACTATCGAAATGATTGAAAAACTTGGTGGTGTTGTAGCGGGTTGTGCCTTCCTTGTTGAATTGGATGAATTGAACGGTCGTGAAAAAATCGGTGACTACGATTACAAAGTTTTGATGCATTATTAATGAAAAACAGTCCCTAGGGCTGTTTTCTCTACATTAGGATATAAAAATAGACTATAGCTAGTTAGAGAAAAACTATAATTGAAAACTATATCTTCTTGCAGTATAATAAAAGGACTAGGTGTTTGAGATTTAGTTTCATACTCAATGAAAATCAAAGAGCAAACTAGGAAACTAGCCGCAGGCTGCTCAAAACACTGTTTTGAGGTTGCAGATAAAACTGACGAAGTCAGTAACCATATCTACGGCAAGGCAATGTTGACGCAGTTTGAAGAGATTTTCGAAGAGTTTCAAACATATGCAATGATTCCTGAAAGAATACAGTTAGGAGAGGGTTATGCCGATTCGAATTGATAAAAAATTACCAGCTGTTGAGATTTTGCGGACAGAGAATATCTTTGTCATGGATGATCAACGTGCTGCCCACCAAGATATCCGTCCTTTGAAGATTTTAATATTAAATCTTATGCCACAAAAAATGGTCACAGAAACCCAGTTGTTGCGCCATTTGGCCAATACACCTCTACAACTGGATATTGATTTTCTCTATATGGAGAGCCATCGTTCTAAAACAACTCGTTCAGAGCACATGGAGACCTTTTATAAAACTTTTCCTGAAGTCAAGGATGAGTATTTTGATGGAATGATTATCACGGGTGCTCCAGTTGAGCATTTACCATTTGAGGAAGTGGACTATTGGGAGGAATTTAGCCAGGTGCTTGAGTGGTCCAAGACCCATGTCTATTCGACCCTTCATATCTGTTGGGGGGCTCAGGCTGGGCTTTATCTGCGCTATGGTGTAGAAAAATACCAGATGGACAGTAAGCTATCAGGTATTTATCCTCAGGATACTTTAAAAGAAGGGCACCTTCTCTTTAGAGGTTTTGATGATAGCTATGTATCCCCTCATTCTCGACATACGGAGATTTCTAAGGAAGAGATTCTGAATAAGACCAATCTCGAGATTTTATCAGAGGGATCTCAGGTTGGGGTTTCGATTTTGGCTAGTCGGGATTTGCGTGAAATTTATAGTTTTGGGCATTTGGAATATGACCGTGATACCTTGGCAAAAGAGTATTTTAGGGATCGTGATGCAGGTTTAGACCCACATATTCCAGAAAATTACTTTAAGGATGATGATGTCAATCAGACACCTTGTCTTTGTTGGTCTTCATCAGCAGCCCTCTTTTTCAGTAACTGGGTGAATTATGCGGTCTATCAGGAGACGCCTTTTGACTGGAGAAAAATAGAAGATGATGCATCTGCATTTGGGTATTTATAAGAGGAATTATGACATATTTAGACGCTTTTAAATCAGGGAACTTGGTTTTACCAAGTGCCCTGCTCTTGCATTTTAAGGAACTATTTCCTTCCAGCGACGATTTTCTGGTCTGGCAATTTTTCTATTTGCAAAATACGACAGGTTTGGATGAAATGTCGCCAAGCCAGATTGCTGAAAGGATTGGCAAGGAAATTTCGGATGTCAATCAGGCTATTTCCAATCTGACGGAGAGGGGACTACTTCAGTATCGAACGATCGAATTGAATGGCGAAATTGAATTGCTTTTTGATGCTAGTTTGGCTTTGGAACGTTTGGATAATTTGCTTGGAGCCGCTCATTCGAGTTCAGACCAGTTGACATCTCAAAATCAGCTCAAAGATTTGGTGGAAACCTTCCAGCAGGAATTAGGACGCTTGTTGACACCTTTTGAGATTGAAGATTTGACCAAGACACTAAAGGAAGATGGAACCAGTGCTGACTTGATTAAGGAAGCTCTTCGTGAAGCTGTTTTGAATGGAAAAGCAAACTGGAAGTACATTCAGGCGATTTTGAGAAACTGGCGCCATGAAGGTATCAAAAGTGTGGCTCAAATCGAGGCTAAGCGGGCAGAAAGAGAAGCAAGCAATCCTCAGTTGACACAGGTATCAGCAGATTTCAGAAATGCTATGGATCTCTGGAAGGACTAATCCATGTAAGCAGGCTTGAAATCCGAGTAAGATTTGCAAGCTGTGTTTAATTGTGATAAAATAAATAGAAAATAAATTGAAAAAAGAGGTATGTGAAATGTCACGTAAACCATTTATCGCTGGTAACTGGAAAATGAACAAAAATCCAGAAGAAGCTAAAGCATTCGTTGAAGCAGTTGCATCAAAACTTCCTTCATCAGATCTTGTTGAAGCAGGTATCGCAGCTCCGGCTCTTGATTTGACAACTGTTCTTGCTGCTGCTAAAGGTTCAAACCTTAAAGTTGCTGCTCAAAACTGCTACTTTGAAAATGCAGGTGCTTTCACTGGTGAAACTAGCCCACAAGTTTTGAAAGAAATCGGTACTGACTACGTTGTTATCGGTCACTCAGAACGCCGTGACTACTTCCATGAAACTGACGAAGATATCAACAAAAAAGCAAAAGCAATCTTTGCAAACGGTATGCTTCCAATCATCTGTTGTGGTGAGTCACTTGAAACTTACGAAGCTGGTAAAGCTGCTGAATTTGTAGGTGCTCAAGTATCTGCTGCATTGGCTGGATTGACTGCTGAACAAGTTGCAGCATCAGTTATCGCTTATGAGCCAATCTGGGCTATCGGTACTGGTAAATCAGCTTCACAAGACGACGCACAAAAAATGTGTAAAGTTGTTCGTGACGTTGTAGCTGCTGACTTCGGTCAAGAAGTTGCGGACAAAGTTCGTGTTCAATACGGTGGTTCTGTTAAACCTGAAAACGTTGCTTCATACATGGCTTGCCCAGACGTTGACGGTGCCCTTGTTGGTGGTGCGTCACTTGAAGCTGAAAGCTTCTTGGCATTGCTTGACTTTGTAAAATAATCAGTAAGTAGCAAAAGCTAGGTGGAACAGCATTCAGATGTCTGTTCCATTTTTTATAGGAGAGGAAAGATTGAAAACAAAAATTGTATGTATAGGGCTAGCAAGTCTTTGCTTACTTGGCGCAAGAGTTTCAGGAATTGCGGCAGATGAAACAAGTGGAAGCACAGTTTCAGAAAAATCTAGTCTATCAACAGGGACTTCATCAACTAGTAGCAATGAACAGAGAAACAGTGTCTCTGCCCACTGGGATGGAGATTATTATGTAAAGGCTGATGGTTCTAAAGCTCAAAGTGAATGGATTTTTGACAACTACTATAAGGCTTGGTTTTATATTAATTCAGATGGTCGTTACGCGCAGAATGAATGGCATGGAAATTACTACCTGAAATCAGGTGGGTATATGGCCCAAAACGAGTGGATCTATGACAGTAATTACAAGAGTTGGTTTTATCTCAAGTCAGATGGGGCTTATGCTCATCAAGAATGGCAATTGATTGGAAATAAGTGGTATTACTTCAAGAAGTGGGGTTACATGGCTAAAAGCCAATGGCAAGGAAGTTATTTCTTGAATGGTCAAGGTGCCATGATGCAAAATGAATGGCTTTATGATCCGGCTTATTCTGCTTATTTTTATCTAAAATCCGATGGAACTTATGCCAACCAAGAGTGGCAAAAAGTGGGCGGCAAATGGTACTATTTCAAGAAGTGGGGCTATATGGCGCGGAATGAGTGGCAAGGCAACTACTATTTGACTGGAAGTGGTGCCATGGCGACTGATGAAGTGATTATGGATGGTGCTCGCTATATCTTTGCGGCTTCTGGTGAGCTCAAAGAAAAGAAAGATTTGAATGTCGGCTGGGTTCACAGAGATGGTAAACGCTATTTCTTTAATAATAGAGAAGAGCAAGTGGGAACCGAACATGCTAAGAAAGTTATTGATATTAGTGAGCACAATGGTCGTATCAATGATTGGAAAAAGGTTATTGATGAGAACGAGGTGGATGGTGTCATTGTTCGTCTAGGTTATAGCGGTAAAGAAGACAAGGAATTGGCGCATAACATTAAGGAGTTAAACCGTCTGGGAATTCCTTATGGCGTCTATCTCTATACCTATGCTGAAAATGAGACCGATGCTGAGAATGACGCTGAACAGACCATTGAACTTCTGAAGAAATACAATATGAACTTGTCTTACCCTATCTACTATGATGTTGAGAACTGGGAGTATGTGAATAAAAGTAAGCGTGCTCCGAGTGATACAGGTACTTGGGTTAAGATTATTAACAAGTACATGGAGACGATGAAGCAGGCGGGTTATCAAAATGTGTATGTCTATAGCTATCGTAGTTTATTACAGACACGTTTAAAACACCCAGATATTTTAAAACATGTAAACTGGGTAGCGGCCTATACCAATGCTTTAGAATGGGAAAACCCTCATTATTCAGGAGAAAAAGGTTGGCAATATACCTCTTCTGAATACATGAAAGGAATCCAAGGGCGTGTGGATGTCAGCGTTTGGTATTAAGCTCTGATTAGAAAGAGGGATGTGAGAGTAGCACCCTCTTTTCTTTGTTTTATGATAGTTTATCCTCGAGTAAATTCAAGAACTTGCTAGGAAATGAATCTTATATAGTAGATTGAATATAGACCAGGACATTGCGGTTGCTAAAACATTTTTAGAAATTCATTTGTCTTTCCTAATCGACTTGGCTCCCTCTTATTTCAATCTATTATAGTCTTGGGGAATTTCTTCAAACCACGTCAGCGTGGTCAGTTCTACCTGCGACCTCAAAACTTGTACTTTGGTTAAGCTGGGTTTAGTTTCCTAGTTTGCTGATGGATTTCCATTGACTATAAGCATCCAGACCTCTTTTTCGTCTTCTAAAGAATTCTTAAATTATCAGTCTATTGCAACTTTTCTCATGTGGGTCATTTGGCTTGCTATTGTCTTTCCTTAGTAGTATACTAAGGTAGTAATCATTAAGAAGTGGTTACAAAAAATAATGAACGAGGTAAAATAAAATGGTAGAATTGAAAAAAGAAGCAGCAAAAGATGTCGCAACATTAACAAAAGCAGCGCCAGTAGCATTGGCAAAAACAAAGGAAGTTTTGAATCAAGCTGTTGCAGATTTGTATGTAGCGCATATTGCTCTTCATCAAGTGCACTGGTACATGCGTGGACGCGGTTTTATGGTATGGCATCCAAAAATGGATGAGTACATGGATGCTCTTGATGGTCATTTAGATGAAATCAGCGAACGCTTGATCACACTTGGTGGAAGCCCATTCTCTACTTTGACAGAGTTCCTTCAAAACAGTGAAATCGAAGAAGAAGCTGGTGAATACCGTAATGTTGAAGAAAGCTTGGAACGTGTTCTAGATATTTATCGCTACCTCATCACTCTTTTCCAAAAAGCGTTGGATGTGACTGACGAAGAAGGCGATGATGTTACAAACGATATTTTTGTTGGTGCTAAGGCTGAACTTGAGAAAACAGTTTGGATGCTTGCCGCAGAACTTGGACAAGCACCTGGTTTGTAAGAAACAAGGAAACATAGATAAATCTGTAGGAAATTTCTTACAGATTTTTTCTATTTTGTAAGCTATTCCAAACCAGTCTTTTTTTGAGTTTTTTGATAAAATAGTACTATCAGTGAAAAGGATGGAAGCATGACTAAGAAAATCGTAGCTATTTGGGCCCAGGATGAAGAGGGTGTGATTGGTAAGGACAATCGTCTGCCTTGGCATTTGCCAGCAGAACTGCAACACTTCAAAGAAACAACTCTGAATCATGCTATCTTGATGGGACGGGTGACCTTTGATGGAATGGGGCGTCGCCTGCTTCCAAAACGGGAAACCCTGATTTTGACGCGTAATTCGGAAGAAAAGATAGATGGGGTTGCTACTTTTCAGGACGTCCAGTCTGTTCTGGACTGGTATCAGGCTCAAGAAAAGAATCTCTACATTATCGGTGGCAAGCAAATTTTTCAGGCTTTCGAACCTTACCTTGATGAAGTGATTGTCACTCAAATTCATGCTCGGGTGGAGGGGGATACCTATTTTCCTGAGGAGTTTGACTTATCTCTTTTTGAGACAGTTTCAAGCAAATTCTACGCCAAAGATGAGAAGAATCCTTATGATTTTACCATCCAATATCGCAAGAGAAAGGAAGTCTAATGGAACGGAGTTTATTTGGTTTATTCACGGCTTTTCTGTGTTTCATCTGCCTTCTGGCAGGAGCACAGGCTTTTCGTAAAAAGCGTTACGGGCTTTCTATCCTCCTTTGGTTAAATGCCTTTACCAATCTGGTCAATAGTATTCATGCTTTTTACATGACCTTATTTTAGATAGAATGACAGTATAGAATGGAAGGAAATCATGTCTACAAATAGAAAAAATGATATGATGGTTTATTGCTCATTTTGTGGCAAAAACCAAGAAGAAGTACAAAAAATAATCGCTGGCAACAATGCTTTTATTTGTAATGAATGCGTGGAGTTAGCTCAAGAAATCATTCGAGAAGAATTGGTTGAGGAAGTCTTGGCAGACTTGTCTGAGGTGCCAAAACCAATTGAACTCCTCCATATCTTGAACCACTATGTAATCGGTCAAGATCGTGCCAAGCGTGCCTTGGCAGTGGCAGTTTACAACCACTACAAACGCATCAATTTCCACGATACGCGTGAAGAGTCAGAAGATGTGGATTTGCAGAAGTCAAACATTTTGATGATTGGGCCAACTGGTTCAGGGAAAACTTTCCTTGCTCAGACCTTGGCTAAGAGCTTGAATGTGCCTTTTGCGATTGCGGATGCGACAGCTCTGACGGAGGCTGGTTATGTGGGTGAGGACGTGGAAAATATCCTCCTTAAACTCTTGCAGGCTGCTGACTTTAACATTGAGCGCGCAGAGCGTGGGATTATCTATGTGGATGAAATTGACAAGATTGCCAAGAAGAGCGAGAACGTGTCTATCACACGGGATGTTTCTGGTGAAGGGGTGCAACAAGCCCTTCTCAAGATTATCGAAGGAACAGTTGCTAGCGTACCACCTCAAGGTGGACGCAAACATCCGCAACAAGAGATGATTCAAGTAGATACCAAGAATATCCTCTTCATTGTTGGTGGTGCCTTTGATGGTATTGAAGAAATTGTTAAACAACGTCTTGGAGAAAAAGTTATCGGATTTGGTCAAAATAACAAGGCGATTGATGAAAATAGCTCTTACATGCAAGAAATCATCGCAGAAGATATTCAAAAATTTGGTATTATCCCTGAGTTGATTGGACGCTTGCCTGTTTTTGCAGCTCTTGAGCAATTGACGGTCGATGACTTGGTTCGCATCTTGAAAGAGCCAAGAAATGCCTTGGTCAAACAGTACCAAACTTTGCTTTCTTATGATGATGTTGAGTTGGAATTTGACGACGAGGCCCTTCAAGAAATCGCCAATAAGGCTATCGAACGCAAAACTGGTGCGCGTGGTCTTCGCTCAATTATCGAAGAAACCATGCTAGATGTCATGTTTGAAGTACCGAGTCAGGAAAATGTGAAATTGGTTCGCATCACAAAAGAAGCTGTCGATGGAACGGATAAACCAATCCTAGAAACAGCTTAGAGGTGACTATGGAACTTAATACACACAATGCTGAAATCTTGCTCAGTGCGGCTAATAAATCTCACTATCCGCAGGATGAACTGCCAGAGATTGCCCTAGCAGGGCGTTCAAATGTTGGTAAGTCCAGCTTCATCAACACCATGCTGAACCGCAAGAATCTAGCGAGAACTTCAGGGAAACCTGGTAAAACCCAGCTCCTGAACTTCTTTAACATTGATGACAAGATGCGCTTTGTGGATGTGCCTGGTTATGGTTATGCCCGTGTTTCTAAAAAGGAACGTGAAAAGTGGGGGCGCATGATTGAGGAGTATCTGACAACTCGGGAAAATCTCCGTGCGGTAGTCAATTTAGTTGACCTTCGTCATGACCCGTCAGCAGATGATGTACAGATGTACGAATTTCTCAAGTATTATGAGATTCCGGTTATTATCGTTGCGACCAAGGCAGACAAGATTCCACGTGGTAAATGGAACAAGCATGAATCAGCAATTAAAAAGAAATTAAACTTTGACCCAAGTGATGACTTCATCCTCTTTTCATCTGTCAGCAAGGTAGGGATGGACCAAGCTTGGGATGCAATCTTAGAAAAATTGTGAGGAAAAGAAAATGGCAAAAACAATTCATACAGACAAAGCTCCAAAGGCTATCGGACCATATGTTCAAGGAAAAATCGTTGGCAACCTTTTGTTTGCTAGCGGTCAAGTTCCTCTCTCTCCTGAAACTGGGGAAATCGTTGGAGAAACCATCCAAGAACAGACAGAACAAGTCTTGAAAAACATTGGTGCTATTTTGGCAGAAGCAGGAACAGACTTTGACCATGTGGTCAAAACAACTTGCTTCTTGAGCGATATGAACGACTTTGTTCCTTTTAACGAGGTTTACCAAACGGCCTTTAAAGAGGAATTTCCAGCTCGTTCAGCTGTAGAGGTAGCTCGTCTTCCTCGTGATGTAAAAGTCGAAATCGAAGTCATCGCAGAGATTGGATAAGCTAGTTGAAGTTTGGTTCTGCCAAACTTCTTTTGATATAAGGAGAAAAAGATGACAAAGAAACAACTTCACTTGGTAATTGTGACAGGGATGAGTGGTGCAGGGAAAACCGTGGCAATTCAGTCTTTCGAGGATCTAGGTTATTTCACTATTGACAATATGCCACCTGCTCTCTTGCCTAAATTTTTACAGTTGGTGGAAACCAAAGATGATGACCATAAGTTGGCCTTGGTAGTGGATATGCGTAGCCGCTCTTTCTTCTCAGAGATTCAAACTGTTTTGGATGAGTTGGAGAACAAGGAAGAACTGGACTTCAAAATTCTCTTTTTGGATGCAGCAGATAAGGAATTGGTCGCTCGTTATAAGGAAACAAGACGGAGTCACCCTCTAGCTGCAGATGGTCGGATTTTGGATGGAATCAAGTTGGAACGTGAGCTCTTGGCGCCTTTGAAAAATATGAGTCAAAATGTGGTAGATACGACAGAACTCACACCTCGTGAGCTGCGTAAGACCATTGCAGAGCAGTTTGCGGATCAGGAACAAGCCCAGTCTTTCCGTATTGAAGTCATGTCTTTTGGTTTTAAATATGGGATCCCGATTGATGCAGACCTAGTATTTGATGTCCGATTCTTGCCAAATCCCTATTACCTTCCAGAACTGCGTAATCAAACGGGTGTGGATGAACCAGTGTATCACTATGTCATGAACCATCCAGAGTCCGAAGACTTTTATCAACATTTATTGGCTTTGATTGAGCCGATTTTGCCAAGTTACCAAAAGGAGGGGAAGTCTGTTTTGACCATTGCCATGGGTTGTACGGGCGGACAACACCGTAGTGTGGCCTTTGCTAAACGCTTGGCGCAGGACTTATCCAAGAAGTGGCCTGTCAATGAAGGGCATCGCGACAAAGACCGAAGAAAGGAAACGGTAAACCGTTCATGAGAAAACCAAAGATAACGGTGATTGGTGGAGGAACTGGGATCCCTGTCATTCTAAAAAGTCTGCGGGAAAAAGATGTGGAAATCGCTGCTATAGTGACGGTGGCAGATGATGGTGGTTCGTCAGGTGAACTCCGAAAAAATATGCAGCAGTTGACACCGCCAGGCGATCTTCGAAATGTTCTTGTGGCCATGTCGGATATGCCTAAGTTTTATGAGAAAGTCTTTCAGTATCGCTTCTCTGAGGATGCCGGAGCCTTTGCTGGCCATCCATTGGGCAATCTCATTATTGCAGGTCTGTCAGAAATGCAGGGTTCGACCTATAATGCCATGCAGTTGCTGAGCAAATTTTTCCACACAACAGGGAAGATTTATCCTTCCAGTGACCATCCTTTGACTCTTCATGCGGTCTTTCAGGATGGGACAGAAGTGGCTGGAGAGAGTCATATTGCAGACCATCCAGGTATGATTGACCATGTCTATGTAACCAATACCCTCAACGATGATACGCCTCTGGCTAGCCGTCGAGTAGTGCAGACCATTCTTGAGAGTGATATGATTGTCCTTGGACCTGGTTCCCTCTTTACCTCTATTTTACCTAATATCGTGATTAAGGAAATTGGGCAGGCGCTTTTGGAAACCAAGGCAGAAATCGCCTATGTCTGCAATATCATGACCCAACGTGGGGAGACGGAACACTTTACAGATAGCGACCACGTGGAAGTCTTGCATCGCCACCTTGGCCGACCTTTTATCGATACGGTCTTGGTAAATATCGAAAAAGTGCCACAGGAATACATGAATTCCAATCGTTTTGATGAATATTTGGTGCAGGTGGAACATGATTTTGCTGGTCTTTGTAAGCAAGTTCCGCGTGTGATTTCATCCAACTTCCTTCGTCTGGAAAATGGGGGTGCCTTTCACGATGGAGATTTGATTGTGGATGAATTGATGCGGATTATACAGGTGAGAAAATGAGTTTCACAGTAGCAGTAAAAGAAGAAATTCTAGGTCAACACCATCTGAGCCGGCATGAATTATCTGCCATTATCAAGATGTCTGGTAGCATCGGTCTCTCGACTTCGGGCCTGACCTTGTCAGTTGTGACAGAAAATGCCAAACTGGCTCGTCACCTCTATGAATCCTTTCTCCATTTCTATGAAATCAAATCGGAAATTCGTCACTACCAACGGAGCAATCTTCGCAAGAATCGGGTCTATACCGTTTTTACAGATGAAAAGGTGCAGGACTTGTTGAGTGATTTGCACTTGGCAGACTCCTTTTTTGGTTTGGAAACAGGTATTGATGAGGAGATTTTATCAGACGAGGAAGCAGGCCGTGCCTATCTCTGTGGCGCTTTCTTGGCAAATGGAAGTATTCGTGACCCTGAGTCAGGGAAGTACCAGTTGGAAATCAGTTCTGTTTATCTGGACCACGCGCAAGGGATTGCCTCCCTTCTTCAGCAGTTTTTACTGGATGCCAAGGTGCTTGAGCGCAAGAAGGGGGCTGTGACCTATCTCCAGCGTGCCGAAGATATTATGGACTTCTTGATAGTCATCGGAGCCATGAAGGCGCGTGATGATTTTGAGCGGGTTAAGATTTTGCGAGAAACCCGTAATGACCTCAATCGTGCCAATAATGCCGAGACAGCTAATATCGCTCGGACAGTTTCTGCCAGCATGAAGACTATCAACAATATCAGTAAAATCAAAGATATCATGGGCTTAGAAAACCTGCCAGTGGATTTGCAGGAGGTAGCGCAATTGCGGATTCAGCATCCAGACTACTCTATCCAGCAGTTAGCAGATAGCCTCAGCACCCCTCTGACCAAAAGTGGTGTCAACCACAGACTCAGAAAGATAAACAAATTAGCCGATGAACTATAAAACCAGGCTCTTGTTTTGCGAGGTTCTTTTTTGAAATAAAAAGAGGTTGGGCAAAAAGCAATGTCATTAAGTTAAGAAATTTGGCTCTTTAAAATCAAAAACGCATAATATCAGGTATTGAAAACCGTGATACTATGCGTTTTATTGTGAGAAAATTTATTTCATTTTCTCCTGAAATTGAGTTTTTACCCAGTCTCTAATTAGTTATTTCCAAGTGCCCAGTTCGCTTCAAACGCTAACATTCGATATAGTAGAGGTTTCACCAGCTGGAACCCATTTGTTGGTGCCTAAGTATCTAACTTCTAGTTTACGAACATTTACTGTGTAAGATGCTTTTAGTCTAATATAACTATAAGTGTAGGGGAGTAGGATGTGGCAGATTCAGTGATTTAAACAAATACTCTTCGAAACTCTCCTTAAAGTATCTTAACTTCGCCTTATCTGAAGCATCAAAACTGTGCGTTGAACAACCTATAACTAGCCTCCTAGTCCAATCTTTGATTTTCACTGAGCATAAGTCCAAGTTCATGATCAAAAGATTATTTTTTCAATCCTTTGAAAGTTATAATGCAACCCGAAATAATACTGAGAGTTCCTACAGGTCTCCAATATAGTTGCCAAAAGAATAAATTTATTCTTTCTTTCAGTGTCGCATAGGGTTCGGCATAATAGGGGTTGATGTGAAATAATAAAAAACCAAAACATAAAACTATGATTCCAGTTAAGAATAAAATGTCCTTATTTACTTTCCTCATAAAACCTCCTTTTATTTTATTTAAAGCGCTTTCTATTATTAGTATACGTCAAAAAAAGAAAAAAACAAGTCTATTTATTTATTTTTTTATATGGTATAATAGAATAGTTGGAGAGTTTTTATATAGCTTTAAAAGGCTGATATGAATACTTTGTATAATCTAATGATTCTTCAAAAAATTTCTTATTCAAACAAGAGCAAAGAGAAGGTGGGCTGCATATCAGAAGTTAGATGTATTTCTGTCTAACTTTTGAGGTGTAGTTCATTTTAAAACCACGAATCCTATGTGACTCGTGGTTCTTTTTTATAAACTAGTAGAGTGTTTTGGTTGTACTTTTTGCTCAGGGTCGATGTAGTTGATAGCATTATTGACAGCAGTTGGAGCTTCTCCGAGACCTGTCGCAATCAAGTCAATTTTTCCGTCATAGTAGCAGCAGTCACCGATAGCATAGATACCTGCTTGGCTAGATTCTTGTTTGCTGTTGACGATAATCTTGTGGCGGTTGAGGTCGAGCCCCCAGTTTTTAAGATTACCGACCGAAGATTTGAAACCATAGTTGACAAAGAGGTGGTCTAGGTCAATCGTTTCGGTTTCATCAGATTTGACTTTTGTGATTTCAAGTTTATCGAGTGCTTTTCCATCTCCAAGGAGTTGGCTAGGAACGAATGGTGTCTTGATGGATACAGATGATTCTTGCAGGGCTTGAACACTGTGTTCCAAGGCACGGAAATTATCTCTGCGGTGAACAAGGGTGGTTGGTGCAATTTTTTCAAAAGCCAAAGCCCAATCCACTGCTGAGTCTCCCCCACCAAGAATCGTCACTTTCTTACCAGCGTATTGCTGGATGTTGGAAACGTGGTAATGGATATTTTCATAGCCCTCAACGCCTTCTAGTTCCAAAGGACGTGGTTTGAAGGCACCGCCACCCATAGCGATGATAACTGTTTTAGTCAGGTGACTTCCTTTAGAAGTCGTGATGGTAAATCCTTCTTCTTGTTTTTCAATCTCAAGAACCGTTTCATTAAGATGAATAGGGGTATCGAAGCTGTTTAGCTGTTCAATCAAGCGGTTAGTCAACTCTTCTCCAGTCAGATTTGGGAAGCCTGGGACGTCTAGGATTTCCTTTTCAGGGTAGAGAATAGCAGGTTGTCCACCCAGTTGGGGAAGAGAGTCGATGATTTGAACCTTGGCTTGGCGTAGGTGGGCATAAAAGGCTGCAAAAAGCCCGACAGGACCACCACCTACAATGGTAATATCATAGAGTTGAGACATGGTTTCTCCTTTGTTTTTTCTAGTCAGTTTATTGTATCATATTTTTGCTCAATGTAAAATGGACTAGGATAGGGAAAAAAATGCCAGAAAATGGTATAATAGGACGAAAGTGTTTTGATAGGGAGGATATCAGGGATGAATTTTCAACAATTATCCAATCTGCAATATTGGACCAGTTTGTTTGCAAGTCCATGGACGATAGCTATCAATCTGATTGATATTTTGATTGTTGCTTATATTTTATATCATTTTACAAAAGCTATTGCAGGAACCAAGATTATGATTTTGGTACGTGGAGTTTTGGTGTTTATTTTAGCTCAAATCCTTGCAAATATGATTGGCTTGACTACGATTTCTTGGTTGATCAATCAAATTATTACTTATGGGGTTATTGCGGCGGTTGTTATCTTCTCTCCAGAGATTCGGACTGGTTTGGAACGTTTGGGAAGAGCGACAGATTTCTTTTCCAATGCCCCTATTAGTGCTGAGGAACAGATGATTCGTGCCTTTGTTAAGTCTGTTGAATACATGAGTCCTCGTAAAATCGGGGCCTTGGTTGCTATTCAGCGTGTACGTACCTTGCAGGAGTATATTTCGACAGGAATTCCCTTAGATGCTAAGATTTCTGCAGAACTTCTCATTAACATTTTTATTCCCAACACTCCCCTACATGATGGTGCGGTGATTATCAGAGAAGAACGTATCGCTGTGACGTCTGCCTATCTGCCCTTGACAGAAAGTACAGGAATTTCCAAGGAATTTGGAACCAGACATCGGGCGGCTATTGGTTTATCAGAAGTCTCAGATGCCTTGACTTTTGTCGTATCAGAGGAAACGGGAGGAATTTCGATAACCTATAATGGAAGCTTTAAGCACAACCTAACACTTGATGAATTTGAAACAGAATTACGTGAAATCTTACTTCCAAAAGAGGAAGCAGGTCTTAGTTTTAAAGAACGATTGCTAGGAGGATGGAAACATGAGAAAAAATAGTTTATATATCATATCCTCACTCTTTTTTGCTTGTGTCTTATTTGTCTATGCTACGGCGACGAATTTTCAAAACAGTACCAGTGCTAGGCAGGTAAAAACGGAAACCTATACGAATACAGTAACAAATGTCCCTATTGACATACGCTATAATAGTGATGAGTATTTTATTAGCGGTTTTGCTTCAGAAGTATCAGTGGTCTTGACTGGTGCAAATCGCCTATCGCTAGCTAGTGAAATGCAAGAAAGCACACGTAAATTCAAGGTTACTGCTGACCTAACAGATGCCAGTGTTGGAACGATTGAAGTTCCTTTGAGCATTGAAGATTTACCCAATGGGCTGACCGCTGTGGCGACTCCGCAAAAAATTACAGTCAAGATTGGTAAGAAGGCTCAGAAGAATAAGGTAAAGGTTGTACCAGAGATTGACCCTAGTCAAATTGATAGTCGGGTACAGATTGAAAATGTCACGCTGTCAGATGAAGAAGTGTCGATTACGAGTGACCAAGAGACATTGGATAGAATTGATAAGATTATCGCTGTCTTGCCAACCAGCGAACGCATAACAGGTAATTACAGTGGTTCAGTACCTTTGCAGGCAATCGACCGCAATGGTGTTGTCTTACCGGCAGTTATCACTCCCTTTGATACAATAATGAAGGTGACTACAAAACCAGTAGCATCAAGTTCAAGCACATCAAATTCAAGCACAAGCAGTTCATCGGAGACATCTTCGTCAACGAAAGCAACTGGTTCAAAAACGAATTAAAAATAGAAAAAGGATTTTATAAAAATGGGTAAATATTTTGGGACTGATGGAGTCCGTGGAGAAGCTAATGTAGAACTTACTCCAGAATTAGCTTTTAAACTAGGACGTTTTGGAGGCTATGTTCTCAGTCAACATGAAACGGAAGCACCGAAAGTCTTTGTGGGACGTGACACACGTATTTCAGGGGAAATGCTAGAATCTGCCCTGGTAGCAGGTCTCCTTTCAGTTGGTATTCACGTATATAAATTAGGTGTTCTGGCAACACCAGCAGTAGCTTACTTGGTCAAAACAGAGGGAGCAAGCGCCGGTGTCATGATTTCTGCTAGCCACAACCCAGCCCTTGATAATGGAATCAAGTTCTTTGGTGGGGATGGTTTCAAACTAGATGACGAAAAAGAAGCAGAAATTGAAGCCTTGCTAGACGCTGCAGAAGACACTCTGCCACGTCCAAGTGCAGAAGGCTTGGGAACCTTGGTAGATTACCCAGAAGGCTTGCGTAAGTATGAAGGCTACCTTGTTTCAACTGGAACTCCTCTTGATGGAATGAAGGTTGCCTTGGATACAGCTAATGGAGCAGCGTCTACAAGTGCCCGTCAAATTTTCGCTGATCTCGGTGCTCAGTTGACGGTTATCGGAGAAACGCCAGATGGGCTTAACATCAACCTTAATGTTGGTTCTACGCACCCAGAAGCCCTTCAAGAAGTGGTCAAAGAAAGTGGGTCAGCTATCGGTTTAGCCTTTGACGGAGACAGTGACCGTTTGATTGCGGTTGATGAAAATGGCGAGATCGTTGATGGTGACAAAATCATGTACATTATCGGGAAATACCTTTCTGAAAAAGGACAATTGGCCCAAAATACAATTGTGACGACTGTGATGTCCAACCTTGGTTTCCACAAGGCCTTGGACCGTGAAGGTATTAACAAGGCAGTTACTGCAGTTGGCGACCGCTACGTTGTTGAAGAAATGAGAAAATCAGGCTACAACCTCGGTGGTGAACAGTCTGGTCACGTCATCTTGATGGATTACAATACAACAGGTGATGGTCAATTATCTGCTGTCCAATTGACAAAAATCATGAAGGAAACTGGTAAGAGCTTGTCAGAGTTGGCAGCAGAAGTAACCATCTATCCACAAAAATTAGTCAATATCCGAGTGGAAAATGTCATGAAGGAAAGGGCTATAGAAGTGCCAGCTATCAAGGCAATTATCGAGAAGATGGAAGCTGAAATGGCAGGGAATGGCCGTATCCTTGTTCGTCCAAGTGGAACAGAGCCTCTCTTGCGTGTTATGGCAGAAGCGCCTACAACAGAAGAAGTGGACTACTATGTTGATACTATCGCAGATGTAGTTCGATCTGAAATCGGGATTGACTAAATCCTAGAAAACTAGATGAAAATAAAAAATTATGGTACAATAGCTTATAATATTGTAGCCAAGGGAGAAAGACATGAATCTTAAACGTGAACAAGAATTTGTTAGTCAGTATCATTTTGATGCGCGTAATTTTGAATGGGAAAATGAAAATGGAGCTCCTGAAACTAAGGTGGATGTGAACTTCCAATTGCTCCAACATGATCAAGAAAATCAAGTGACTTCCTTGATTGTCATCTTGACCTTTATGATTGTATTTGATAAGTTTGTCATCAGTGGAACCATTTCACAGGTAAACCACATCGATGGCCGTATTGTTAATGAACCAAGTGAATTGAGCCAAGAAGAAGTGGAAACTTTGGCTCGTCCATGTTTGAATATGCTCAACCGTTTGACTTACGAAGTAACTGAAATTGCATTAGACTTACCAGGAATCAATTTGGAGTTCTAATATGAAACTAGCTGTTATCACAGATTCTTCTGCCTATCTCAGTGCAGAGACCTTGCAAAGAGAAGATTTATTTGTCTTGGATATTCCTGTCAATATTGATGGTGAGGAGTATGTCGAAGGCATCAATCTGACTGCTGAGGAATTTTACCAAAAAATGGCTCAGGCTTCTGAATTGCCTAAGACCAGTCAACCAAGTATTGCCAAGTTAGATGAGATCTTAACTTCGCTCAAAGAACAAGGTTATACACATGCCTTGGGACTGTTCCTATCTTCTGGAATTTCAGGTTTTTACCAAAATATTCAGTATATGGTGGATGACTATGAAGGTTTAACCATTGCTTTCCCAGACACTTTGATTACAAGCGCTCCCCTAGGCATCATGGTTGAAAGCGTCTTTAACTGGCGAGATCAGGGCGATGATTTTGCTATCATTCAGGATAAGCTAGCTATTCAAATCAGCCGTACGTCAGCTTTTATCATGGTAGATGACCTGGATCATTTGGTAAAAGGTGGGCGCCTTTCAAATGGGGCTGCCATTTTGGGCAATTTGCTTAGCATTAAGCCAATCCTTTATTTTAACGATCAAGGTGTGATTGAAGTTTACGAAAAAGTTCGTACGGAAAAGAAAGCAACCAAGCGCTTGATTGAAATCATCAAGGAAACAACGGCTTCAGGCCAATATCGGGTCATTGTCATTCATGGGAATGCTCCTGAAAAGGCTGAAGAATTGCGTCACCACTTGATTGAATCTGGAGTGGGTACGGATATTTCACTAGCTACATTTGGTAGTGTCATTGGAACCCACCTAGGAGCAGGAAGTATTGCTCTAGGTTATATTCCAGTGATTTAGTTGGCACTTTTAGACTAGTCAAGATGCCTTGTATCTTAGCAATTGAACACGGACTACCTGCCTCTTGAAAAAAGATGCCTGTCTTGCCTTTCGTGGCAAGTCAGCGTCATTCCCTATTTTTCATGGGCAGCTAAGGTCCTTTGTATCTTGATAATTGAACACGCCTGGGATCCTGTGTGAAAAAGATAGTTCTTCCAAGGAGTAGACACTTCTTGATCAGAATTCCTATTTTCACTTTGTGTTCTTACAGGCCTTGTATCTTAGACAGGAGTAGAGATGAGTATTCGAGTAATTATTGCTGGTTTTAAGGGAAAGATGGGTCAAGCTGCTTGTCAGATGGTCTTGGCTGATCCAGACTTGGACTTGGTAGCAGTTTTGGATCCTTTTGAGTCTGAGTCAGAATGGCAGGGTATTCCTGTTTTCAAGGATAAGGTTGATTTAGCAGGCTTTGAAGCGGATGTTTGGGTAGATTTTACAGCTCCAGCTGTTGCCTATGAAAATACACGCTTTGCTCTTGAAAATGGCTTTGCTCCAGTAGTTGGAACGACTGGTTTCACAAGTGAAGAAATTGCAGAGCTAAAAGAATTTTCTCGTGCTCAAGATCTGGGTGGCTTAATTGCTCCTAACTTTGCCTTGGGTGCTGTCTTGCTCATGCAATTTGCGATGCAGGCTGCCCAATATTTCCCAAATGTGGAGATTATCGAGCTCCATCATGACAAGAAAAAGGATGCTCCGAGTGGAACAGCTATTAAAACAGCTGAGTTAATGGCAGAAGTTCGAGAGTCTATTCAGCAAGGTGCAGCAGATGAGGAAGAACTCATTGCAGGTGCCCGTGGTGCTGACTTTGATGGCATGCGGATTCACTCAGTTCGTTTACCAGGCTTGGTAGCCCATCAGGAAGTCATCTTTGGCAATCAAGGAGAAGGATTGACCCTCCGTCATGACTCCTATGATCGCAGCTCCTTCATGACAGGGGTGAATTTGGGAATTAAAGAAGTTGTCAAGCGTCATGAGCTTGTCTATGGATTAGAACACTTATTATGAGATTAACGCAAATGCCTTCTGAATTTCAGAAGGCTTTACCAGTATTAGAAAAAATTAAAGAAGCAGGTTTTGAAGCCTATTTTGTTGGGGGCTCTGTTCGTGATGCCCTCCTCAATCGTCCTATCCATGATGTGGATATTGCGACCTCTTCTTATCCCTCAGAAACCAAGCAGATTTTTCCGCGAACAGCCGATATCGGAATCGAGCATGGAACCGTCTTGGTTTTAGATGGGGACGAGGAGTATGAGGTGACTACTTTTCGGACAGAAGATGTCTATGTGGACTATCGTAGACCCAGCGCGGTTTCCTTTGTGCGTTCACTGGAAGAAGACCTTAAGCGCCGTGATTTTACAGTCAACGCCTTTGCCTTGGATGAGACAGGGGAAATCATTGACTTGTTTCATGGTTTAGAGGATTTGGAAAACCAAGTCTTGCGAGCAGTTGGAGTAGCTAGTGAGCGTTTTAACGAAGATGCTCTGCGGATTATGCGTGGTTTCCGTTTTCAGGCCAGCCTTGGCTTTGAACTTGAGCCAGAAACATTTAAAGCTATGAAGACCTTGACACCGCTTTTGGAGAAAATTTCTGTAGAGCGTACCTTCGTCGAGTTTGATAAACTCTTGCTGTCTCCGTTTTGGAGAAGGGGCTTGGCTTCCATGATTGAGAGTCAAGCTTATGATTATCTCCCTGATATGGCAGCTAGCCAGGACAAGATCAACAGACTATTTGAATTAGAGACCGATTTTACCTTTGAATCCTCTGAACAAGCCTGGGCGGCTTTACTGTGGGTTTTGGAGATTGAAAATGCGCAGCCATTTTTGAAGGCTTGGAAGACCTCACGCCAGTTTGCTAAGCAAGTTCAGGATTTGCTGACTATTTTTGCATTGCGTGAAAAGGGAGAATTGAGCAAGCGAGATTGTTATCGCTTTGACTTGGATTTGCTTTTACAGGCTGAAAATCTTCGTCAGGCTCAAGGAAAAGAAGTTAACCCACAAGCCATCACAGAAATCTATCAGAGTTTGACCATTCATGACAAGAAAGAAATCCAAATCAACGGTGGTATTTTGATCAAGGAATATGGCTATCAGCCGGGCCCAGACTTGGGAGAGATTTTAACAGAGATTGAATATGCCATTGTCGATGGAGAATTGGAAAATGACCGTCAAGCCATCCATGCTTACCTGAGGGAGAAAAAATGAGTGATTTTATCGTTGAAAAACTAAGTAAATCCGTCGGTGATAAGACCGTTTTTAAGGATATTTCCTTTATCATCCATGACTTGGATAGAATTGGTCTAATCGGTGTCAATGGGACTGGCAAGACCACCCTTTTAGATGTTCTTTCTGGTGTTTCTGGCTTTGATGGGGATGTCAGTCCCTTTTCAGCTAAGAATGACTACCAGATTGGTTACTTGACTCAAGATCCTGATTTTGATGATAACAAGACAGTTTTGGATACGGTCCTCTCCAGCGACCTAAAGGAAATCCAGCTTATTCGTGAGTATGAACTCCTCATGCTCAACTATAGTGAGGACAAGCAGGCGCGTTTGGAACGGGTCATGGCAGAAATGGACTCTCTCCAAGCTTGGGAAATTGAGAGTCAGGTCAAGACTGTCCTTAGCAAGCTGGGTATTCAGAACTTATCTACTCCAGTTGGAGAATTGTCAGGTGGTCTAAGAAGACGGGTCCAGTTGGCGCAAGTTTTACTTGGTAATCACGACCTTTTGCTTTTAGATGAGCCGACCAACCATCTGGATATTGCGACTATTGAGTGGCTGACCCTCTTTTTGAAAAATTCCAAGAAGACCGTCCTTTTTATTACCCACGACCGTTATTTCCTAGACGCTTTATCAACACGTATTTTCGAGTTGGACCGAGCAGGATTGACGGAGTATCAGGGTAATTATCAGGATTATGTTCGCCTTAAGGCGGAACAGGACGAGCGCGACGCGGCTCTTCTTCACAAAAAAGAGCAACTTTATAAGCAAGAATTGGCCTGGATGCGCAGACAACCGCAGGCGCGTGCAACCAAGCAGCAGGCTCGTATCAATCGTTTCTACGATTTGAAGAAAGAAGTTTCAGGTGGCGTTGCTGAAACAGATTTGACCATGAACTTTGAAACCAGTCGGATTGGGAAGAAAGTCATCGAGTTTCAGGATGTTTCCTTTGCCTATGAAAACAAGCCTATTTTGCAAGATTTTAATCTCTTAGTTCAGGCCAAAGACCGCATCGGAATCGTTGGGGATAACGGTGTTGGAAAATCAACCCTGCTCAACCTGATTGCAGGCAGTCTTGAGCCGACAGCAGGTCAAGTTGTGATTGGGGAAACAGTTCGCATTGCCTATTTCTCTCAGCAAATTGAGGGCTTGGATGAAAGCAAGCGAGTTATCAATTACCTGCAGGAAGTGGCAGAAGAGGTCAAGACCAGCGGTGGTTCTACGACTTCGATTGCAGAGTTGCTGGAGCAGTTCCTTTTCCCACGTTCGACGCATGGAACCTTGATTGAGAAATTGTCAGGTGGCGAGAAAAAACGTCTTTATCTCCTCAAACTGCTCTTGGAAAAACCAAATGTTCTTCTCTTGGATGAACCGACAAATGACCTAGACATTGCAACCTTGACAGTTTTGGAGAATTTCTTACAAGGCTTTGCAGGTCCTGTCTTGACAGTTAGCCATGACCGCTATTTCTTGGATAAGGTAGCGAACAAGATTCTCGCTTTTGAAGATGGCAAGATTCGTCCTTTCTTTGGTCATTACACCGACTATCTTGATGAAAAATCCTTTGAAACAGAGATGGCCAATCAAGTGCAAAAAGCTGAAAAGGAAAAAGTGGTCAAGGTTCGAGAAGAGAAGAAACGCATGACCTACCAAGAAAAGCAGGAGTGGGCAAGCATTGAAGACGATATTGAAAACTTGGAAAATCGTATTGCTGCTATTGAAGAGGAAATGCAGGCCAATGGTTCCGACTTTGGCAAACTGGCTACTCTCCAAAAAGAACTGGATGAGAAAAACGAAGCACTCCTTGAAAAATACGAACGCTATGAGTATCTAAGTGAATTTGATAGCTAGAAGAATAGAAAAATCCCGTCTCATGGACGGGATTTCTCTATTCTTTTTTGGTTTCTTGATGAAAGATATTTTGCCAAGTTTCGTGGCGTCGCCAGATACTGGTATGAACGATACCATCTAACTCATAGCAGATGAGTTTTGTTTTCTGACTGATGGAAGTGATTTGGATGTCCTTGATAGCAGCATTCAAGTCTTTTTCGGCTTTATAAGCCTCTTTATCCATCTGCTCTCCATCCTGACGAATATAGACAAAATCGTCAGCCAAGAGTTCTTCCAGTTGATTTCCTTGATCAATCAATTGTTCACGCATAAGCAATTTTTTATAGACATTGTCTAAAATTTCATCCTCAGGGATAGGTGCTGGCTCGATATGGACATCGGTGTCAAAGACGCCAAAACGCTCCTCCAGCATAGACTCGACCTGATCCGCGATTTCATGACTCTCAAAAACAGATAAGTCAGGATTCATTTCTAGCGTAATATCAAGGTAAATGTTGCTACCGTAGGTGCGACCTCTTTGCGACTTAACCTTGCTGATCTTGGGAATTTCCATAATGGCCTTTTGATAGTCCTCAAGCAGACGATCGTCAAAGCCATCTGAAAGACTAAAGGAAGACTCGATAAAGATATCATAGGCGGTCTTCAAGATAAAGAAAGTGATGATGATAGCAACCAGTTTATCTACAATCGGATAATTGAAACTGCTAGCTAGGATGGCAATAGTCGTACCAAGTGAGGTAACAGCATCAGAAAGATTGTCCTTGGCGGCAGCCTTTAGTGCCTTGGAGTTGGATTTCTTACTGAGGCGAGTGTTGTAGAGATACACCACAAACATAATCGCTGCAGACATAATTCCTAGAGTTGCACCCAGAGGATCAATGACCGTTTCTTCCCGACTGAGAATCTTTTGAATGGTATCCCTCAGCACATCAAAGCCAACATAAAACATGATGATGGAAGTGATTAAGCTAGCCAAATCTTCAATCTTCCAATGACCAAAACGGTGGTCCCGGTCTGCAGGCTGGCGCGCCATCCGAATGCCAATCAAGAGGGCCACATTTCCAATGATGTCCGAGATGTTATTAAAACCATCGGCCACCAAACTGGATGAATGAAGGAGGTGACCAGTTGCTAATTTGGCTGCAGACAAGATTAAATAGGTTGAAATGCTGATAATGGCTCCACGCTCAGCTAACTTGAGATTTGAGATAGATTGCTTCATTCAACTTCCTTTCTAGTCATATAGCATTCTACCATTATACTGGTTTTCAAGGGAAAATTCAAATAGGATGGATAAAATTAAGAAAATACAAAGCAGAAAATACTTTTTTTTTTAGGAAATATGATAGACTGATAAAGTGAAAAGTTGAGGTGAATAAAATTGAAAAAAATGAGTATTTTAGCGATGAGTATTTCTTTGCTCTTTACTGTTTTAGTCTGGTTCTCGATGGTAACAAATGTCAAACAAGGGATACCGTTTTCAGATGCTAGTATTTTTGAATATTTTGGGTATGCAATGAATCGAGGAGAATTGATGTATGCAAACCTATTTGATCATAAGGGGCCAGTCGTTTTTTTACTGAATTACCTAGGATATCTTATTGGTGGTGCGTTAGGAATTAAATTTTTATACCTATTTTGCACATTTCTATTCTTTATAGCTAGCTATAAGATTTCAAGGTTATTTACTGGAAATAAGCAAACAATTTTAACTTTAGCAATTATCTTTATAATTTATGAGTATTTTTTTGATGGCGGTTGGAGTTTAGAAGGTTTTATTTTACCTTTTTTGGCTTATTCATTATACATTTTTTTAAAACTGTTTATACAAAATGATTTCAGCAAAAATGATATCATAGCATCAGGTGCATTTTTCTCTATTGTATTTTTTACGAAAGCAAATATGATAGGGATTTGGCTTGTATTTTGTATTTATGTATTGATTGATTTCATACTTAAGAAAGCATACAGGGACTTGTTTTCTTTGATAGGATTATTTTTCGTTGGAATATTAATACCAACTATCCCTTTGTGCTTATATCTGTTATCAAAGGGCATCTTTATTGAAATGGTATACCAGTCGATTGGAATTAATTTTATTTATACTACAGAGTCTAATAACGTTTCGATGTATGAGATTATCAGATGGTACATTTCTCAAACAAATCTCTTAAGTCTTAATTTATTGATGTTATTTTCCTTGATACCACTGTGGAAGAAATTTGGAATAAAATCAATCTTCTATCATTTTGTTTTTATTGTTTGTTTACTTCTGGCTCTTATCTCAAAAAGAAGCTATGGTCATTACATTTTAGTAATGCTCCCGATTTTGATTCCATATATTTCCTATTTATTTCATAGCATATCCAAGAAAATGTCTTTTCAAGTATTTTTTGTCTTATTCTTAGGATTTATTATTGTATACCAGAATGATGTAAAATCCATCATGAAAAGTATGAATACAAGATATCTGAATAGATCTGAGAAACAGCAACGCGTTGCTAGCTATATAGAGAAAAATACGTCGATGGATGACCGAATTTATACACACCGTCAAAATGGAACAATTTATTTGTATAGTGAACGGCTAGCTAGTACAAAATTTTTCTTCATCCCAGCTGTGACAGATGATCGAGTTATTATTGATGAGTTTAAAAAATCTATACAAGAAAATCCTCCTATCTATATTGTATTTGATACTGAATGGGATTATGGTAAGAGGACTGACTCTTTTATTAAGGATTATATTAAAGTAAATTATCACTTAGAAAAACAGATTGATACAGCTATGATTTATAGAAAAGGAGGAGAATAGCATGAGCAGGAAAAAGCCAATTTTATATATAGTTATTCCATGTTATAATGAAGAGCAAGTCTTACCGTATACTAATCCAATGTTTGTTGAAAAAATTGAACAATTAGTAAAGAAAGAAGAAATACATCCCCATAGTAAAATCATGTATGTAAATAATGGTAGTAAGGATCAGACTTGGGAACTGATAGAAAGTTATGCTAAAACCATCCCTTCTGTAGTTGGCGTGTCACAAAGTCGTAATAGGGGGCATCAGAGTAGCGTTCTTGCAGGGATGTATGAGGCTATTCAGTTTGCTGATATTATCATTACCATTGATGCCGATGGACAAGATGATATTAACTGCATGGATAAGATGATTTCTGAGTATAAAAGTGGTTCTGAAATTGTCTATGGTGTACGTGATAACCGTGATACGGACTCTGCCTTTAAACGAATTACAGCCGAAGGGTTTTATAAGGTGTTACGCCTATTTGGAGCAGAAGTTGTTTTCAATCATGCCGACTATAGATTGGTATCAAAAAGATTTTTGCAGGAGTTAGAGAGGTTCCAAGAAGTTAATCTTTTTCTTCGTGGTTTAATGCCTTTAGTTGGTTTTAAATATTCTTACGTTTCATATAAGCGCCATGAACGAATTGCTGGTGAGAGCCACTATCCACTATCTAAAATGCTTGGTTTGGCTATGGATGGTATTACCAGTTTATCAATCAAACCGATTCGTTTGATTACAAGTCTTGGGGTCTTGACATCACTCTTTAGCTTTCTGTTGATTATTTGGGTTTTATGGAGTAAGTTTGCTGGTACGGTTGTGGCAGGCTGGGCAAGCACCTATGCAATAGTTAGCCTACTTGGTGGAGTACAATTGATTAGTTTGGGAGTAATTGGTGAGTATATTGGAAAGATTTACCTAGAAACGAAACGTCGTCCTAGATATATTATCAGTGAACGTACTTTTGATAAGGATAGAATTTTATAGAATCTTTACTCTTTGAAAATTTTTCAAAATTTGGTATAATAGTACTACTCAAGGGAGTAGCTGGCAGAAACCTGTGATAGTGTCGTCATTCCGAATTTTATACTGAAAAGTATGCTTTCCGGCACTATCTTAAACAGCGAGACTTGTTATGATTAACAGGTCTCTTTTTGTTTGTCGTGAAAAGATATGACAGAAAGAGAGTCTGTTTTGCACACAATGTCAAGGAGGAGACACATGTCAAAAGAACAAAAACGCCAAGCGTTTTATACTCAGAGTCCTGAAGAGGTCTTGCAGGCTGTGGATGCGACCGAGCAAGGTTTGTCATCAAGTGAGGCGGAAAAGCGCCTTGCCGAATTTGGCCACAATGAACTCGAAGAAGGCGAGAAACGATCAATCCTGGTCAAATTCATCGAGCAATTTAAGGATTTGATGATTATCATCCTAGTTGCGGCAGCAATCTTGTCAGTCGTGACTTCTGGTGGGGAAGATATCGCAGATGCCATTATCATCCTAGCCGTGGTTATCATCAATGCTGCCTTTGGTGTTTACCAAGAAGGGAAAGCAGAAGAAGCGATCGAAGCCCTCAAATCCATGTCTAGTCCAGCTGCCCGCGTTCTTCGTGATGGACATATGGCGGAGATTGATTCAAAAGAATTGGTGCCTGGAGACATCGTTGCCCTTGAAGCAGGTGATGTGGTACCAGCGGACCTACGTTTGCTAGAAGCCAACTCTCTTAAAATTGAAGAAGCTGCTCTGACAGGTGAGTCTGTGCCGGTTGAAAAAGACTTGACAGTCGAGCTTGCGACAGATGCTGGTATTGGTGACCGTGTCAACATGGCCTTCCAAAACTCAAATGTGACTTATGGTCGTGGTCTTGGTGTTGTTGTAAATACTGGTATGTACACGGAAGTTGGTCATATCGCTGGTATGCTTCAAGATGCGGATGAGACAGACACACCACTTAAACAAAACTTGAACAACCTTTCTAAGGTCTTGACCTATGCTATCTTGGTTATTGCACTTGTTACTTTTGTAGTTGGTGTTTTCATTCAAGGTAAAAATCCACTCGGTGAGTTGTTGACTTCTGTTGCCCTTGCCGTTGCAGCCATTCCAGAAGGACTTCCTGCTATCGTTACCATCGTTCTTTCCCTTGGTACTCAAGTTTTGGCCAAACGACATTCCATCGTTCGTAAGTTGCCAGCAGTAGAAACCCTTGGTTCAACAGAAATCATCGCTTCTGATAAGACTGGTACGCTGACTATGAACAAGATGACAGTCGAAAAAATCTTCTACGATGCAGTCCTACATGACTCAGCTGATGATATTGAACTGGGTCTTGAAATGCCATTACTTCGTTCAGTTGTCTTGGCCAACGATACGAAAATCGATGTGGAAGGCAACCTGATTGGTGATCCAACCGAAACAGCCTTTATCCAGTATGCCTTGGACAAGGGTTACGATGTCAAAGGTTTCTTAGAGAAGTATCCTCGTGTAGCTGAGTTGCCATTTGACTCTGACCGTAAGCTCATGTCAACGATTCACCCATTGCCAGATGGTCGTTTCCTTGTAGCAGTCAAGGGTGCGCCAGACCAACTCTTAAAACGCTGTGTTCTTCGTGATAAGGCTGGGGATATTGCTCCAATTGATGAGAAGGTTACAAACCTCATTCATACAAACAATTCTGAAATGGCTCATCAAGCCTTGCGTGTCCTTGCAGGTGCTTATAAGATTATCGATAGCATTCCAGAAAATCTCACTTCTGAAGAGCTTGAAAATGATTTAATCTTTACTGGTTTGATTGGAATGATTGACCCTGAACGTCCGGAAGCTGCTGAGGCTGTTTATGTGGCTAAGGAAGCTGGAATTCGTCCAATCATGATTACAGGTGACCATCAAGATACTGCAGAAGCTATTGCCAAACGTTTGGGAATCATTGATGCAAATGATACAGAAGGCCACGTTTTAACTGGTGCTGAGCTCAATGAACTGTCAGATGAAGACTTTGAAAAAGTAGTTGGTCAATACTCTGTTTATGCCCGTGTGTCTCCAGAGCACAAGGTTCGTATCGTAAAGGCTTGGCAAAAACAAGGCAAAGTCGTTGCCATGACAGGTGATGGGGTCAATGACGCGCCAGCTCTGAAAACAGCAGATATCGGTATCGGTATGGGAATCACTGGTACAGAGGTTTCTAAGGGGGCTTCTGACATGATTCTTGCAGATGATAACTTTGCGACTATCATCGTCGCAGTTGAAGAAGGACGTAAGGTATTCTCAAACATTCAAAAGACGATCCAGTACCTACTTTCTGCCAATACTGCTGAAGTATTAACCATCTTCCTATCAACCTTGTTTGGTTGGGATGTCTTGCAGCCAGTTCATCTTTTGTGGATCAACTTGGTAACCGATACCTTCCCAGCTATCGCTCTTGGTGTTGAACCTGCTGAGCCTGGTGTCATGAACCATAAACCACGTGGACGCAAGGCAAGCTTCTTCTCAGGCGGTGTTTTGAGTTCTATCATCTATCAAGGTGTACTCCAAGCAGCTATTGTTATGAGTGTTTATGGTCTTGCGATTGCTTACCCAGTTCATCTGGGTGATAATCATGCCATTCATGCAGATGCCCTTACTATGGCTTTTGCAACCCTTGGTTTGATTCAGCTCTTCCATGCATACAATGTGAAATCTGTTTATCAATCCATCTTGACAGTTGGCCCATTCAAGTCTAAGACTTTCAACTGGTCTATCTTGGTATCCTTCATCCTTCTTATGGCAACAATCGTCGTAGAACCGCTTGAAGGAATCTTCCACGTAACCAAACTAGACTTGTCTCAATGGGGAATTGTTATGGCTGGAAGCTTCTCAATGATTATCATTGTCGAAATTGTTAAGTTTGTTCAACGTAAACTCGGCTTTGACAAGAATGCGATATAAAAAAAGTCATCTTCGGATGACTTTTTGCTACAGTTGAGGGAAAGGGCTTGCAGTTATCGGCTTTTGTGCTATAATTGCTATAATATAGTAAAAAGTAAGAGGAGTGTGAGGAAGTGGAGAAGAAAATTGTAAAGGATATTTTGTTTTTATCTCAGGTGTCTCAGCCAGCAAGTCAGGAGGATCTGTATCTTGCCAGAGATTTGCAGGATACACTCTTAGCAAATCGTGAGACCTGTGTCGGTCTGGCTGCCAATATGATTGGGGTGCAGAAGCGCGTGATTATTTTTAATCTTGGCTTGGTTCCTGTGGTCATGTTTAACCCAGTGCTCCTGTCCTCTGAAGGACCTTATGAGACAGAAGAAGGATGTTTGTCCTTGGTAGGTGTGAGACCTACTAAGCGTTATGAAACCATAAGGGTTGCCTATCGTGACAGCAAGTGGCAGGAACAGACCATTACTTTGACAGGCTTCCCAGCCCAGATTTGCCAGCATGAACTGGATCACTTGGAAGGACGAATCATTTAGGAGGACAGCAAATGAAACGGATAATCTTTGAACTTATTTTTATCGCAACGACCTGGTATATCTTTTTACCTCCCCTTAACTTAACCAGCTGGGAATTTATCTTCTTCCTCTGTGGGCATTTGCTGCTTGTAGCAATCTTATTTGGCTTTGGCAAGGGGATAAACCTTGTCAAAACAGTTCATGTGCGCCACGGCAAGGCAGAAGCTGCCTTAAATCTTGAGGGTTTTAAAATCAATCGGTTAGGGAAAGTTCTTTTAGCTTCCATTGGAGGGATTCTTCTCTTGGCAGCCTTGGTTTCCTTGCTGACTTCCAGCATTTTTCAGGCTAAAAATTATGCCAATGTAGTCACGGTTACGGAAAAAGACTTTACTGAATTTCCTAAGACTGATACCAGTAAGGTTCCTATTCTAGATAGAAGTACTGCTGAGAAAATTGGTGACCGCTACTTGGGTTCCCTAACGGATAAGGTGTCGCAGTACGTAGCGGCAGATACCTATACCCAATTGACAATTGATGGGAAACCTTATCGAGTTACGCCACTAGAATATGCAGACCCTATCAAATGGTTTAACAATCAAGCCAAGGGAATCGGTGAGTATATCAAGGTGGATATGGTAACCGGGAATGCGGACTTGGTGGACTTGAAGACACCAATCAAGTATTCGGACTCGGAGTATTTTAACCGCGATGTCAAGCGTCACCTGCGCTTGAAGTACCCAACTAAAATCTTCAAGACTCCATCTTTTGAGGTGGACGATGAGGGCAATCCTTTCTATGTGGCTACAGTTTACCAAAAGCAATTTGGGCTTGCGGTTCCTCGTCCTGTTTCAGTCATTATCTTGGATGCCACAAATGGAGACACCAAGGAATACAGCTTGGCAGATGTTCCAGAATGGGTGGACAGGGTCTATCCAGCTGAGGAAACCATTGAGCAAATCAACTACAACGGCAAGTACAAGGATGGTTTCTGGAATGCTATGATTTCCAAGAAAAACGTGACCCAGACTACCAAGGGATATAATTATTTGTCTATCGGTAATGACATCTACCTCTACACAGGTGTGACATCGGCCAATGCAGATGAAAGTAATCTTGGTTTCATTCTTGAAAATATGCGAACAGGAGAAATCACTAAGTACAACTTGGCTTCTGCGACCGAAGAATCAGCCCGTGAATCAGCCGAAGGTGCTGTTCAGGAGAAATCCTACAAGGCAACCTTCCCAATCCTCATCAACCTCAATGACAAGCCTCTCTACATCATGGGCTTGAAGGACAATGCTGGTTTGGTCAAAGAGTATGCTTTGGTAGACGCAGTCGAGTACCAGAATGTCATCGTAGCTACTACAGTGGAAGAACTGCTCAGCAAGTACGCCAATAAAAACGACCTTGAAATTGATAATGAAACAACAGAAAGCATCAAGGGTGTGGTAGCAGACCTCAAATCAGCTGTTATCAAGGGCGACACCGTATACTTCTTTAAAGTTGATGGCAAGATATACAAGGTCAAGGCCTCTGTATCAGATGACCTCCCTTACCTTGAAAATGGTAAATCCTTCGAAGGTCAAGTAGGAAAAGACAATTATCTCAAGACCTTTAAAGTACAGTAATACTCTTCGAAAAATCTCTTCAAACCATGTCAGCTCTATCTGCAACCCCAAAACAGTGTTTTGAGCAGCCTGCGGCTAGCTTCCTAGTTTGCTCTTTGATTTTCATTGAGTATAAAAAATAGATTTTCTCAGAAAGTATATGTTATAATAAGGTAAATTAAGACTAATGGAGGACAAAGAAATGGGTTTTTATTTGATGGTTGCTTCAATGCTACTCGGACTGCTTGCTTTGAAGATAGGTTTTTCTCAGTTCAAGGAGAAAAAAGATAAATTCTTATCTATCCTAACAAGCTTGGCTGGTCTAGTCCTTGTTCTCGTGGCTGTCTGGTTAGGATGGCCCAAATAAATAGAGGAGCCTCGGTTAAACCGAGGTTTTTCATACTCTTCGAAAATCAAATTCAAACCACGTCAGCTTCACCTTGCCGTACTCAAGTACAGCCTGCGGCTATCTTCCTAGTTTGCTCTTTGATTTTCATTGAGTATCAGATGAATTTCTTGGTTGTGGCTAAAAAATATGCTACACTATCAATATGAAAATTTTAATCCCAACAGCAAAAGAAATGAACACAGATTTGCCAAGTATTGAAGCCGCTCCTTTAAAACTAGAAAGTCAGGCCGTGCTGGATGCCTTGGCTCTCTATTCTGCTAGTCAATTGGAGAGTTTTTACAAGGTATCAGCTGAGAAGGCGGCGGAAGAATTTCAAAATATCCAAGCTTTGAAAAGGCAAACTGCTCAACACTACCCAGCCTTGAAACTTTTTGATGGGCTTATGTATCGCCATATCAAGAGAGATAAGATGACCGAAGTAGAACAAGCCTATCTTGAAAATCATGTCTTCATTACCTCGGCCTTGTACGGTGTTGTTCCAGCCTTGTCACCTATGGCTCCTCACCGTTTGGATTTTTTGATGAAGTTAAAAGTCGCTGGTAAGACTTTGAAGAGCCATTGGAAGGCAGCCTATGATGAAGCTGTGAAGCAGGAAGAAGTGATTTTCTCTCTCTTGTCGTCCGAGTTTGAGACTGTATTTTCTAAGGAAATCAGAGAAAAAATGGTGACCTTCAAATTCATGGAGGATAGAGGTGGTCAGCTGAAGATTCATTCAACTATTTCCAAGAAAGCGCGTGGTGCCTTCCTGACAGCCCTGATAGAAAATCAAGTACAAACGGTGGAGGAAGCTCGTCGCTTAAGCTTTGCAGGATTTAACTACCGAGAAGATTTGTCACAGCCACAGGAATTGGTTTTTGTAAAGGAAGTATGAAAAGATATTTTGTATTGGACAATATGTATCATCAGCTATTTTAGTTTATAAATGAAAAAAAGCGAACAAGCTAGACTTCTGAGTGTCAGAGAAGTAGTCTTGTTCGCTTTTATTATGTTAGTTACTTGATAGCATTGACCAAGTCTTGAGCTTGTTTTTCAAGGGAGTTTAGGACTGTTTCTTCAAGAACCAATTTTCCGTCTGCCCAGGCAGAGTCATTGACACGTGCAGCGGTAAAGTCGCCAACGACTTGCGTACGGATAAATGGCAAGAGGTCTTTATAGATAGCGAAGAGTTGATCGTGACCTGCATTGGCTACAGATGATACGGTGACAAACTTGTCTTGAAGAGCAGAAGCGCCACGTGTATCAGATAAGTCAAGGGCACGAGATAGCCAGTCAAGCAAGTTTTTCACTGTTCCAGGGATAGAGAAGTTGTAGACTGGAGAGAAAATCCAGATGGCATCCGCAGCGAGAACTGCTTCACGAGCAGCAGCTACAGCTGGATGTGTTGGAACTTCCAAATCTTGGCTGAAGAGAGGAAGAGCTGAATAATCAAGGTAGCTAACTTCTGCTTTACCAGCAAGTGCTTTCTCAGCTTCGAGAGCCATTTGGTGGTTGAAAGAACCTTGACGTAGTGATCCGACGATGAATAATACTTTTTTAGACATGATGTGTCTCCTTTTTCTTAAATTCTCGAGAACTTTCTCGTTGTTATGAAATATATTACAACAAAACAAAAGGACTTGCAAGAAATTTGCTCAGAGTTTATTTGAAAATTATAAAATTACAGAAGCTCTGGTCAGTTGCCACTGGAAAAGTAAGAACTGTTTTTTGGATTCTGGTTTGCTTTGAAGGAAGAAATAAAGTGCGATTGTTCCTATATTCTCTTGTAATATGATGACATAAGTGCTAAAATAAACAAGAAAACTCGCAATAGAAACCGCAGAACAGCTATTTTCCGGTATCATTTCATAAATCATTAAAGGAACAATAATGGCATTGAAGATGCTTCTAAAAAGGGGTGGAGATCATGTAAGGCAAAGATTAACAAGTGACGGACAAAAGAAATAATAATACACTTGTTAAGGAGAAAAGATGTTAATAAGAAATTATCGGAAAAATATTGGCCTGATGGCCGGAGTTGAGTTTTTTGCATTTCTAGGGATTACCAGTTTTTGGATTCTCTTTCTCAGTCAAAACGGAATGTCTCTTTGGCAGATTGGACTTCTGGAGAGTATTTTTCATACGACCAGTCTTCTCTGTGAAATTCCATCTGGAATGTTAGCTGACCGCTATTCCTATAAGACCAACCTTTATTTAAGTCGAATAGCAGGGATTCTGTCTTCTATTCTTATGTTGGCTGGACAGGGAAATTTTTGGATTTATGCACTAGCGATGGCGGTAAGTGCCTTGTCTTATAATTTTGATTCAGGCACAAGCGCAGCAATGGTCTATGACTCGGCTGTAGAGGCTGGGCTAAAGGAGCACTATTTATCCATTTCGAGCTTTATGTCAGGAGTGTCAGAAGGAACTCGGTCTTTGGGGACAGTGTTGGCGGGATTTTTTGTCCATGGCCAATTGCACCTGACCTACTATATCATGATTGCGACTTCTATCATAGTTCTTTTCCTGATTTGGATGCTGAAAGAACCTAGTGTCAAGCTAGAAAAAGCTGATAGTGTGACCATGAAACAGATTATTTGGACCGTTAAGGATGAGTTGAAGCGAAATCCCATGCTTTTCAACTGGATGATTTTGTCTCAGATTGTCGGAGTACTCATGTGCATGTTTTATTTTTACTATCAAAATCAGTTACCAGATTTAAGTAGTTGGCAAATTTCAGCAGTTATGCTACTTGGTAGTCTCTTGAATATCGTCGCAGTCTATCTAGCGAGTAAGATTGGAAAGAACTATGCTGCCTTGAAGCTTTTCCCTGTCCTCGTCCTGCTGACTGGAGTTACCTACCTGCTGTCCTACTTTGGAACACCTCTAATCTATATTTTGATTTATTTGATTAGTAATGCTCTATATGCTCTTTTTCAGCCGATTTTTGATAATGATTTGCAAGAGCGGCTCCCAAGTGAAGTAAGGGCAACCATGCTGAGTGTCTACTCTATGATGTTTAGCCTCAGTATGATTGTGTTCTTCCCACTGACAGGCTGGTTGATTGACAATTTAGGCTTTGTAGTAACATTTCTTTATCTAGGATTCTTTTTAGTCATGATTAGCCTTCTACTGCCTATATTTTTAGGAAAATTGGCTAAAAGAATGGATGATACAGTGATTTTATAAAGTAAAAGAACTTACGAAAACTTGAGTGTCAAGCTCAGGTTTTTTAATAGGTTGATTTTGGAGCTGTCTTTACTTTTCTTGCTCGGTTTTAAATAGGAAAAACCTGTTTGCTTTGAAGGAAGAAATAGAATTGGTTTCTTATACTCAATGAAAATCAAAGAGCAAACTAGGAAGCAAGCCGCAGACAGTACTTGGGTACGGCAAGGCGACGCTGACAAAGTTTGAATTGGATTTTCGCAGAGTATTCTTATATTCACTTGTAATAAAGCTTAATAGATGGTAAAATAGACGAGTGAAAAAAAGACAAAACAAAGCAAAAAATAATCTACTGTGGCAGTATGGTCTAGGGATGACGATTTTGTTTGTGGTTATCAGTGCTTCCTTTCTGTATCTAGTGTTTCTGAGTATGAAACCTTATCAAACAGCTAAAAGTGAAGGAGAAAAATTAGCTCAGCAGTATGCAGGATTAGAGCAGGCTGATCAGGTTGACTTATACAATGGCTTGGAATCCTATTATAGCGTTCTTGGTCGTAATAAAAAACAAGAAGCACTTGCTGTCCTGATTGGAAAAGATGACCATAAGATTTACGTTTATCAGCTAAATCAAGGTGTTTCACAAGAAAAAGCAGAAGCGGTTTCTAAGGAAAAAGGAGCTGGCGAGATTGACAAAATTACCTTTGGCCGTTATCAAGACAAACCAATCTGGGAAGTCAAGTCAGGATCTGATTTTTATCTAGTAGATTTTGAAACAGGAGCATTGGTCAATAAGGAGGGCCTATGAAACTATCCAATCGTGTTTTAGAAATGGAAGAAAGTGTGACTCTGGCTAGTGATGCAAGAGCAAAGAAGTTAAAGGCTGAAGGAAAAGATGTACTTTTCTTAACTTTAGGTCAGCCCGATTTCCATACTCCCAAAAATATTCAAGATGCAGCAGTTAAAGCTATTCGAGAAGGACAGGCTTCCTTCTATACAGTAGCTTCAGGTCTACCAGAATTAAAAGCTGCGGTGAATACCTACTTCGAGCGCTACTATGGCTATTCTGTCGCAAGTAACGAGGTTGCCTTTGCTACAGGTGCCAAGTTCTCCCTCTATACTTTCTTTATGGCTGTGGTCAATCCAGGTGATGAAGTCATCATCCCAACCCCATACTGGGTTAGCTATGGAGACCAGGTCAAGATGGCAGAAGGCGTTCCCGTCTTTGTTCCTGCTAAGGAAGACAATCACTTTAAGGTGACCGTAGAGCAGTTGGAAGCAGCTCGTACTGACAAGACCAAGGTTTTGGTGCTGAATTCGCCATCCAATCCGACAGGTATGATCTATACTCGTGAAGAATTACTAGCTATCGGAAATTGGGCAGTTGAGCATGACATTCTGATTTTAGCAGATGATATATACGGCCGCCTTGTTTATAATGGAAATGAATTTGTTCCAATCTCAAGTCTATCAGAAGCAATTCGTAAGCAAACCATTGTTATCAACGGTGTATCTAAGGCTTATGCCATGACGGGTTGGCGGGTAGGTTATGCAGTGGGTGATCCAGAACTCATTGCTGCTATGAGCAAATTGACAGGTCAAACAACTTCTAACCTAACTGCTGTTTCACAATATGCAACCATCGAAGCCCTAACTGGACCGCAAGATTCTGTGGAAGTTATGCGTCAAGCATTTGAAGAACGTCTCAATACCATCTATCCACTCTTGTGTGAAGTCCCTGGTTTTGAAGTTGTCAAACCACAAGGAGCTTTCTATCTCTTTCCAAATGTCAAAAAAGCTATGGAGATGAAAGGTTATAGCGATGTAACAGCATTTACGACGGCTATTCTTGAAGAAGTTGGTCTAGCCTTGATTACAGGAGCAGGATTCGGAGCGCCAGAAAATGTCCGCCTCAGCTATGCGACAGACCTAGACACGCTTAAAGAAGCAGTTAAACGCTTGAAAGCATTTATGGGTAGTGAGAATGATTGATCATTTTGAAATTAAGGTAAAGGATTTACAAATTTCAGAAGGATTTTATAGGAGTTTTCTCGCTCCTTTGGGCTATAAATTGGCTTTTAAGACCACTTCTCTAATCAGTTTTCTTGCCCCAAACAGCCCTCATCCTGGTGGTGATTTTTGGCTGGCTCAGGGGAAGCAAAATCCTATTCACTTTGCTTTTTTAGCAGAAAATAAGGAAGAGGTTCAAGCTTGTTATGAGGCTGGTTTAGAGGCAGGTGGGCGAGACAATGGAGCTCCTGGTTATCGCAGTGAGCAACCGATTTACTACGCTGCTTTTGTGGTTGACCCAGATGGGAACAGTATAGAAGTAGTTTGCCATAAAGAATAAAAAAGAAAAGGAAAAATAATGACAAAACGTGTAACGATTATCGATGTAAAAGACTATGTTGGTCAAGAAGTGACGATTGGTGCTTGGGTTGCCAACAAATCAGGAAAAGGGAAAATCGCCTTCTTGCAATTGCGTGATGGAACAGCCTTCTTCCAAGGTGTGGCCTTTAAACCAAACTTTGTAGAAAAATATGGTGAAGAAGTAGGACTTGAAAAGTTTGATGTCATCAAACGATTGAGCCAAGAAACTTCTGTTTATGTGACAGGAATTGTCAAAGAAGACGAACGTTCTAAATTCGGTTATGAATTGGACATTACAGACATCGAAGTGATTGGTGAATCTCAAGACTACCCAATCACACCAAAAGAACACGGAACAGACTTCTTGATGGACAACCGTCACTTGTGGCTCCGTTCTCGTAAGCAAGTAGCGGTGATGCAAATCCGTAACGCTATCATCTATGCAACATATGAGTTCTTTGACAAGAACGGCTTCATGAAGTTTGATAGCCCAATCCTTTCAGGAAATGCAGCGGAAGACTCAACTGAACTCTTTGAAACGGACTACTTTGGAACGCCAGCCTACTTGAGCCAATCAGGTCAGCTTTACCTAGAAGCAGGTGCGATGGCTCTTGGTCGTGTCTTTGACTTTGGTCCAGTATTCCGTGCTGAAAAATCAAAAACACGCCGTCACTTGACTGAGTTCTGGATGATGGATGCTGAGTACTCATACTTGACACACGATGAGTCGCTTGACTTGCAAGAAGCTTATGTAAAAGCTCTTCTTCAAGGTGTTCTTGACCGTGCTCCTCAAGCCCTGGAAACATTGGAACGTGATACAGAACTCTTGAAACGATACATTGCAGAGCCATTCAAACGCATTACTTACGATCAAGCCATTGACCTCTTGCAAGAGCATGAGAATGATGAAGACGCTGACTACGAACATCTTGAGCATGGTGATGACTTTGGTTCACCACACGAAACGTGGATTTCAAACCACTTTGGTGTGCCAACCTTTGTCATGAACTATCCAGCAGCAATCAAGGCCTTCTACATGAAACCAGTTCCTGGAAATCCAGAGCGCGTGCTTTGTGCAGACTTGCTTGCTCCAGAAGGCTATGGAGAAATCATCGGTGGATCTATGCGTGAGGAAGATTACGATGCCCTTGTCGCTAAGATGGATGAACTTGGTATGGATCGTACAGAGTATGAATTCTACCTTGACCTTCGTAAATACGGTACAGTTCCACACGGAGGATTTGGTATCGGTATTGAACGTATGGTAACCTTTGCAGCAGGAACAAAACACATCCGTGAAGCTATCCCATTCCCACGTATGTTGCACCGTATCAAACCGTAAGAATAGGAAACGCCCATTGTGGCGTTTTTTTCTATAGAAAGCTCTGGAAACGAAAGGAAATATTATTAGGTATAGTGGATTGAAATAAGACAAAAGCGGGTTTTTGCCCAGCCTTTAGTGCTCTTAGAGTTCGAGTCATAGCTAATCTTCTGAATGTTTTAACAAATAATACTCTTCGAAAATCTCTTCAAACCACGTCAGCGTCGCCTTGCCGTACTCAAGTACAGCTTGCGGCTAGCTTCCTAGTTTGCTCTTTGACTTTCATTGAGTATAAGACGAAAATTTTAGATTTTTAGTTACGTCATAATGTTTGATTTGTAGATAAAAAAAGAGTATAATAAATTAAGCCCGTTTAAAATATGCTAAGATATTTTAGGGGGGGCTTTTTATTTGCCTTCTCAAAACATATTAACAGATAATCATTACAAAAGGAGTGTAGCAATGTTTAATAATAAAGGCGTACATGCTCGTTCACAAGTGGAAAAATTTACACGTTATAGCATTCGTAAGGTTAGTTTTGGGGTAGCTAGTGTAGCTGTAGCTACAGGATTGTTTTTCTTAGGTGGGGGCAACGTTCAAGCTAATTCTCCAGTAGTTCCAGCTAGACCAGAAGTAGGTGCTGAAGGAGGAGTACAGGGAGAGAGTGAATCGCTCTCACTTTCAAAAGTGAATGACAATACACTAGCTAGTGAAAGTTCGACAGACTCAGAAATGGAACCGGCGGTATCAGTTCCAGAGGTGCCAGCAACTGTGGAACCACAACCAGAAACAGCAATTGAAGCGTCAGAAGTTACAAAGGTTGATACAAGCAAATTGGGAGTTGCTATTGCTCGTATGCAATCAGCTCTTGAAAAAGCAGGCGTATCTGAAAAGACTGCCGCAACCATCGAAAATGCTAAGGAAGAACTAGCTAAGGCTCAAACCTTCCTATCAAATGAAAAAGCAACACAAGAAGAAGTAGATAAAGCTACGCGAGAATTAAAAAACAAAGCTTTCGTTATTGAAAGTATGCCAAAAGCAGAAAAGAAGGAAGCAAACAATAATCAAGACTCGCGTAATGGACAAGTGATTCCTGGAAACGGGGAAAGTGGGTTTAGAGAGGCTACAGGTGCTCAAGAAACTCCGCTTGCAGATGTAGCAAGAGTATCAGATGATGAACTGACAAAAGCTAAACAAGAATTACAAGGTGAAATTACAAAACTTACGGCTAAAATCTCTACTGAGGAAGCAAAGGGAGAGGGTGAGATAGATAAAGAATTTGTTGAACTTTTGAACACGATTAAGACTAAGTCAGAAACTATTTATAACGTAGAAATAGCTAGTCTAACAACTGAAAAAGAAAAGCATGCTGCTCTCCAAAAGCTAAAAGCTCAAAAAGATACTCTTCGTTATTATCAATCAGGTAAAGTTGATTGGGGTGCACCAATCAATAATAATGCTGTTAGATTTGGGAATAATAATGAAACAGGTGTTTTTGCAAATTTAAAGGAAGGTTTTGGTGAACAGAACTTCTCTAGTGCTATTAGTAAACAAAAAGATAGTGGGGATCAACAATTAGGTCCAGATACTAATAGTCCGAATGTTGGTTCAGCTACATATCATTGGAAGGAACTAGAACTTACCAGAGAACAGGCAGCAGATGGCACCAAGCTAAATGGTTGGAAATTAACAAATAATACAGAAAAGGTGACTCTAGTAAAAGGAGAATCCCCTACCAATATCACCCCTAAACCTAACCAAACCTACACTCCGAAATCTGCTAAGCTATATAGCAATAATGATAAAGTAACAGCCACTGGTGGACAAAATAGACCTAATGCAGGTGGTGGTATGTTATCTGGGTTAATTTCTGCAGAGGACATGAAAAAAGTGGGATTAGGAAGGGTTGATAGAGACTATTACTTAGAGTTAGGGAAGAAAGGTAATGGAATTTATCGAGATGTGGATGTTAACCCTAACTCTCTGCTCTTTGTGAATGTTTTACATAATGGAGCTTATGGACCACTTGCTCTACCATCAGAAGGAGAAAATGTTAAATTAACAATAGTAGATGCTTATACTGGTCAAAAACTAACGGAATTGAAGCGTAAAAGTGGAAATTCACAAACGGAGTTTGAGCAAAATCCTGGCAGTGTCGGAAATGGTTGGCGAAATTTACTTCGTGCTGTCCATATCCCAGAGGGAACCACAAAAGTTCGTGTGATTGTTGAAGCAGGAAGTCCAGGACAAACCAACAAAACACTTGGCAATAACCCTATCGAAGATGGTTATATCATTGGAGGTATCGGGATTGCTACAGGTCCAGCCGTTAATATTTCAACTAATATCACTAGTGAAAAGAAATCTGGGAAATATGGGTTTACCGATGATGCTATATATGGTAAAAAACAAACAGGAACAATTGATTTAAACATACGAAACTTAGGTGGAGCGTCTATCACTGGATTCCAAACAAAATATAAAGTAACGATTAAAGTACCGAAAGGTGTTGTACTTGGCTCACTAGGTACGCCAAGTGGTAGGCTAGATTTGAATACTGCTAACGGACAGTCTGCTTGGGAACTAAATAATACATGGACAAGTGATTTTAGATTTGATAAAATTAAGTCAGAGCTAAGTTTTCTTGTTGATTCTTCAAAAAGAGGGATTATAGCTGGAGATAATCGTAAATCAGACTTTATTGTTAAAATTCCATTTGAAACAACAGCAGATTATGTGGGTAGTTCTACCTTTGAAGTTTCAGGTCAAAATGGATTTCCAGGAGATGATAGTTTGGGAAATGTTCTCCATAGATATGGAAATAATGATTCCAATTTTTATGATGTTTCAGAAAATGTCAATGCTCCAAGTCTTAAATATTCAAATGAACCGAACTACAAATATAAAAAGACCTTGTATATCGATTCATTTACTGATGTTGATAAAATCACTGTTCCAGTCGGAACTAGTTTAGATAAGATCAAGGAGCTATCTAAATCAAAAGCGAAAGAAACGATTGAATCAGAAGAATACAAGAGAAAACTGGATGAAACTAATGCTACGGCTACTCTAGATGATCAAGGAATGTCTACGGGAGTTGTTGCTACTGACGTAGCGAAAGAGAATGCCGGTGTTATAAAAGTGCCAGTAGTTCATAGTCGAGATGGAAAAAATTATAAAAATACTGTAGATATCGAAGTTAGTGTTGTAAAATCAACTACAGATAAGTTAGTAGTATTTGAAGGTGATAAGATTACAAATGAAGAGGTTAAATCTTCAGTTAAGCCTGCTACTATTGATAATAATCTAGGGGTAGTAAATAATCCTAACGAAGCAGATGTGATTAATACAACAGGAAAAGCTGGGGAAGCAGGACTTAAGATTTCTACAACTGTCACACATGAAATAAATGGTACAAACATTAATGAAACTGTTGAAGTTCCAGTAACTGTCTTACCAAAAGCAACTGGTGAAGTAGAAGTACACAAAGGAGCATCAGTAGATAAAGTAAAAGAAGTTGCTAAAACAAAAGCGACAGAAGTAGCAACATCAGATGATTTCAAGGCTAAATTACCAGAAGGTTTTAAAGATGTAGTGGTTGGTGAGATTACAGAAGAAGTTTTAGCAAAAATCACCGCAGAAACAGGAACAAAAAGAGGGACAGTAAAAGTTCCAGTAACTTACACAGTAGATGGCGTTGAATATACAAAAGATGCTGAAATTACTGTAAACGTTAAAGGTTCTGAAACTAAATCTGTCTACGTTGTAGAAGGTCAAAAACCAGATCCAGCTAAAGTAAAAGAAGCAGTTACACCAGGTAAAGGTGGAACAGTACAAGATCCAACGGATGCGAATTTACCAGATACAACAGGAAAAGTTGGAGCAACAGACGTAGTAGTACCAACTACAGTTAAATATTTAACTGGAGATGAAACTGTAAATGTCCCTGTAACAGTATTACCAAAACCAGAACCAAAAGGCATTATAGTCTTAAATGGTACATCAAACGAGAAATTAATCGATGCGATTCGCGAAAATGTTAATAAAGCAATTACTGGACTCACAAATGTGCCTGAAGGGGTAACTCCATTTGTAACAGATGATGCCATTGTTACTCCGAAAACGGATCAAAATGGGCAACAAACTCCAGTTACTGTTACAGTTAAATACAGAGATAAGGCTACTGGACAAATCATCGATGATATTTCTGTGAATGTGGATGTTCCAGTAAATGTAGTTGGTTCAACTCCAAAATCTAAAGTTGTATTTGAGGGAGATGAATTGACTGCTAAGGATATAACTGATGCTGTCACTCCAGGGGAAAATGGAACCAAAGGCGAGCCTAAAGATTTAGCTAAAGATATTACAGCTAAATCAGGTGTCAAAGAAGTGACTGTGCCGGTGACTTATACGGATCAAAATGGAGAAACTTTAACAGAACCAGTAAAAGTTAAAGTAACAGTTCTTCCAAAACCAACACCAAAAGGAATTTTTGTTGCCAAAGATAGCGATAAGGAGAAAGCAAAAGAAAAAGCTCTTGCTAAAGCGAAAGAAGCTATCACAGACGATACTTTCAAAGGAAAACTTCCAGAAAATGTTACTAATGTAAGTATTGATGATAATGTAGACAATCCAGATTTATCAGATGATACGGATGTAAATGTGACTGTGAAATATACGGTAGACGGGGAAGAAAAAAGAACGGTTGTTAAAGTCCCTGTAACTGTTGTAGAGGGTGTTCCTCAAATAGTTCCAGTGGATGAAAACAATAAACAACCAAATCCAGAAAACAGTATTGATAAAACGGAATACCCAGAGGGTTCAACATTTGAGTATAAAACTCCTGTAGATACCACAACCCCAGGTGAAAAAGATGTAGTCGTTGTTGCTAAAGACGGAGATGACACACTTGTTGAAGTACCAGCTAAAGTTAAAGTAGTGGAAGGAAAAGAACAAGTGGTATCTAAAGGTGTAGTGCCAAATCCTGAGAAGAATATCAATCCATCTGATTATCCAGAAGGTGTGGTATTTGAATATAAAGATAATCCAGACACAAGTACAACTGGAGATAAAAAAGTTATTGTTGTTGTTAAGCGAGGGGATAAAGTCTTGGTGGAAGTACCAGCAATTGTTACAGTTGTTGAACAAAATCTAACACCGTCACCATTAACTCCAAACGTTAAAATAGTGACTCGTTTTATTGATGAAAATGGTAAAGATATTTCAACATCAGAGGAAGGTGTAAAAAAACCTAAAGTTGTTGAAGGATATGAGTTTACAAAAACTACGATAGATGAAAATGGCAATAAAGTTCATCATTATAAGAGAGTGGTGACACCGCAACATTTTGATACAGAAGTTCCTGAAACTCCGTCTCAGCACTCCCAATCGGCTCAACCAAGCACTCCAAGCCAACCTGCTGTTCCAACACCTAAATATGTTGATGGTCAAAAAGAATTGCCTAACACAGGTACAGAAGCTAACGCTAGCCTCGCAGCGCTTGGACTTCTTGGAGTCCTAGGTGGATTTGGACTTCTTGCTCTCAAGAAAAAAGAAGACTAAAAACTCATAGTTTTTGAGAAGATGATTCGTCATCTTCTTTTTTTATTTAGGTGTTTTTACTTGCGTAAAAAAATTTTTTCTAGTATAATAGTTTATTGTGAGCGAACCTCACTTACCCCTTGCAAAGTCTTGGGGTCATTAGACCAAAAGGAGGAACATATCAATGGCTAAATACGAAATTCTTTATATCATTCGTCCAAACATTGAAGAAGAAGCTAAAAACGCTTTGGTAGCACGTTTTGACTCTATTTTGACTGACAACGGTGCAACTGTTGTTGAATCAAAAACTTGGGAAAAACGTCGTCTTGCATACGAAATCAAAGATTTCCGTGAAGGACTTTACCACATCGTTAACGTTGAAGCAAACGACGATGCAGCTCTTAAAGAGTTTGACCGTCTTTCAAAAATCAACGCTGACATTCTTCGTCACATGATCGTCAAAATTGACGCGTAAGAAGGTAAACTATGATTAACAATGTTGTACTTGTAGGGCGTATGACACGTGACGCTGAGTTGCGTTATACCCCATCAAATGTAGCAGTTGCGACTTTTACTCTTGCAGTAAACCGTACATTTAAGAGTCAAAATGGCGAACGTGAGGCTGATTTTATCAATGTCGTTATGTGGCGCCAACAGGCTGAAAACCTTGCTAACTGGGCTAAAAAAGGCTCACTCATCGGGGTGACAGGTCGTATCCAGACTCGTAGTTACGATAACCAGCAAGGACAACGTGTCTACGTGACAGAGGTCGTGGCTGAGAATTTCCAAATGTTGGAAAGCCGTAGTGTGCGTGAAGGTCATACAGGTGGAGCTTACTCTGCCCCAACTGCAAGCTATTCAGCACCTACAAATTCAGTACCAGACTTTTCACGTGATGAAAATCCATTTGGAGCAACAAATCCATTGGATATTTCAGATGATGATTTACCATTCTAATGGACAACTAAAATTATAAAGGAGAAAAAACATGGTTCAACAACGTCGTGGCGGATTCAAACGCCGTAAAAAAGTTGATTACATCGCAGCAAACAAAATTGAATATGTTGATTACAAAGATACTGAGCTTCTTAGCCGTTTCGTTTCAGAACGTGGGAAAATCCTTCCTCGTCGTGTAACAGGAACTTCAGCTAAAAACCAACGTAAAGTAACAACAGCTATCAAACGCGCTCGCGTAATGGCTTTGATGCCTTTCGTAAACGAAGATTAAAAAAGAGGTCCGGGTGGACCTCTTTTTCAGACCCGGTTGGGTCTTTTTTTTCACGAGCTTTGAAATGAGAGAGCGAGTTGGGTCTGGGTGGACCTCTTTTTCATGAGTTCGGAAATAAGGAAGCGAATTAAGACCCCGACGGACCGCTTTTTCATAAACATTTCTTCTTTTCTTATCCAAAAAATTAAAATAAAATGGGAAATTTTTTGAAAATAGGGGATTTAGTTACTTTATGGTATAATGGAAAGAGTTAGATTGAAAGAGGTAGTGAGATGGATGCCAAATTAAGATACAAGGCAAAAAAGATTAAGATTGTCTTTTTTGATATTGATGATACCTTGCGGAATTCAAAGACTGGTTTTATTCCGTCTTCAATCCCAGCTGTTTTTAAGCAATTACGTGAGAAAGGAATTTTGACAGGTATTGCTTCTGGACGAGGGATTTTTGGTGTCGTTCCGGAGATTCGTGACCTCAAGCCTGACTTTTTTGTGACCTTAAATGGTGCCTATATTGAAGATAAAAAAGGTCAGGTTATTTATCAACATCAGATTGAGAAATCAGATGTTGAGGAATATATCTCTTGGGCCAAGCAAGAGGGAATTGAGTATGGTTTGGTTGGGAGTCATGATGCCAAGTTGTCGACTCGCACCAATATGATTAGTGAAGCGATTAATCCAATTTACCCTGATTTGGATGTGGATCCCGATTTCCACGAGAAAGAAAATATCTATCAGATGTGGACTTTTGAAGATAAGGGAGATGACTTGCACTTGCCTGACAGTCTCTCAGATAAACTTCGCATGGTTCGTTGGCATCAACATTCGTCTGATATTGTGCCGATTTCAGGCTCCAAAGCGACGGGGGTGGAAAAGGTTGTGGAACACCTTGGCTTGAAACCAGTCAACGTCATGGTTTTTGGAGATGGGCTCAATGACTTGGAACTCTTTGATTATGCTGGAATCAGCGTTGCCATGGGAATTTCTCATGATAAGATCAAAGAAAAAGCAGATTATATTACAAAAACATTAGAAGAAGATGGCATTTTTGATGCCTTAGAAGGATTTGGTATGGTAGAAAAAGAATTGCATTTCCCACAAGTAGACATTGAAACAGTAGAAGGTCCTATCGCGACTATTAAGACCAATCACGGAGACTTGCGTATCAAGCTCTTCCCTGAACATGCTCCTAAAACAGTGGCTAACTTTGTAGCTCTTTCAAAAGATGGCTACTATGATGGGGTTATTTTCCACCGTATTATCAAGGACTTTATGATTCAAGGTGGAGATCCAACTGGAACTGGTATGGGAGGCGAGTCAATCTACGGGGAATCATTTGAGGATGAATTCTCAGAAGAACTTTACAATATCCGTGGTGCTCTTTCCATGGCCAATGCTGGTCCAAATACCAACGGCAGCCAGTTCTTTATCGTGCAAAATCAGCATTTGCCTTATTCTAAGAAAGAAATTGCTCGTGGTGGTTGGCCAGAACCGATTGCGGAAATCTATGCTAACCAAGGAGGGACACCTCACCTAGACCGCCGTCACACGGTTTTTGGTCAGTTAGCTGATGAAGCTTCTTACGCTGTCTTGGATGCCATTGCTGCTGTTGAGACAGGGGCTATGGACAAGCCAGTTGAAGATGTTGTGATTGAAACAATTGAAATCGAGGACTAAGATGAAAATCGGTGATAAGCTAAAGGGGCGTATTACAGGGATTCAGCCCTATGGTGCCTTTGTTGAGCTAGAGACAGGTGATACAGGGCTGATTCACATTTCAGAGATTCGAACAGGATTTATTGAAAATATTCATGACGCCTTGAAAGTCGATGAAGAGGTTCAGGTTCAGGTAGTGGATTTAGATGAATTTACAGGGAAAGCTAGTCTTTCTATCCGCACTTTGGAGGAAGAAAAGCACCAGTTTCCGAGACGGAGACGCTTTTCAAGCGACCGCTTTAACTACGGCTTTGCGCCTCTTAAACGAATGATGCCAATTTGGACTAGAGAAGCCTTGCACTATTTAAAAAAGAAGAAGTAGTTTAGAATTTTATATTTTTTGTAATGTTAATATAAATCTGCTATAATAGAACCATGGAAGAAGAACAATTATTAAAATCAGGGGAGCGCATTAACCAGCTCTTCTCAACAGATATCAAAATTATTCAAAATAGAGAGGTTTTTAGCTATTCGGTGGATAGTGTTCTCTTGTCACGCTTTCCACGTTTTCCTAAAAAGGGCTTGATAGTGGATTTCTGCGCTGGGAATGGAGCAGTGGGGCTATTTGCTAGCACTCGTACTCAGGCACAGATTTTGGCTGTTGAGATTCAGGAGCGTTTGGCGGATATGGCTGAGCGCTCTGTCCGTTTGAATGGATTAGAGGAGCAGATGGAGGTCATCTGTGATGATTTGAAAAATATGCCTTCTCGTTTACAGGGAAGTAAGGTGGATATGATTTTGTGTAATCCGCCCTATTTTAAGGTGGATCCTCATTCAAACCTGAACGAGAGCGAACATTATCTCTTGGCTCGCCACGAAATCACGACCAATCTGGAGGAAATCTGTCGTAGTGCCCAGAGTATTCTTAAATCCAATGGACGGTTGGCTATGGTTCATCGTCCTGACCGACTCTTGGACATTCTGGATATGTTGCAACGGCATAATCTAGCCCCTAAGCGCCTGCAGTTTGTTTATCCAAAAAGAGAAAAGGAAGCCAATATGCTCTTGATTGAGGCTATCAAGGATGGCTCTACAAGTGGCTTTAAGGTCTTGCCACCTCTCATTGTCCACAATGATGATGGTTCCTATACGCCGGAACTCGAAGAGATTTATTATGGATCATAAGGCTTACATGTACGTGCTGGAGTGTCGTGATGGATCTTACTATACAGGCTATACGACTGATGTGAGAAGACGTCTCGCTGTCCACAATAGTGGGAAGGGAGCCAAATACACACGAGCACGCTTGCCAGTCAAACTTATCTATGCTCAAGGTTTTGCCAGTAAGGAAGAAGCCATGTCAGCTGAAGCCCTTCTCAAGCGCAAGAAGAGACCACAGAAGGAAAGATTTTTATCTGAAAATCAAGATAGAAATTTACTCAGTTATTTTGAAGAGTAGAGGGGAGTCCTTTGACTCCTCTTACTTTTGTCAAAAAGCGAAAAAAATGCTACAATAAAGAGAATAAACAAAATGAGGTATTATCATGTCTAAGATTCTAGTATTTGGTCACCAAAATCCAGACTCAGATGCCATCGGTTCATCTGTAGCCTTTGCCTACCTTGCAAAGGAAGCTTACGGTTTGGATACGGAAGCTGTTGCCCTTGGAACTCCAAATGAAGAAACAGCCTTTGTCTTGAACTATTTTGGTGTAGAAGCACCGCGTGTTATCACTTCTGCCAAAGCAGAAGGTGCAGAGCAAGTTATCCTGACTGACCACAATGAATTCCAACAATCTGTATCAGATATCGCTGAAGTAGAAGTTTATGGTGTTGTGGACCACCACCGTGTTGCTAACTTTGAAACTGCAAGCCCACTTTACATGCGTTTGGAGCCAGTTGGATCAGCGTCTTCAATCGTTTACCGTATGTTCAAAGAACATGGTGTAGCTGTGCCTAAAGAGATTGCTGGTTTGATGCTTTCAGGTTTGATTTCAGATACCCTTCTTTTGAAATCGCCAACAACACACCCAACAGATACAGTCATTGCTCCTGAATTGGCTGAATTGGCTGGTGTCAACTTGGAAGAGTATGGTTTGGCTATGTTGAAAGCTGGTACAAACTTGGCCAGCAAATCTGCTGAAGAATTGATTGACATCGATGCTAAGACTTTTGAATTGAACGGAAATAATGTCCGTGTTGCTCAAGTAAACACAGTTGACATCGCTGAAGTATTGGAACGCCAAGCAGAAATTGAAACTGCAATGCAGGCTGCTAACGAAGCAAACGGTTACTCTGACTTTGTCTTGATGATTACAGACATCGTCAACTCAAACTCAGAAATCCTAGCACTTGGTGCTAACATGGACAAGGTTGAAGCAGCCTTCAACTTCAAACTTGAAAACAATCATGCCTTCCTTGCTGGTGCTGTTTCACGTAAGAAACAAGTGGTACCTCAATTGACTGAAAGCTTTAATGCTTAAGATTTTGAGTGTTAAAGTTCAAATTAGGAAAGGCTAGTTTGCCTTATATCGAAAGGAGTTTCGACTCCTTTTTTTCTAGGAGTGAAGCATGTTAGAAAATGGCGATTTGATTTTTGTGAGAGATGGGTCAGATATGGGACAGGCCATCCAGACTTCCACAGGCAACTATAACCATGTTGCCATTTATTTGGATGGGATGATTTATCATGCTAGTGGACAGGATGGTGTTGTCTGTCAAGAACCTGCAGCCTTCTTTGAGCCCAATCATTTGTACGACATCTATGTTTACCCAGAAATGGATATCCAATCTGTGAAGGAAAGAGCTTGCAAACATCTGGGAGCTCCTTATAATACTTCTTTCTATCCAGATGGAGCTGGTTTCTACTGTTCCCAGTATATGGCAGAAATTCTCCCCATTTTTGAAACCATTCCCATGAAATTTGGTGATGGTAAACAGGAGATCAGTGATTTTTGGAGAGAGTATTATAGAGAACTAGGTCTGCCTGTTCCTCTGAACCAAGCTGGTACCAATCCCAGTCAGTTGGCAGCATCGCCTCTGTTAGAAAGTAAAGAAAGGAATCTTCATGATTCAGATTTTTAATCCATCTCGTTTGACGAGACAGCCATTTTTTGGAGAATTGATCCGCTATCTGGACCAGCATGAGGATGTGATTTTACGGGAAATCAAGGCTCAATTTCCAGATCTAGCAGTTGACAAACTCATGGAAGAGTATATAAAGGCAGGTTTGATTCTACGGGAAAATAAGCGCTATTACCTTAGTCTTCCTATGCTTGAATCACTCGATAGTCTTGAACTGGATCAAGAGATTTTTGTCAAAGAAGATAGTCCGACCTATCAAGCTTTGTTGCAGAAGAGTTTTGAGACAGAATTGCGCAATCAAACCAATGCAGCTATTTTAGTTGAAAAGACGGACTTTGCGAGATCAAAAATGACCCTGTCCAATTATTTCTACAAGGTCAAACATCAGTATCCTTTGACAGAAAAACAGCAGGAACTCTATGCCATTTTGGGGGATGTTAATCCTGAGTATGCTCTCAAATACATGACGACTTTTTGTTGAAATTTCTCAAAAAAGACCAGCTTATGCAGAAACGCCGTGACATCTTTGTGGACAGTTTGGTCATCTTGGGCTATATTGTCCAAAATGAAGATGGAAAGTATGAGTTGGCTGTCGATTTTGATAAGGAAAGATTAACTTTCTATTTAGTGTGATTGCTTTTTCTGAGCACATTGTTTGACTTTATCTATCGATAAGTTTATACTAATGTAACCGATAACACATATCGGAATAAAACTAAAGGAGACAATCATATGTCACTTGAAAACAAATTAGAACAAGCAACAGGCGCTGTCAAAGAAGGTTTTGGTAAAGTTACTGGAGACAGCAAGACAGAACTTGAAGGAGCTGTTGAAAAAACAGTTGCTAAGGCAAAAGACGTTGTAGAAGACGCTAAAGGTGCTGTAGAAGGTGCCGTTGAAGGTTTGAAAAACGTTTTTACTAAATAATAGTAAAAAATCAAGGGTTTCATTTTCCCTTGATTTTTTCTATTCTTATAAATAATTTTCTGCGACGGCTGCATCCCCAGGATAGGCTTCTTTCTTGCCTTGGATGATTTGGTAGCAATCGGCTCCCTTACCAGCAATAATAACAGCATCGAGTTCTTGTTCAGTGATGGCCATTGCTGCCTTGATGGCTTCTTGGCGATCCGCAATCTTTTCAACAGGATGATTGATGTAGCTACTGATTTCATCTGCAATGGTCATTGGGTCTTCATAGTTAGGGTCATCAGCAGTCAGAAAGACTTGAATCTCAGGATGTTGATTGAGGAGGAGGCCAAAGTCCTTACGACGACTTTCTCCCTTGTTTCCCGTCGAACCAAGAACCAGAGCAATCTTTCCAGTTTGATGAGTTTCAACCACATTGATGAGTTTTGTCAGACTATCCCCATTGTGGGCGTAGTCGATGAAGACCTTGGCTCCATTTTTCTGAGTGAGGACTTCCATACGACCAGGAACGCGGGTTGCAGCGATTCCTTTTTTGATGTCCTCAAGACTAGCTCCGAGACGGAGGCAAGCAAGTCCAGCAGCAACGGCATTTTCTTGGTTGAAGTGACCAATCAGTTGGATATCATAGTCTCCAGCCAGTTTACCCGTAGCTGAAAAGCTAAAGGCTTTGGAATTCTCGATTTGGTTATCAGATTGGCTACCATAGAAATCATGGTCTTGATCTGCCACTTGTTCTTTCAAGACAGAAAAGTGATCCATGTCACTGTTAATGATGACTGCTCGGCTATTTTCCATCAAGAGACGCTTGTGGTAGAAATAGTCTTCAAAGCTAGGGTGTTCAATCGGGCCGATATGGTCTGGGCTGATATTGAGGAAAACTCCCACATCAAAGGTTAGGCCATAGACACGTTTGACCAGATAGGCTTGGCTGGAAACTTCCATGATGAGGTGGGTACGATCATTTTGCACAGCTTGATTCATCATGTCAAAGAGGTCAATACTCTCAGGAGTTGTCAATGCAGACTTAAAGAAAGTCTTGCCATCTAAAGTTGTATTCATAGTCGACAACATTGCAGGTCGATGCCCTTGAGATAAGATGTTATAAGCGAAATAGGCTGCTGTTGTCTTACCCTTGGTTCCAGTAAAGGCGAGGAGTTTGAGTTTTTCCTGTGGATTTCCATAAAATTCCATAGCAATCAAACTCATGGCTTTCTTAATGTCGTTCACAATGATGACAGGGATACCGACTTCGTAGTCCTTTTCAGCTATATACCAACCGAGTCCTTGAGAGATGGCAGAAAGCAGAAATTCCTTCTTAAAGGCAGCACCCTTGACGAAAAATAGGCTCTTTTCTTTGGCCTTGTGGCTGTCATAGCAGATGGTGTCAAACGCGATATGGCTGTAGTTGTAGTGATAGTGTCCTTGGTCGATAATCTCACGGAAGAGACCATCTTTCTTTAAAATATCTAATACGGTTTCAATCTTTATCATACTTTCTATTGTAAACCGAAAGTCGTAAATTTACAAGTAACAAGGAAAAGTTTATAATGGAAGATAAGGAGTTTTTCCTAGTTATCAAAATTGAATGAGGAATCTATGTCGCACGAAAACAATCACCAGCAGGCCCAGATGTTACGGGGGACTGCTTGGCTAACGGCTAGTAACTTTATCAGTCGCCTACTTGGGGCTATTTACATTATCCCTTGGTACATCTGGATGGGGTCTTATGCGGCTACAGCCAATGGACTCTTTACCATGGGATACAATATCTATGCCTGGTTCTTACTGGTTTCAACAGCAGGTATTCCGGTTGCAGTGGCCAAGCAAGTTGCCAAGTATAATACCATGCGAGAAGAAGAGCATAGCTTTGCCCTGATTCGGAGCTTTTTAGGCTTTATGACGGGACTAGGTTTGGTTTTTACTTTAATCTTGTATGTCTTTGCTCCTTGGCTAGCAGACTTGTCTGGCGTGGGCAAAGACTTGATCCCAATCATGCAAAGCTTGGCTTGGGGAGTCTTGATTTTCCCATCTATGAGTGTTATCCGAGGATTTTTCCAAGGGATGAATAACCTCAAACCTTATGCCATGAGTCAAATTGCTGAGCAGGTCATTCGTGTTATCTGGATGCTCCTAGCAACCTTTATCATTATGAAGCTCGGTTCGGGAGATTACCTAGCAGCGGTTACCCAATCCACCTTTGCTGCCTTTGTCGGCATGGTCGCCAGTTTTGCAGTCTTGATTTATTTCCTTGCCAAAGAGGGATTACTCAAAAGAGTCCTTGAAACAGGAGATAAGATTAACAGCAAGCGTCTTTTGGTCGATACTATTAAGGAAGCCATTCCTTTTATCTTAACAGGGTCTGCCATCCAGCTCTTCCAGATTTTGGATCAGCTGACCTTTATCAATAGTATGAGCTGGTTTACCAACTACAGCAACGAGGACTTGGTTGTCATGTTTTCTTATTTCTCAGCCAATCCTAATAAAATCACGATGATTTTGATTTCTGTTGGAGTTTCAATTGGGGGTGTCGGTTTGCCACTTTTGACTGAAAACTATGTCAAGGGGGACTTGAAAGCAGCTTCTCGTCTCGTTCAGGATAGTCTCACCTTACTCTTTATGTTCCTGCTACCAGCAACGGTTGGAGTGGTCATGGTAGGAGAACCTCTTTATACGGTCTTCTATGGTAAGCCAGATAGTTTGGCTCTGGGCTTATTTGTCTTTGCAGTTTTGCAGTCTATTATTTTAGGCTTGTACATGGTCTTGTCTCCAATGCTTCAGGCCATGTTCCGCAACCGCAAGGCCGTTCTCTATTTTATCTATGGTTCTATTGCCAAGCTAGTCTTGCAACTACCTACCATCGCTCTCTTCCACAGTTACGGACCTTTGATTTCCACAACCATTGCTCTCATCATTCCTAATGTCTTGATGTATCGGGATATTTGTAAGGTAACGGGTGTCAAGCGCAAGGTGATTTTGAAGCGAACCATTTTAATCAGTTTGCTGACCCTAGTCATGTTTCTGTTAATAGGAACCATCCAGTGGCTGTTAGGATTTTTCTTCCAACCGAGTGGACGTTTGTGGAGCTTCCTTTATGTAGCTCTTGTCGGTGCCATGGGTGGAGGAGTATACGGAGTCATGAGTCTCCGTACTCGTTTATTGGATAAGGTGATTGGAAAAGCCCAAGCAGATCGCCTGCGAGCAAAATTTAATCTTTCGTAAGATAGCATTTATAAATAAAAGGAATAAGTTGAACAATCTTTTAGGAGAACTTGAAACTTATTCCTTTTTTAGCGTCAAAATAGCTAAAATTATCTTTTGAAAGTAGAAGATGAGGTCTTTTTCGATTTTTTTGGAAAAAATCATTGACTAAACAAACTAAATGTTGTATAATAAAACAAATATTTAAAGCAGGAGGTTCTGGAAATGAAAAAGTCTAAGGCCAAGTATGCAACACTTGCAGGTGTCATGTTAAGTGCAGGTATTTTGTTAAGCGCCTGTGGAAATTCTAGCACAGGGTCAAAAACCTATAACTATGTTTATTCAAGTGATCCATCTAGTTTGAACTATCTAGCAGAAAACCGTGCAACAACCAATGATATTGTGACCAATCTGGTAGATGGTCTCATGGAAAATGACCAGTATGGGAACTATGTGCCATCCTTGGCAGAGGATTGGAGTGTTTCTAAGGACGGTTTAACCTATACCTACAAACTTCGTAAGGATGCTAAGTGGTTTACTTCTGAGGGAGAAGAATATGCTCCTGTAACTGCTCAGGATTTTGTGACAGGTTTGAAATATGCAGCTGATAAAAAATCAGAAGCCTTGTATCTAGTGCAGGACTCTGTTGCAGGCTTGGATGACTATATTAACGGGAAAACAAGCGACTTTTCAACTGTCGGAGTCAAGGCACTTGATGACCAAACAGTTCAATATACCTTGACACGACCAGAACCTTACTGGAACTCAAAAACAACCTCAACCATTCTCTTCCCAGTCAATGCAGATTTCTTGAAATCAAAAGGAGATGATTTTGGCAAGGTAGATCCATCTAGCATTTTGTACAATGGACCTTTCTTGATGAAATCCTTTGTTTCAAAATCAGTTATCGAATTCAAGAAAAATCCTAACTACTGGGATGCTAAAAATGTCTTTGTAGATGATGTGAAATTGGCTTATTATGATGGTAGTGATCAAGATGCACTGGCTCGTAACTTTGTCGAGGGGGCATACAGTTATGCTCGTCTCTATCCAAACAGTTCAAGTTTTGAAGGGATTAAAGAGAAGAATAAGGATAATATCATTTATAGCTTGCAAGATGCTACTTCTTACTTCTTAAACTTCAACTTGGATAGAAAATCTTATAAATTTACTTCTAAGACAAGTGATGCTGAGAAGAAATCGACTCAAGAAGCAGTTCTCAATAAAAACTTCCGTCAAGCCATTAACTTTGCCTATGATCGTACAGCCTACGGGGCTCAATCTCAGGGAGAAGAGGGTGCAACTAAGATTTTGCGTAACTTGGTTGTTCCTCCAAACTTCGTAAGTATCAACGGAAAAGACTTTGGTGAAATAGTAGCCTCTAAGATGGTCAATTATGGTAAAGAATGGCAAGGAATCAACTTTGCGGATGCTCAGGATCCATATTACAATGCTGATAAAGCTAAAGCCAAATTTGCAGAAGCTAAGAAAGAACTCCAAGCTAAAGGAGTTCAATTCCCTATCCACCTGGACATGACAGTTGACCAAGCTGCTAAAAAGAATGTCCAAGAGGCAAATTCTATGAAGCAATCTATTGAAGCAGCCTTAGGTGCAGAAAATGTTGTAATTGATATTCAACAACTTTCTACTGAAGATTATGAGAATACAAGCTATTTGGCTCAAACAGCAGCTCAGAAGGACTATGATCTTTACAATGGTGGTTGGAGTGCAGACTATCAAGATCCTTCAACCTATCTTGATATCTTTAATGTCAAGAGCGGTGGAACGCTACGAGACTTAGGCCTAGAGCCTGGGGAAGCTAATGACAAGGCCAAGGCTGTTGGACTAGATATTTATACTCAAATGTTGGAAGAAGCTAATAAGGAACAAGATCTTGCGAAACGCTATGAAAAGTATGCTGAGATCCAAGCTTGGTTGGTAGATAGCTCTCTAGCGATTCCAAATATTTCTAAGGGTGGAACACCAACATTGAGAAAAACAGTTCCTTTCTCTTCACCATATTCACTAGCTGGTAATAAAGGTATCGAATCATATAAATACCTCAAAGTACAAGATAAAACAGTCACAAAAGACGAATTTGAAAAAGCTAAAGAAAAATGGCTGAAAGAAAAAGAAGAATCCAATAAAAAAGCCCAAGAAGAATTGGCAAAACATGTCAAATAAGGATTTTTCAATAAAAACGATGGTTTCAAGGAAACTGTCGTTTTTTTATAGAGTAATGGCGAATTTTTGAAGGAAAGTGCTTACATTTTTTAAATTGTTTATCAAATTTATGATATAATGAATATAATAAAAGTTGTGAGAAGTTATTTTTTTAAATCCTCTTCCAGTGTTAACTGAAGTATACACATGCTAGGATGATTTTATAGGAGGGATGTCGTCTACTGGAAAAGTAAGATAAAACGCAACAAATGATAAGTTCTTCTTTTATGTGAAGAGTTCTTATCTGCCTATTTACTAATAGTTATGGAGGTATCATTATGGGCGGTATTATGGAGTTTGCAACAGAAAAACAGATTGCATCATTTCTCTCAACTTGCCACATTGAAGGACAAAAGAATTTTCTGATGGCCTTCAAGAAAAAGACATGGTTGAAATCCTTTATTGATTTTTTCATTATAGGTGGTTCCTACTATGTTCAGTCGAGTGTGAAGCCTAAAATTCTGGCATTCACACCTAAGGGGATTTTCTTGATGGACATCAGTGATGTAATTGAAAATCGTTCTAATCACGTCCTTGAGATGCCTTGGAAACAAGTTAAAGATTTTACTTATAAGCCAGTCTTGAATACGGTCAGGCTGAGCTGGAACTATCAAAATGAGGCCTATATTTTTTCCGTGGATGTCGGTCAGCTTAGTCAGTATGTGGGCCAGTATCAATTTAACAAAGAGCATTATGACAATTTAGCTCAACAGGATTTCTTTCGGTCCAAGTAAGCATTAGCAAGGATTTTCACAAAAGAATCTGGAGTGTTTTCTGGATTCTTTTTAGCTTTACTCTATAAGTCTATAGTTTGAAACTATAACTAGCTCTTGAAAAGAAGAAAATGAGTTGATGAAAATAAGTGGTACAATAGTTACTATAGATTTGGAGGAATTGTATGAGCAAGGAATTACACATTAACACAATTTTGGCCCAGGCGGGTATTAAGTCAGATGAAGCGACAGGTGCATTGGTGACACCGCTTCATTTTTCAACGACCTATCAGCATCCAGAGTTTGGTCGATCTACTGGGTTTGACTATACACGCACTAAAAACCCAACTCGTAGTAAAGCTGAAGAAGTCTTAGCGGCTATTGAGTCAGCAGACTATGCTCTGGCTACTAGCTCAGGAATGTCAGCTATTGTACTGGCCTTTAGCGTCTTTCCAGTAGGAAGTAAGGTTTTGGCAGTGCGTGACCTTTATGGAGGTTCTTTCCGCTGGTTCAACCAAGTGGAGCAGGAAGGTCGTTTCCATTTTACCTATGCCAATACAGAAGAAGAGTTGATTGTCGAGTTGGAGAAGGATGTTGACGTTCTCTATATCGAAACGCCAACCAATCCCTTGATGTTGGAATTTGATATCGAAAAACTAGCAAAATTGGCTCATGCTAAGGGTGCCAAAGTTGTGGTGGACAATACCTTCTACAGCCCTATCTACCAACGTCCGATTGAAGATGGAGCAGATATCGTTCTACATTCAGCAACCAAGTATCTGGCAGGGCACAATGATGTCTTGGCTGGAGTGGTTGTGACCAATAGTTTAGAACTATACGAGAAGCTTTTTTACAATCTCAATACGACAGGAGCAGTCTTGTCTCCATTTGACAGTTATCAATTGATTCGTGGTCTCAAGACCTTGTCTCTTCGTATGGAGCGCTCAACAGCCAATGCCCAAGAAGTGGTTGCCTTTTTGAAGGACTCTCCAGCAGTTAAGGAAGTTCTCTATACTGGTCGTGGGGGCATGATTTCCTTTAAAGTAGTGGATGAAACACGCATTCCTCATATCTTGAACAGCCTCAAGGTCTTCTCTTTTGCAGAAAGTTTGGGTGGGGTGGAAAGTCTTATCACTTATCCAACAACGCAAACCCATGCCGATATTCCAGCAGAAGTGCGCCATTCTTATGGTTTGACAGATGACCTCTTGCGCTTGTCGATTGGAATTGAAGATGCTAGGGATTTGATTGCAGATTTGCGCCAATCCTTGGAAGGATAAGACAAAGATGGGAAAATATGATTTTACAAGCCTGCCCAATCGCTTAGGTCACCATACCTATAAATGGAAAGAAGCAGAAACGGATAGTGAAGTCCTACCAGCTTGGATAGCGGATATGGACTTTGTGGTTTTGCCTGAAATCCGTCAAGCCGTGCAGACTTACGCTGATCAACTGGTTTATGGCTATACCTATGCCAGTGAAGAGTTAATTAAGGAAGTTCAAAAGTGGGAAGCCACACAACACGGTTACCACTTTGACAAAGAGGCTCTTGTCTTTATCGAGGGTGTAGTCCCAGCCATCTCAACAGCTATTCAAGCCTTTACAAAAGAAGGCGAGGCGGTTCTGATTAACACACCTGTCTACCCACCTTTTGCTCGCAGTGTCAAGTTGAATAATCGTAGATTGATTACTAATTCTTTGGTGGAAAAGGATGGTCTGTTTGAGATTGACTTTGATCAACTAGAGAAGGATTTGGTGGAAGAGGAGGTCAAACTCTATATTCTTTGTAACCCTCACAATCCTGGTGGACGTGTTTGGGAAAAGGAAGTGTTGGAGAAGATTGGTTTACTCTGCCAAAAACATGGTGTTGTCTTGGTTTCGGATGAGATTCACCAAGATTTGGCCCTCTTTGGTCACAAACATCATTCCTTCAATACCATCAACCCTGACTTTAAAGAATTTGCAATCGTCTTGAGCAGTGCCACTAAAACCTTTAACATCGCTGGGACAAAAAATTCCTATGCAGTCATTGAAAATCCTAAGTTGAGAGTGGCTTACCAGAAACGCCAGTTAGCCAATAACCAGCATGAAATTTCAGGTTTGGGCTATTTGGCGACAGAAGCTGCTTATCGCTATGGGAAGGATTGGCTAGAGGAACTCAAGCAAGTCTTTGAAGACCATATTAATTATGTGGTGGATTTATTTGGAAAAGAGACTAAAATCAAGGTTATGAAACCGCAAGGAACCTACTTGATTTGGCTTGATTTTTCAGCCTATGACCTGACTGATGAAAGATTGCAAGAGCTGTTGAGAAATGAAGCCAAGGTTATCCTCAACCGTGGTTTGGATTTTGGAGAGGAAGGAAGTCTCCATGCTCGTCTCAATGTAGCCATGCCTAAATCCCTGCTGCAAGAAGTGTGTCAGCGGATTGTGACGACTTTTGCCAAACTTTAAAATCTAGCCTTCTGGGAGAAAAGTCTTCCTAGGAGGCTATTTTCATAGGGGAAAATATGGTATAATAAAAAGATAAGGTAAAGGTAAAAATATGGCTAAATTGATTCCGGGGAAAGTCCGTATCGAAGGTGTTGCCCTTTATGAAACTGGTAAGGTTGACATCATCAAGGAAAAGAACAATCGGCTCTACGCTCGCGTTGCAGAAGAAGAACTGCGCTATAGTTTAGAGGATGATTTGGTTTTTTGTGCCTGCGATTTTTTCCAAAAGAGGGGCTACTGTGTGCATTTGGCAGCGCTGGAGCATTTTCTAAAAAATGATGAGCGTGGTCAGGAAATCTTGCAGGGGCTGGAAGAAGGTCATGAAGAAAAAGAGGCTGTTGAAACCAAGGTGACCTTGGGTGGCAAATTTTTAGAACGAATCTTGTCTCCAAAATCAGACTGCTCCTATGAGTTGTCGGCTGTGGGTCAGGTGGAAGCAGGAACCAATCATATATTGTGGACTCTAAGAATCGGGCAAGTCAATAGTCAAAAATACTATGTCATTCGGGATATTCCACTCTTTTTAAAAGTTGTCGAGAAGAGAAAGCCTTATATGATTGGGAAAACCTATGAGGAGTCCTTATCTTGGGAATCCTTTGATGAGGCTAGTCAAGAACTTCTGACTTTCTTGCGCGGACTAATGGAGGAAGGATTGACTCCAGAGCTCTTTTTTCAAAATCAAGGTCGGCATCTCTTTTTCCCTCTAACTTTTTTTGAGCAGGGTGTGAATTTACTGATGACCTTGCCTCATTTTCAATTTGACCATCAAGTGGATAGCTACCAGACCTTACTTTTTCAGGATATGCATGCTGATGCCAATTTATTTGCCTTTACAGTAACAGCATACTCGGATTATTTTGAAATGGAAATCAGTGAGAGTCCAAGGGTCAATGTCTTTTATCAGGGAGCTGTGCTTTTCCATAAAGGACAGATTTATTTTCTAACAGACCAGCAAATGCGTCTTCTCAAAGAAATCAAAGCGTTGCCTGTGGATCAACAAGGAAAGAAATACCTGCAATTTGATAGTAGTGACCGAGATAAGTTAGCTTCCTGCCTAACGCTCTTTGGCCAAATGGGCACCGTTTCAGCTCCAGAACGTCTACATATCAAAACTTTTGCGCCCTCTTTTTACTTTGACAGGGAAGAGGATAATCGGATTCGTTTAGAAATTCAGTTTGATTATGGGGATAGGCAGGTATCAAGCCGACAAGAGCTAGAAGAATTACCATTTTCGAGTGATGCTGACTTAGAAGAAAGAATTTTCCAAGCCTGTTTGGCTGCGGGCTTTGAAGCAGATTTTCAATCTTGGCGTCAGGCCTTAAAAGCGGAGTCTGTCTATCATTTCTTTCATGAAATCATTCCAGGCTTTGAAAAACTCGGAAATGTTGACCTATCAGACAAGCTAGAAGAACTTTATAGTCTGGCAAGCCCTCAAGTGCAGATTGCTTCCAAGGGAGGTCTCTTGGAAATCCAGTTTGATTTTCAAGATATTGCCCAAGAGGAAATTGACCAAGCCATGCAGGCCTTGGTTGTCAATCAAGATTTTTACATTGGTGCGTCTAATCAAGTCTACTTTTTTGATGAAGAGACTAAGAAAATTCGTCAAAATTTACAGGAACTGGGGCAGTTTGAACTAAAAGATGGCTCTTTGCAGGCTCGAAAATCCTTGGCCTACAGTTTAGCTCATCTCTTTGAAGGGCGAGACCGTGTTTCTTTTTCACAAGAATTCCAGAATCTGGCCCATGACTTGACGCATCCAGAGGACTTCCCTAGACAAGCAACTCAGGTCAAGGCTGATTTACGAGATTATCAGGAAAAGGGAATTGGCTGGTTGCAGATGCTCCATCATTATGGTTTTGGTGGAATTTTGGCTGATGATATGGGATTGGGGAAAACCCTTCAGACCATTGCTTTTTTGACCAGTCAAGTGACAAAAGAAAGTCGGGTTTTGATTCTAGCTCCATCTGGTTTGATTTACAACTGGGCAGATGAATTTCAGAAGTTTGCTCCACAGTTGGATGTAGCTGTTGTTCATGGATTAAAGGCTAGTCGTGAAGAGATTCTTGCTGAGAGCCATCAAATCTATGTGACGAGCTATGCTACCTTCCGTCAGGACAGTGAGCTTTATCAGGGGATGGCCTTTGACTTCCTTTTCTTAGATGAGGCTCAGGTCATGAAAAATGCCCAGACCAAGATAGCTCAGACCTTGAGACAATTTGTGGTGCCGTCAGTTTTTGCCTTGTCAGGAACTCCTATTGAAAACCATCTGGGTGAGCTGTGGTCTATTTTCCAAATCGTCATGCCAGGACTTTTGCCAAGCAAGAAAGAATTTATGAAATTACCAGCTGAGCGCGTTGCTCAGTTTATCAAACCTTTCGTGATGCGGCGCAAGAAAGAAGAAGTTCTGACTGAATTGCCAGATTTGATTGAAGTGGTTTATAAGAATGAACTGGAAGACCAGCAAAAGGCTATTTACCTAGCCCAGTTGCAACAGATGCGAGACCGTTTAGCTCAGGTGTCAGATCAGGAATTTCAGCGTAGTCGAGTGGAAATCTTGTCTGGTTTGATGCGCTTGCGTCAAATCTGTGATACCCCTGCCCTCTTTATGGAAGATTATCAGGGAGCCAGTGGCAAACTGGATAGTCTTCGTGACCTGTTGGTACAGGTAGCAGACGGCGGACACCGTGTCTTGATTTTCTCGCAGTTCAAGGGAATGTTGGAGAAAATTGAACAAGAATTGCCAGACTTGGGCTTAACTTCCTTTAAAATCACAGGTTCAACCCCAGCCAAGGAAAGACAAGACATGACCAAGGCCTTTAACCAAGGAGAAAGAGATGCCTTTCTGATTTCCCTCAAGGCTGGTGGTGTCGGTCTGAATCTGACAGGTGCTGATACCGTTATCTTGGTTGACCTTTGGTGGAATCCTGCGGTGGAGGCGCAAGCCATTGGCCGTGCCCATCGGATGGGACAGGAAGAAACGGTTGAGGTCTATCGCTTGGTGACCAAGGGAACCATTGAAGAAAAAATTCAGGAACTCCAAGAACAGAAGAAACATCTGGTGTCACAAGTATTGGATGGCACAGAGTCACGTGGCAGTCTGACCCTAGCAGAAATTAGAGAAATTTTGGGAATTTCTGAAGCCAGTACTTGAAAAATCAAGACAATACGCTATAATGAAGTGTTGAAAGGAAATAGAAAATGAAACAAGAACGATTTCCATTGGTGTCAGATGACGAGGTCATGTTGACTGAAATGCCAGTCATGAATCTCTATGATGAGTCTGATCTGATCAGTAATATCAAGGGTGAGTATCGAGATAAAAATTATTTAGAATGGGCTCCTATTACTGAAGAGGCGCCAGTAAAACCAATTGAAAAGCAAGTAGAGAAACCTAAAAAGGCTCCTTTAGGGGTAAAAAAAGAAGGAAAGAGCTATGCAGAGGTGGCGCGTGAAGAAGCGCGTGCAGACTTGAAGAAGAAACGCTCTGCTAACTATCTAACTCAGGATTTCAGCCGTGCGAGACGTCATTCTAAATCAGGCCTTGTTAGACAGGGCAACCAACCGACAGCTCCTTTCCAAAAGGAAAATCCTGGTGAATTTGTCAAATATAGCCAAAAATTGACCCAGTCTCATTACATCTTGGCGGAAGAAGTCAAATCTATCTCTACCAAGAATGAAGAAGTGTCAGCACCTGCTCCAAAGAAAAACAACTATGATTTTCTAAAGAAGAGCCAAATCTATAATAAAAAAAGTAAACAAACAGAACAAGAACGTCGGGTTGCCCAAGAGTTGAATCTGACCAGAATTACAGAATAGGGGAGAAAACATGCCAAAGACATATCATTTTATCGGAATTAAGGGATCAGGGATGAGTGCCTTGGCCTTGATGTTGCACCAAATGGGGCACAAGGTTCAAGGATCAGATGTTGAAAAGTACTACTTTACTCAACGCGGTCTTGAGCAGGCAGGAATTACCATTCTTCCTTTTGATGAAAAGAATCTAGACGGTGATATGGAAATTATCGCTGGAAATGCCTTTCGTCCAGATAACAACGTCGAAATTGCCTATGCAGACCAAAATGGTATCAGCTACAAACGTTACCATGAATTTCTAGGTAGCTTTATGCGTGACTTTGTTAGCATGGGAGTAGCTGGAGCGCATGGAAAAACTTCAACGACAGGTATGTTGTCTCATGTCTTGTCTCACATCACAGACACTAGCTTCTTGATTGGGGATGGGACAGGTCGTGGTTCGGCCAATGCCAAATATTTTGTCTTTGAATCTGACGAATATGAACGCCACTTTATGCCTTACCATCCAGAATACTCTATTATCACCAACATTGACTTTGACCATCCAGACTATTTCACAAGTCTCGAGGATGTTTTCAATGCCTTTAATGACTATGCCAAACAAATTACCAAGGGTCTTTTTGTCTATGGTGAAGATGCAGAATTGCGTAAAATTACGTCTGATGCACCAATTTATTATTATGGTTTTGAAGCAGAAGGTAATGACTTTGTAGCTAGTGAACTTCTTCGTTCAACAACTGGTTCAACCTTCACCGTTCATTTCCGTGGACAAGACTTGGGGCAATTCCACATTCCAACCTTTGGTCGTCACAATATCATGAATGCGACAGCCGTTATTGGTCTTCTTTACACAGCAGGATTTGATTTGAACTTGGTGCGTGAGCACTTGAAAACATTTGCCGGTGTTAAGCGTCGTTTCACTGAGAAAATTGTCAATGACACAGTTATTATCGATGACTTTGCCCACCATCCAACAGAAATTATTGCGACCTTGGATGCGGCTCGTCAGAAATACCCAAGCAAGGAAATTGTAGCGGTCTTCCAACCGCATACCTTTACAAGAACCATTGCCTTGTTAGATGACTTTGCTCATGCTTTAAACCAAGCAGATGCTGTTTACCTAGCGCAAATCTATGGATCTGCTCGTGAGGTAGACAATGGTGATGTCAAGGTAGAAGACCTAGCCAATAAAATCAACAAGAAACACCAAGTCATCACTGTCGAAAATGTTTCTCCACTCCTAGACCATGATAATGCTGTCTACGTCTTTATGGGAGCAGGAGACATCCAAACCTATGAATACTCATTTGAGCGTCTCTTGTCAAACTTGACAAGCAATGTTCAATAGGTTATTCTCATGGAAATTCCAATTAAGATCATTCAGGCAAGTCAGTCTGATTTGGCTGAGGTAGTGGTACTTCAAACTTCATCTTTTCCAGCTGAAAAGCAGCAACCTTCCCATATTTTAGAAGAAAGTATCCGTAAGTGTGCGGATACCTTTCTTCTAGCTAGGGATGAAAATCAACTTTTAGGCTATATTCTATCAAGTCCGCAGTCAGACAATCCGCAATGTCTAAAAATACATTCTTTGGTCATCGAGGCTGACCATCAGAGACAGGGCTTGGGAACACTTCTTCTTGCAGCCTTGAAAGAGATGGCAGTTGAGCTGGATTACAAAGGGATTCGTTTGGAGAGTCCTGATGAGCTGCTTTCCTATTTTGAAATGAACGGTTTTATTGATGAAGAAACTTCGCTTTATGCAACTAGCCAGGGATTTAGTATGATTTGGTTTAATCCCTTTTATCTGGAGGCACAATGAAAATCAGACAAGCAAGATTAGAAGATTTAGAACGTATCGTTGAGATTGAACTAGAAAATTTCTCGGTTGAAGAAGCCATTCCTCATTCTGTTTTTGAATCGCATTTGCGAGAAATTCAGACCTCGTTTCTGGTTGCAGAAAAAGAGGGGAGAATCATGGGTTATATTGAAGGGCCAGTTGGTCCCCATCGTCATCTGCAAGACCAGTCTTTTACAGAAGAAATAAAAGACTATAGTCATGAGCCTGGTGGTTATATCTCTGTGACCTGTCTTTCTATTGCCAAGGAGTCACAGGGACTAGGACTGGGTCAAAAATTACTAACAGCCTTGAAAGAAGTTGCTCTTGAGGATAAGAGAGATGGCATTAACCTAACCTGTCATGACTATCTCATCGTCTACTATGAAAAGCATGGATTTGTCAATGAAGGCTTGTCTCAGTCAACCTTTGCAGGGGAAACATGGTATGATATGGTCTGGGAAGCTAATACTCTTCGAAAATCAAATTCAAACCACGTCAGCGTCGCCTTACCGTACTCAAGTACAGCTTGCGGCTAGCTTCCTAGTTTGCTCTTTGATTTTCATTGAGTATAAAAAATGGTAAATTCCCAAACTAACTTCCACTGCTAATCCAAGTGGAAGTTAGTCTGATAAAAATCGTAAAAACCAGTGGAAATCCGTGTCAGGGTAAGTTCTACTGGTTTTAAACATGCTTGATTTCATCGC
>NZ_CAMPPZ010000011.1:0-97925 GCF_946902925.1 Streptococcus sp. Marseille-Q6488 | reverse complement strand
AACAAAGAGGCGTACGTCAAAAAAATTTTAACTTATCGATGATCAAAAATATTTCCATCCCCCTCCCCCCTCTAGCCCTCCAAAATGAGTTCGCAGACTTTGTAGCCCAGGTCGACAAATCACAATTTGCTTGTGAGATAGCTATAAAAGTGTGGAGAAATAGCTTGAAATTTAGTATAATATAGCTAAACTATTTGTTTAAAGTGAGAAAAAAATGGGAAATTTTAGCTTTCTTTTAAAAAATGACGAATATGAATCTTTTTCAAAACCTTGCATTGAAGCTGAGAATATGATTGCTACATCAACTGTGGCTACCGCCTTTATGGCGCGTCGTGCTTTAGAGCAGGCTGTCCATTGGATATATAGTCACGATTCATATTTAGAAGCTCCCTATCGTGCTACTCTATCTTCTTTAGTATGGGATGATGATTTTAGGGATATCGTAGATTCTGAACTCCACAAGCAGATAGTTCTGTTGATTCGATGGGGAAACCATGCTGCTCATGGTGGTGAAATTAAGGAACGAGAAGCGATTTTAGCTTTGCATCATTTGTATCAGTTTGTTAATTTTATCGATTATTGTTACAGCAATGAGTTTGTGGAGCGTTATTTTGATGAGAAGTGCTTACCACTTTCAGCAAACATTAAATACCGAGAAACTCCACAATCTATGATAAAGTTACAAGACAGTTTACCAGAACTGCCTGATTTTCATGAACAGATGGCTGCTCAGTCCGTAGAAGTTCAAGAGACTTATACTGAAAAACGTGAGACTGCAGCGCAACGGCAAGATGTGCCTTTCCATATTGATCAATTATCTGAGGCAGAGACAAGAAAGCTCTTTATTGATATCGATCTCCGTCTAGCAGGATGGATATTTGAAGAAAACTGTCGTGTTGAGATAGCTGTTGATGGTCTCAAGCACGGTTCAGGAATTGGTTACTGTGACTATGTACTTTATGGTAAAAATGGGAAAATTTTAGCGATTGTAGAGGCTAAAAAAGCCTCTGTCAATCCAGAAGTAGGGGAAGTACAGGTCAAAGAATATGCTGAAGCTTTGGAGAAACATATCGGCTATCAGCCAATTTGCTTTATTACAAATGGGTTGAAGCACTATATACTTGATGGTCCGAACCGCCGCCAGATTGCAGGCTTTTACTCTCAAGAAGAATTGCAATTAGTGATGGATAGACGTCATCTTCAAAAACCACTTGAGGATATTTCTAGTAAAATTAGAGACGATATTTCCGGGCGTCACTACCAAAAACATGCGATTGCAAGCGTTTGTGAAGCTTTCTCTAATCATCGTAGACAGGCACTTTTGGTTATGGCAACTGGGGCTGGGAAAACTCGTACAGCAGTTTCTCTAGTTGATATCTTATCACGTCATAACTGGGTAAAAAACGTTCTCTTCTTAGCCGATAGAACTTCCTTGGTTAAGCAAGCATATGATTCGTTTAGAAAATTACTCCCAGATCTTTCCGTTTGTAACTTCTTAGAAGATAAAGAAGGAGCTCAATCAAGTCGCATGGTCTTTTCAACTTATCCGACTATGATTGGAGCGATTAGTGGTCAAGAAGAAGTAAATCAACGCCCTTTCACTGTTGGGCATTTTGACCTTATCATAATTGACGAGTCTCACCGTTCTATTTATCAGAAATACAAGTCCATTTTTGATTATTTTGATGCAAGGATTGTAGGCTTAACAGCTACTCCGCGTCAAGATTTAGATAAAAACACCTATGGATTCTTTAATTTGGAGAATGGTGTTCCAACATATGCATATGATTTGGAAGAGGCTGTTAAAGACGGATATTTAGTAGCCTATCATTCTATCGAAACCAAACTGAAACTACCTACGGATGGTCTACATTATGATGATTTATCCGAAGAAGAAAAGGAACATTTTGATAGCAAATTTGAAGACGATAGCTGTGAAAAAGATATTGATGGGAGTGTGTTTAATTCCTTTATTTTCAATAAAAGTACAGTAGAAATTGTTTTAAATGAACTCATGACAAGAGGAATTCAGACAGCCTCGGGTGATGAAATTGGTAAAACTATTATTTTTGCTAAAAATCATGACCATGCGGAATATATCAGAGGTATTTTTAACAACCGCTATCCTGAAAAAGGGAGCGACTATGCTCAGGTGATTGATTATAGTATTAAGCATTATCAGACCTTGATTGATGATTTTAAAATTAAGGAGAAGTATCCTCAAATTGCGATTTCTGTCGATATGTTAGATACAGGTATTGATGTACCAGAGGTTGTGAATTTAGTCTTCTTCAAGAAAGTACGCTCTAAAACTAAGTTTTGGCAGATGATTGGTCGAGGAACCCGTCTGTGTAAAGATTTATTTGGACCTGAACAGGATAAGGAAAACTTCTTGGTATTTGATTATGGGGACAATTTTGATTATTTTCGTGCAGATCCAAGAGATGGAGAGGGTCGTCACATTGTTTCGTTGACTCAGCGTTTATTTAATATCAAAGTGGACTTGATTCGAGAACTTCAGGGACTCCAATACCAAGAAGATCAGTTTGCGAGAGCATACCGTCAGGAGCTTGTCTCAGAACTTCAAGGTCGTATAGAGAGCTTAAATGAGTTGGACTTCAGGGTTCGTATGGTTTTAGACACAGTTTATAGCTATAGGAAATTGGAAAGTTGGCAGAATCTAACTGCTGTTACAAGTGAAACCATTCAAAAAAATCTCTCTCCGCTTTTATTTGATGAAGATAAAGAAGATGAGATGGCGAGGAGATTTGATTTGTGCTTACTTCATATTCAGTTGGGGCAACTGACAGCTAAATCTTCCACTGTTCATATTTCCCAAGTGATGAAGACGGCTAGAGCTCTTTCTGCTATTGGCAATATCCCGCAGGTTTTTGAGCAGGCTGAAATTATCAGGAAAGTACAGGAGCCTGAATTTTGGAAAGAAGTTAACTTGTCTGATTTGGAAAAAATTCGTCTTGCTATTCGAGATTTATTACAGTTTTTGGATAAAACAGACCGTAAACCCTACTATGTTAACTTTGAAGATCGTATACTCTCCACTGTTCACGAGACCACAGCATTTTTACAGGTCAACGATCTTCGATCTTATAATGAAAAAGTTGAGCATTACTTGAAAACTCATCTGGATGAAGAGTCCATTTCTAAGCTATACCATAATGAAAAGTTGACATCTGATGATATGCTTGCACTTGAAAAATTGCTCTGGGAAAAATTAGGTAGCAAATCAGACTACCAACATCATTATGAAAATAAGGCAATTCCGAGATTGGTGCGTGAGATTATTGGCTTAGATAGAGAGTCTGCCAATCGTATTTTTTCTAAATTTTTGTCGGATGAGAACCTTAATGCCAGGCAGATTTCATTTGTAAAATTGATTGTAGACTACATTGTAGAAAATGGTTGCTTAGAGATGAAAGTGTTAACGCAAGAGCCGTTTAAATCTCATGGATCTGTTCAACTACTCTTTCAACACCAACTACCAGTACTTCGTAATATTGTTCAAACCATTGAACTTATCAATAATCGAGCTGGAGAAGTGGCTTAAATTCTAAAGTGATTGCCATGCTGAGACTCATTTAAAATTAAAAAGAGTAGAAATTTATGTTATATATGAGAAGTTTTATTAGGAAGAATGTCATCGTTTTCCTAGAATACAGTATCAGTTGTTAAGTGGCTGATAAATTTCAAAGTAGATACTTGTACCACGATGTTTGTTGATCGAGTTATTAACAAAAGAGCTACTTTGATTTTAAAGAAATAGAAAACAAAAAGCCGAGCAAGAATTCAATTGCAGGAGAAAATGAAGTAATACTCAGTGAAAATCAAAGAGCAAACTAGGAAACTAGCTGCAGGCTGCTTAAAACACTGTTTTGAGGTTGTAGATAAGACTGACGAAGTCAGTAACCATACCTACGGCAAGGCGATGTTGACGGGGATTGAAGAGATTTTCGAAGAGTATAAATCTTCCTAGGATAAAGCAAAACGCATAGTATCAAGGGTTTTCAACACTTGATACTATGCGTTTTCTGATGTTAAAGACTTTCTACCAGGTTTTTTAAAGCATAATTGTTAGTTGTAGTCATTTATTATTCTTCAAAGAAAAATGGTGGGGCGAATTTTTTCAGTTCTTCAAAGCACTTTTGAGCAGCATCTGTATCTTCACAGATGATAAGGCAAACATCATCACCACAAAGGGTTGCGATAATATATTGGAAATCAAGAGCATCAATAATTGTAGCGAACGATTGTGCTAGACCAGGAAGAGTTTTGAGTAGGACTTGGTGCTGAATAGGTCGCAACATGATGAGGGCATCTTCCATATAGTTTTCCAAACGTTTTTCCCATTTTGAGATGGAACCATTATTAAGAACATAATAAGCGTTATCTTCTTCGCGGACTTTTGATAGGTTCATATTTTTGATGTCGCGTGAGAGGGTTGCCTGGGTCACTTGAATGTCGTTCTCAGCAAGAAGGGACTGCAATTCAGCCTGTGTATGAATCTTGTTTTTTGCGACAAGAGCGCGTATAAGTTGGTGTCGGTGTTCTGATTTATTCATAATAATTTAACTCCTTTTTTAGTAAGGTATTGTAAGTGTGGACTGAGTGAGGTCGACAGTCAAGTGGTAGTCGGTATTGTCACGGATTGTGATTTCAAAGTCAGTAGTATAGAGGACTAAACGAAGAGTATCTCCTTCTTTTAGCTTATAAATAGTTGGTTGCAGTTCAAATTGCACATCCATCCATTCATCTGCAGTAATATCCTCTACTAACAGTAGATCAGTTCTATTTTGTAAATTAAGGTAGCCTTTTGTCACGACTCGTTGTGCATCTGGCCTAAATGGTAATTCACAGAGATTTTCCAACATGTGGTAGCGTCCATTATCAATGGTTTTAGCACTTAAAATAGCTGGATAAGGTTGTAGGTATTTCTTTTGACCAAGTTCCAGTAGTTGAGCAGATAAGAACCCCTTGTTTGTGCTGGATTTGATACGAAGATTAAGCTGAGCGCGACCGTTCAGGTGGAGATCTTTAGTCACAGGCAGGTCAATAGTAATCTGATTGGCTTTCCCTTGATAGAGTTCCGTATTGAAGGTCTGGTAGGTCTTACCATAACGCTCAAAATCCTTATCTGGGTACTGGTTTTGAATAGCTTGCTCTTCTTGCCCAAGTGAGAAGGTTTCAAAGTTTTCTTGCCCACCGAAGTTATCAAGTGATAGCCAAGTCTGTGGAGCTGTATTGTCCTGCCAGATAAGAGTAGGAAGTTGGAAATCTGTATCTTGTCCCAGTAATTTTTTAGTCAATAAGGCATTCATGGCTTCACGGAAATCAATGGACTGCCAGTTATTCATATAAACATGGGCACCATTATGGAAAAAGAGGTGCTTGTTTATATGATTAGGAAGGGCATGGAACATCTGGTAAACATGAAGTGGTTTGACATTCCAATCCTGTGAACCGTGGGTAAAGACAACCTCTGCTTTTACATTATGGGCATTGAGCAGATAGTTGCGATCATGCCAAAACTGGTTATAGTCGCCGGTCTTGCGATCTAGTTGTTCCTTTACTTTTTCTAAGTCAGCTTGGTGAGCTTCATTGCCACGGATATAGTCGCCAGCCAAGAGATTACGAGAATAGGTTAACTCAGCAAGGGAGTCAAAGTCCTCACCGGGATAACCGCCTGGACTAGTTACCAGACCGTTTTCACGGTAGTAGTTGTACCATGAAGAAATGCCAGCCTCAGCAATGATTACTTCTAAACCATCGACGCCTGTAGTCGCAAGCCCATTGGACATAGTTCCAAGATAGGAAAGTCCAGTTGTGGCAACTTTTCCGTTTGACCAGTCAGCTTTGACTTGACGTTGGCGCGTGTGGTCAGTAAAGGCACGGCAACGGCCATTAAGCCAATCGATGACATTTTTATAAGCCTCGATTTGCTGGTAGTCTCCATTAGTCATGAAACCAGTAGAGTCTTTGGTACCAATACCTGACACATAGAGATTGGCAAAACCTCGTGGAAGGAAATAGTCATTAAGAGTATAGCTAGAGTTGATGTGGCTTAGCTTTTCCTCAGCTTCCGACACAAGCTCAGCTTGGCCTTGGGGTTGGACGAGATTGAGTTGAGGTTCCTCTAGTTCAATCTTATGAGCAGGCTTTACCTCAAGCTCGCCCTCCATCTTGTAGAGAGCCTTATCGCTTGCCTTGTCATTTGTTCCCTGATGATAAGGGCTGGCTGTCATGATGGCAGGGATTTTTCCATCAAAACGAGGACGAATAATGCTGACCTTGACTAAGTCTGGAAGACCTTTTTGGTCAGTATCGACACGAGACTCAACGTAAACGACTTCACGAATGACATCATGGCTGGAAAAAGTTGCTAAACTTTTGCCGTTAAAGTAGTGATAGTCATTATCCTCAGAGATAAGACCGTCGCTTACCAGTTGATGAATCAGGGTATTCCCTTTTTTGGTGCGAGTATTGAGTAACTGATAGAGATTTTCAATCAAGTCATCGTATACAATAGGAAATCCAGTCTCTTTACGAAAAGCTTCACTGTCTTCGAAGTCAACCAAATAAGAAAAGCCTAAAAGTTGAAAAGTAACAGTATAAAAAATATCTGCTGTCAAGTCTTTATCAGATTTGAAAAAAGTTAATATGTTAGTTTCTTTGTCTATAGCCAAGCAGGAGAGTGGATAGTCGGTGTTCTCATAAGTGAAAAAGAAGCGACGTAAAAAAGTTTCCAGTAATTCCTTGGGATTGGCTGTGTTTTGTAAATCAAAGCCACATTTTTTTAGTTCAGATAAGATATTTTCTTTTGGAAAAGTGATATAACTATATTGATTAAAACGCATAGAACCTCCATATAGAATGATAGTTAAGGTTATTATATCAAAAAAAAAGCAGAAAGGGAATTGTTAACTGCAAAAGGAAATAATCCAATAAAAATGAATAAAGTGCTAAATTCAATATAGAGAACAGTGTAATAATAGACGTAATGGGTATAATATAAAAATTCTAGGAGATTTATATTGTATGTTTTCTATTTTATATATAATATAGTATAAATATAAAAAATAATGACAAAAACACAAATGAATAAAAAGTAAATTAGTACGCTGATGAAATGTTTCTCAAGAGAAGCCTTTTATAGGTGAAAATGGTATAATATAGTGAGAAGGATAGAGGAGAAGTGTAAATTGATCGCACAACTAGATACAAAAACAGTCTATAGTTTTATGGAGAGTGTCATTTCAATCACCAAGTATGTGAGAGCAGCTAAAGAATTCGGCTACACTCATCTGGCTATAATGGATATTGATAATCTTTATGGTGCTTTTGACTTTCTAGAGGTTACAAAAAAATATGGCATTCATCCTTTATTAGGGCTTGAAATGACTGTATTTGTGGATGCTCAGGAAGTGAATCTGCGCTTTTTAGCTCTATCTAGTGTGGGCTATCAGCAGTTGATGAAGCTTTCAACAGCCAAGATGCAGGGGGAGAAAACTTGGTCAGTCCTGTCTCAGTACCTAGAGGATATCGCGGTAATTGTGCCTTATTTTGAAGAGCTTGAATCACTAAATCTAGGCTGTGATTACTATATAGGGGTTTATCCGGAAACACTGGTAAGCGAATTTTATCGTCCTATCTTACCCCTCTATCGGGTCAATGTCTTTGAAAGTAGGGATAGAGAAGTTCTGCAAGTCTTAACAGCAATTAAAGAAAACCTACCGCTCAGAGAAGTTCCCTTGCGTTCACGACAAGATGTCTTTATATCAGCAAATTCTTTAGAGAAATTATTCCTAGAACGATTTCCGCAAGCCTTGGAAAACTTAGAAAAGCTTATTTCAGGTATTTCTTACGATTTGGATACTAGTTTGAAACTACCTCGTTTTAACCCAGCTAGACCAGCAGTAGAAGAGTTGAGAGAACGTGCTGAGCTTGGGCTTGCCCAGAAGGGATTGTCTAGTAAAGAATATCAAGATCGACTAGACCAAGAATTGGCTGTTATTCATGATATGGGTTTTGATGATTATTTCTTGGTTGTCTGGGATTTGCTGCGTTTTGGACGCTTGAATGGTTATTATATGGGCATGGGACGGGGTTCCGCAGTTGGTAGCTTGGTTTCCTATGCCTTGGACATTACAGGAATTGACCCAGTAGAGAAAAATCTGATTTTTGAACGTTTCCTCAATCGTGAACGCTATACCATGCCTGATATTGATATTGATATTCCTGATATTTATCGTCCAGATTTTATCAGGTATGTTGGCAATAAATACGGTAGTAAACATGCGGCGCAAATCGTTACTTTTTCTACCTTTGGCGCCAAGCAGGCCTTGCGAGATGTTTTGAAACGCTATGGTGTGCCAGAGTATGAATTATCTGCAATTACTAAGAAAATCAGTTTCCGGGACAATCTTAAGTCGGCTTATGAGGGTAACCTCCAGTTTCGTCAGCAAATCAATAGTAAGTTAGAATACCAAAAAGCCTTTGAAATTGCTTGCAAGATTGAGGGCTATCCAAGACAAACTTCTGTCCATGCGGCTGGTGTTGTGATTAGCGACCAAGATTTGACCAACTACATCCCTCTAAAGCATGGTGACGAAATTCCATTGACTCAGTATGATGCTCATGGAGTTGAAGCTAGTGGGCTTTTGAAGATGGATTTTCTGGGACTACGAAATTTGACCTTTGTCCAGAAAATGCAAGAGTTGCTTGCTGAAACAGAAGATATTCACCTTAAAATTGAAGAAATAGATTTGGAAGACAAAGAAACGTTAGCTTTATTTGCTTCTGGCAATACAAAAGGTATCTTTCAATTTGAGCAACCAGGTGCCATTCGTCTGCTTAAGCGTGTGCAACCAGTCTGTTTTGAGGATGTCGTAGCAACTACTTCTCTAAATCGACCAGGCGCTAGTGACTATATCAATAATTTTGTGGCAAGAAAGCATGGGCAGGAAGAAGTGACTGTTCTGGATCCAGTACTGGAGGATATTTTGGCTCCAACTTACGGAATTATGCTCTATCAGGAGCAGGTTATGCAGGTTGCTCAGCGTTTTGCTGGATTTAGTCTTGGGAAAGCCGATATTTTGCGCCGAGCTATGGGGAAAAAGGATGCCTCTGCCATGCATGAGATGAGGGCTTCTTTTATTCAAGGTTCATTAGAAGCTGGACATACTGCGGAAAAGGCAGAGCAGGTCTTTGATGTCATGGAGAAGTTTGCAGGTTATGGTTTTAACAGGTCACATGCCTATGCATACTCAGCCTTGGCCTTTCAGTTGGCTTATTTCAAAACGCATTATCCAGCCATTTTTTATCAGGTCATGTTGAATTCTGCCAACAGTGATTACTTAACAGATGCCTTAGAAGCAGGCTTTGAAGTGGCGCCTCTGTCCATCAACACCATTCCCTATCACGATAAAATTGCCAACAAGTCCATCTATCTAGGATTGAAATCGATTAAGGGAGTCAGCAAGGATTTGGCGCTTTGGATTATTGAAAATAGACCTTATTCTAGCATTGAAGATTTTGTAGCTAAATTACCTGAGAATTATCTGAAACTTCCTCTGCTAGAACCTTTGGTAAAAGTTGGTCTTTTTGATTCATTTGAAAGAAATCGTCAAAAAGTATTCAATAATTTAGTTAATCTATTTGAATTTGTAAAAGAGTTAGGAAGTTTGTTTGGAGATACTATTTATAGTTGGCAGGAATCGGAAGATTGGACGGAACAAGAAAAATTCTATATGGAACAAGAGCTTTTAGGGATAGGTGTCAGCAAACATCCCCTACAAGCTATTGCAAATAAGGCTATTTACCCGATTACTCCAATTGGGAATTTGTCAGAAAATAGCTACGCTATTATTTTGGTTGAAGTTCAGAAAATAAAAGTAATTCGTACCAAAAAGGGCGAAAACATGGCTTTCTTACAGGTAGATGACAGTAAGAAAAAATTGGATGTCACTCTCTTTTCAGACTTATATCGTCAGGTTGGGCAGGAAATAAAAGAGGGAGCCTTCTACTATATAAAAGGAAAAATCCAGTCACGTGATGGCCGTCTGCAAATGATTGCACAAGAAATAAGAGAAGCAGTTGCTGAACGCTTTTGGATACAGGTAAAAAATTATGATTCGGATCAAGAAATTTCACGTATTTTAGACCAGTATAAGGGCCCAATCCCAGTCATTATCAGGTATGAAGAAGAACAGAAAACAATCGTTTCCCCTCATCATTTTGTAGCTAAATCCAATGAATTAGAGGAGAAATTGAATGAAATCGCTATGAAAACGATTTATCGCTAAAAATACGGAAAATAGAAGAATTTTAAAATCAAATGTGGTATAATCAAGAAGAATGTTAAAAGAAAAAGGAGCATAAACCAATATGAAACGTATTGCTGTTTTAACTAGTGGTGGAGACGCCCCTGGTATGAACGCTGCTATCCGTGCAGTTGTTCGTCAAGCAATTTCAGAAGGAATGGAAGTGTTTGGTATCTATGACGGATATGCTGGTATGGTTGCCGGTGAAATTCATCCCTTAAATGCGGCTTCAGTAGGAAACATCATTTCTCGTGGTGGTACTTTCCTTCACTCAGCTCGTTACCCAGAGTTCGCTCAACTTGAAGGGCAACTAAAAGGGATTGAGCAATTAAAAAAACACGGCATTGAAGGTGTAGTTGTTATCGGTGGAGACGGATCTTACCACGGTGCTATGCGTTTGACTGAGCATGGTTTCCCAGCTATCGGTCTTCCAGGTACAATTGATAACGATATCGTTGGTACTGACTTCACAATCGGTTTTGACACAGCGGTTACGACTGCTATGGACGCTATCGATAAGATTCGTGATACATCATTAAGTCACCGTCGTACTTTTGTCATCGAAGTTATGGGGCGTAACGCTGGTGATATCGCTCTTTGGGCTGGTATCGCAACTGGTGCTGATGAAATTATCATCCCTGAAGAAGACTTCAAAATTGAAGATATCGTAGCAAGCATCAGAGCTGGCTATGAATGTGGTAAAAGACACAATATCATCGTTTTGGCAGAGGGTGTTATGTCAGCAGATGAATTTGCTCAAAAACTAAAAGAAGCTGGAGATACGACCGATCTTCGTGTGACAGAACTTGGACATATTCAACGTGGTGGTTCTCCAACTGCGCGTGACCGTGTATTGGCGTCACGTATGGGTGCCCATGCCGTTAAACTTCTTAAAAAAGGTATCGGTGGTGTTGCGGTAGGTATTCGTAACGAAAAAATGGTTGAAAATCCAATTCTTGGTACTGCAGAAGAAGGAGCATTGTTTAGTTTGGCAGCAGACGGTAAGATTATTGTAAATAATCCACACAAAGCTGATCTTGACCTGTCACAATTGAACAATTGCTTGTCATAATTCATAATTTAGTTAATAAGACCAAAAGGTCATATATATAAAGGAGTCACAAAAAATCATGAACAAACGTGTAAAAATCGTTGCAACTTTGGGTCCTGCGGTAGAAATCCGTGGTGGTAAAAAATTCGGTGATGACGGATACTGGGGTGAAAAACTTGATGTTGAAGCTTCAGCTAAAAACATTGCTAAATTGATTGAAGCTGGTGCTAACACATTCCGTTTCAACTTCTCACACGGTGACCACCAAGAACAAGGTGAGCGTATGGCAACTGTTAAACTTGCTGAAAAACTTGCAGGTAAAAAAGTTGGTTTCCTTCTTGATACAAAAGGACCAGAAATCCGTACAGAATTGTTCGAAGGTGAAGCTAAAGAATATTCATACAAAACTGGTGAAAAAATCCGTGTTGCAACTAAACAAGGAATCAAATCAACTCGTGAAGTGATTGCATTGAACGTTGCTGGTGCTCTTGATATTTATGATGATGTTGAAGTTGGTCGTCAAGTTTTGGTTGACGATGGTAAACTTGGTCTTCGTGTTGTTGCTAAAGATGACGCAACTCGTGAGTTTGAAGTTGAAGTTGAAAATGATGGCGTAATTGCTAAACAAAAAGGTGTGAACATCCCTAACACTAAAATTCCTTTCCCAGCTCTTGCTGAACGCGATAACGACGATATCCGTTTCGGTCTTGAACAAGGTATCAACTTCATCGCGATTTCATTCGTACGTACTGCAAAAGATGTGAACGAAGTTCGTGCAATCTGTGAAGAAACTGGAAACGGACATGTTCAATTGTTCGCTAAAATCGAAAACCAACAAGGTATCGATAACTTGGATGAAATCATCGAAGCAGCTGATGGTATCATGATCGCTCGTGGTGACATGGGTATCGAAGTACCATTCGAAATGGTTCCAGTTTACCAAAAAATGATTATCAAGAAAGTCAATGCTGCAGGTAAAGTTGTTATCACTGCAACAAACATGCTTGAAACAATGACTGAAAAACCACGTGCAACTCGTTCAGAAGTATCAGACGTATTTAATGCTGTTATCGACGGTACTGACGCTACAATGCTATCAGGCGAGTCTGCAAACGGTAAATACCCACTCGAGTCAGTAACTACAATGGCTACAATCGACAAGAATGCTCAAACTCTTCTTAATGAATACGGACGTTTGGATTCAGATTCATTCGAACGTAACTCTAAGACAGAAGTAATGGCTTCAGCTGTTAAAGATGCGACTAACTCAATGGACATTAAATTGGTTGTAACTCTTACTAAGACAGGTCACACTGCACGTTTGATTTCTAAATACCGTCCAAATGCTGACATCTTAGCATTGACATTTGACGAATTGACAGAACGTGGTTTGATGTTGAACTGGGGTGTTATCCCAATGTTAACAGATGCTCCATCTTCAACTGACGATATGTTCGAAATTGCTGAACGTAAAGCAGTTGAAGCAGGTCTTGTAGAATCTGGTGACGATATTGTTATCGTTGCTGGTGTACCAGTAGGAGAAGCTGTTCGCACAAACACAATGCGTATCCGCACAGTACGTTAAGAAAAATATAAAAACCTATCATATCCAGCTTTAGAGCTTGTGTGATAGGCTTTTTTTGTATAGAGGGTAAGAAAGAGGCAAAACTTTCATAATGGATTGATACTCTTCGAAAATCTCTTCAAACCACGTCAGCGTCGCCTTACCGTATATATGGTTACTGACTTCGTCAGTTTTATCTGCAACCTCAAAGCAGTGTTTTGAGCTGACTTCGTCAGTTCTATCTGCAACCTCAAAGCAGTGCTTTGAGCAACCTGCGGCTAGCTTCCTAGTTTGCTCTTTGATTTTCATTGAGTATGAAATAAGATATGCACAAAGTGCTTAGGAAATTCAAATGAATTTCTACAAATATTTTAGCAATCGGAATCTACTTGTCTAGATTCGATCTGATATATTTTCGATTTAATGATATGGTATTTAAAACCTCCAAAGCAGCTTGCTCCATTATTTTACTTACGTGAGTGTAGATGTTATTTATTGTTTTAGCGTCTTTGTGTTCCACTCTAACCATTATAGCATTCTTCTCAGCTAGTGTACTAAGGAGTGTGTGCCTGAAAATATGGGAACTAAGGGGCTGATTTATCGGTTTCGCTAGTTTAGTATTTGCCTTTTGCAAAGTGATCTTAAATCCCTTTCTCTAAATTGACATATCACTAGTGTTTAACAAAATCTAATCTGCTTTAGGTCACTTATTCTTTTTTTGAAATGTAGAATGAACTTTTTCAAAGTTTTTCGAATCCTTTAAAATCTGTTTGTTTTATATCGCCATTCTCCCCCTTTTTTAATTCTCCCTATACAGCCTGGCAATTTTTCCGATGGTACGAATATGGTTGCTTTCGTTTAGGTGGATGTCGGGATTGAGTTTTTTTGAGGTAGCCTTGGCGGAGTTTCTTGACATAGTTAGCGCCGTCTACTTGGAAGATGCCGATGGTATTATAGTCAATCTGTGGGGGATTCTTGATAAATAGGTAGTCGCCGTTTCTTATCTTTGGCTCCATGGCCCTGCTGACGACATAAGCGATTGCGTCTTAGTCGTCTGGGATTTCATCCTCATAGAATGGGAATTCCATATCTAAATCGTCGTCCTGCATCAAGCGGCTACCTGCAGAGATAAACTACCTAAAACGAGAGTAAGTAGTCTGTCTGTAGTCGTCCAGTCTGATGATTTTTACGATACTTCGTTTATCTTCGTTTTTCTGCTCATACAGTTGCCTCTCGGCATAGGTCAGGATTTTACCTTGTCTGGATGGTGTCCGTTGGTCGTAGATAGATTGGATATCGCTAGGAGAATCCTTTTGAACTGGAGGAAAGAGGCATCAATCAAGCTACTGAATACTTTAGCTAAGTCAAATATAGTATTTTTCTTAGTAGTCCTAACCCTTTTTTCATAATTTCCAATGGTGTTTTTACTTATACCTATCTTAGTACCCAATTTTTATTGAGTCCAACCATTTACTAGTCTATATTGTTTTATTTTTAGACTGTAACAATCGCAATCTCTTCTTTATCCACAAATGAAATCGCTTTCTATTTTTATAAGTAAAGCATAACACGAAATCCACGAAAATGAAAACTTTGTTGTGTTTTCATAAAAAATTTGTTGACAGAGCACGAAACGCCTACTATAATTAAATCAAGTTTAAGGAAATAACAAAAAAACAAATCAGAGAGAAAGACGATGAACACATTAAATGAGAAAGTAATCAATATCTGTAAAGCAGTAGTTAAAGAAACTTTAATCCAAGACATTTAGGAGAAAAAGATGAAGAAATCAAGAAAATTAGCTACACTAGGAATCTGTTCTGCCTTGTTTTTAGGCTTGGCTGCTTGTCAACAACAAAATACTACTTCTGATGGGACGAGTCAAAGGCAAAGTAGTTCAACGAAAGTTCCATGGAAAGCTTCATACACCAACCTAAACAATCAGGTAAGTACAGAAGAGGTCAAATCTCTCTTATCAGCTCACTTGGATCCAAATAGTGTTGATGCCTTTTTTAATCTCGTTAATGATTACAATACCATTGTCGGGTCAACTGGCTTATCAGGAGATTTCACTTCCTTTACTCATACAGAATACGATGTTGAAAAAATTAGCAACCTTTGGAATCAAAAGAAGGGCGATTTTGTTGGAACCAACTGCCGTATCAATAGTTATTGTCTTTTGAAAAATTCGGTCACCATTCCAAAACTTGATAAGAATGATCAAATGCTTTTCCTAGATAACGATGCGATTGATAAGGGAAAGGTCTTTGATTCACAAGATAAGGAAGAGTTTGATATTCTATTTTCGAGAGTTCCAACTGAAGCAACTACAGATGTCAATGTTCACGCTGAAAAGATGGAAACATTCTTCTCCCAGTTTCAATTTAACGACAAAGCTCGAATGCTGTCTGTAGTCTTGCACGACAATCTGGATGGTGAGTATCTGTTTGTAGGCCACGTTGGCGTCTTAGTGCCTGCTGATGATGGCTTCTTATTTGTAGAGAAATTGACTTTCGAAGAGCCCTACCAAGCGATTAAATTTGCCAGCAAGGAAGATTGTTACAAGTATTTAGGCACCAAGTATGCGGATTATACAGGCGAGGGACTGGCTCAGCCTTTTATCATGGATAATGATAAGTGGGTTAAACTTTAATGGTGGTATGATATGACAATAATCTTAGGATTTTTATTTCTATTTTTGATGACTTGGTGGGTTATTTCAATCGTTAATAGCCAGAAACCAAGAAAAAATGAAAAATTTAGTGGCTATATCCAAAGATACGATATTGATGGGAATGGCTATCAATCAGAAGTATGGGAAGTGACTGAGGAGGAAGATTTATAATTAAAGAACAGACTCGTCCTTACAGTATTGCACCTATTTCCAAACAGTCCATTTGTAGTTTTATCTGGATTGGTTTATAATTTAACTTAGAGAAAATAGGAGGATCAATCAGATGGAATTAAAAGATTTTACAGAAAAAGAACAGGAAATGATAAAGAATGGGCTGACTACGTCTAAGATTAGTGACAAGGAAACTGCTGAGAAGATTCTTGCTCTAGTACCACAAGACTTGATTAAGCGAATCCCATTTTTCGTCAGAAAACATGCTACAACACGCACGATTAAACGCATTTCAATCGAACACCCTGAGCTTTACGCTGCAGCTCAAACAAGTGGTGAGATTCCAGAAAAAGAACGCGAAGACTTGCGTCAGATTATCACGACTATCTTTGAACAAAAGATGAATAAGCATAGTATTAAGTAGAGAATGAAAATGTATTTGATTTGTGAATTGTTCACTAGTTATAAATTATATTAAGAATCGCAATTTATATTCTACTATACAATACTCAACAAAAAACGAACAGGCTCTTTTTCTGTTATTCAGAAGAGAACTTGTTCGTTTTTATCTTGATTTTCTTAAAAAGCTCGATAAACATAGGGATTTTCTGGTTTATCTACTTTGGTAAAGCTTTCGATTTCCAAGGTTGGGAGGTTTTGTTTGAGTTCTTTATGATAGTGATTGACCAGTTTTCCTTTGGCTGTTATCCAGGTATTGTTTTCGTACTGACGGGTATTTCCCTTGGTCAACAAACCATAGACACCAGAATCTGCGATACAGTGAATAATGCCGAAGCGGAACAGAAATTGGCTATTGGCATGACTGGGGTCATTATAGACAAAGCCTGTAAACTGGACCGTCTTGCCCTCAAACTCATCTGGATAGTCATAGATAGCTTCCATGACCTCCATATAGTTTTCATTAGTGATCTGAATACTATCTTGGGATAAGTATTTATCCGCCGCCGTTCGCATTTCCTTTTCATAGGCTGATTTTGAAAAATAAGAACTGGTATCTGGTTTCAAATATTGGCTTGTTGTCCCTTCGCTTGTCTGAATGGCCAGATCCGTTCCTTCCGATAGGGGGAAATGATAGCCTTTGGCAGAAACGGTCTGAGAATCCAAGCTAACAGTTGGGAAAGTTAAGCCGATGACAAGTGGAATAGCCAGAAGAGAAATACTCGTCATCTTGGCCAATCGGCTGTTCAGATGACTGTGGGTTTTGACTTGCTTCATCCAGATATACAGTTGAACAATTGCCAAAATAAAGGAAAGCACCATGGAGATATAGGCCAGATAGGAATAGTGCATGTTGATGTACTGGTTTAATTTGCCCGACAGATGGAGGTAAATAGTCAGTTCAAAATAGCCAGCTAAAACTAAAAATCGAATCATAGGATGACTCCAATCAAGAGAGAATAGACTAAGACGACAAGAGTCACAATAGTGATAAAGTGACTGATAAATCGTACTTTCAAGTAATTTTTCATCATGAGAATATTTTTGATATCCAGCATTGGACCAATGACGAGAAAGGCCAGAACTGGTGCCAAACCGAAACTCGAGAGAAGAGAAGCACCGATAAAGGCATCCGCCTCACTACAGAGCGAAAGAAGAAAGGCCAAAAGCATCAGGAGCAGAATGGCAAAAAGAGGGGTCGCACTGATAGAGGTCAGAATCCGAGTTGGAACGTAGACCTGTATAACAGAGGCAAAGAGACAGCCAAATACCAAATAACGCCCCGTATCAAAAAATTCATCAATGGCTTGCACAAAGACCTGAAAAACTTTTTTTGCAGGGGTCAAGTGAGAAAAATCATGTTCATGACAGGCCAACCGATTTTCTTTTTGAATCGGTTCTTGCCAGAAAAATCCTAGAACAATCCCAAGTATCACAGCCACAAGAATGGAACCCAGAGCTCGTAATAGGGCGATATGGAAGGAGTTGCCAAAGGCAGAATAGGTCGCAAAGAGAACAATGGGATTGATAACAGGTGCTGTCACAAGAAAGGGAACGGCCGTGTAACTGGGAACCTTCTTTTCCAGAAAACGATTGATAATGGGGACGATTCCACATTCGCAAGAAGGGAAAAGTATCCCAACGAAGGTCCCAAAAAAGATTCTCCCCCAACGATTTCGAGGGAGAAAATGATAAACCTTGTCAGGTGTGATATAGACCTCAATCAGCCCTGAGACAATACTTCCTATCAGAACGAAGGGTAGGGCTTCAATGATTATAGAGAGAAAAATAGCCCCAGTCTGAAGTACACTAGATGGGAGTTGTTGGAAAGCAGTCATCTAGTTTTTCTTTTCTGCTTTGGCTTTTTTCTCTTTGTCATCAGGGAAAGTGACCTGCTTCAAATCTGGGAGTTTAGCAAACTCTTCAAACATCTTGTCCAAGTCGTCTCGTTTTGTAAATTTTACAGCCATAGGTGTACCTCAATTCTAAATTCTACCTCTATTATACTATTATTTTGAGGAAAAGGGAGTTTTTTAATTTGTTTTCGATAGTTGATACTCTTCGAAAATCTCTTCAAACCACGTCAGTTTCGCCTTGCCGTATATATGTGACTGACTTCGTCAGTCTTATCTACAACCTCAAAACGGTGTTTTGAGCAACCTGTGGCTGGCTTCCTAGTTTGCTTTTTGATTTTTATTGAGTATAAAAAGGATTGGAGAAAGCCTTTCAGCTTGTGGTATAATAGATTTATGGATAAAAAATATGAAAAAATCTCTCAGGATTTGGGAGTGACGTTAAAGCAAATTGATACTGTTCTAAGTTTGACAGCTGAAGGGGCGACTATTCCCTTTATCGCGCGTTATCGCAAGGACATGACTGGTAGTTTGGATGAGGTGGCGATTAAGGCCATTATCGATTTGGATAAAAGTCTGACCAATCTCAATGACCGCAAGGAAGCTGTCTTGGCGAAGATTCAAGAACAAGGTAAGTTGACCAAGGAATTGGAAGAAGCTATCTTAGCTGCCGAAAAATTAGCGGACGTTGAAGAACTCTATCTTCCATACAAGGAAAAGCGTCGGACCAAGGCAACCATTGCCCGTGAAGCCGGACTCTTCCCACTTGCTCGCTTGATTTTGCAGAATGTAGCCGACTTAGAAAAAGAGGCTGAAAAGTTTGTCTGTGAAGGATTTGCGACTGGTAAGGAAACCTTGGCTGGTGCAGTTGATATCTTGGTCGAAGCCTTATCGGAAGATGTGGCCTTGCGTTCCATGACTTATCAGGAAGTTCTGAGACACTCTAAACTCACTTCCCAAGTCAAGGATGAAAGTCTTGATGAAAAGCAGGTTTTTCAGATTTATTATGATTTTTCAGAGACGGTTGGAAATATGCAAGGTTATCGTACCTTGGCCCTCAATCGTGGGGAGAAGCTAGGTGTCTTGAAGGTTGGTTTTGAACATGCGACGGACCGCATTCTAGCTTTCTTTGCAGCTCGTTTCAAGGTGAAAAACGCCTATATAGATGAAGTTGTTCAACAGTCAGTTAAGAAAAAAGTTTTGCCTGCTATCGAGCGACGTATTCGGACAGAATTGACTGAGAAAGCGGAAGAAGGGGCTATCCAACTCTTTTCTGACAATCTGCGCAATCTGCTCTTAGTTGCTCCGCTGAAAGGGCGCGTGGTTCTTGGGTTTGACCCAGCCTTTCGTACAGGTGCCAAGCTAGCTGTCGTGGATGCAACAGGGAAAATGCTGACAACACAGGTCATTTACCCTGTCAAACCAGCATCAGCTCGTCAAATTGAAGAAGCCAAGAAAGATTTGGCAGACTTGATTGGTCAGTATGGCGTGGAAATTATTGCTATCGGAAATGGGACGGCCAGTCGTGAAAGTGAAGCCTTTGTGGCGGAAGTTCTGAAAGATTTTCCTGAGGTTAGTTATGTCATTGTAAATGAAAGTGGTGCTTCGGTCTATTCTGCCAGCGAACTTGCTCGTCAGGAGTTTCCAGATTTGACCGTTGAAAAACGCTCTGCTATTTCTATCGCCCGTCGTTTGCAAGATCCTCTTGCCGAATTGGTCAAAATCGATCCTAAGTCAATCGGTGTCGGTCAATATCAACACGATGTCAGTCAGAAGAAACTGTCTGAAAGTCTGGATTTTGTCGTGGATACAGTGGTAAACCAAGTCGGTGTCAATGTCAATACAGCTAGTCCAGCTCTTCTTTCCCACGTTGCTGGACTCAACAAAACTATCTCTGAAAATATTGTCAAATACCGTGAGGAAGAAGGAAAAATCACTTCACGCGCTCAAATCAAGAAAGTTCCTCGTCTGGGGGCCAAGGCCTTTGAACAGGCAGCTGGTTTCCTTCGTATCCCTGAAAGTAGCAATATCCTTGATAATACAGGAGTTCACCCAGAAAATTACAGTGCTGTTAAGGAGCTCTTCAAACGCTTAGATATTAAAGACCTAAACGAAGAAGCCCAAGGCAAACTCAAGTCGCTTTCAGTCAAGGAAATGGCGCAAGAGCTAGACCTTGGACCAGAAACTCTTAAAGATATCATTGCTGACCTTCTAAAACCAGGTCGTGATTTCCGTGATTCTTTTGATGCACCTGTTCTTCGTCAAGATGTCTTGGATATTAAAGACTTAAAAGTCGGCCAGAAGCTGGAAGGTGTGGTGCGTAATGTCGTTGACTTTGGTGCCTTCGTTGATATCGGGATTCACGAGGACGGCTTGATTCATATTTCCCATATGAGTCACAAATTTATCAAACACCCAAGCCAAGTGGTGTCAGTCGGAGATTTGGTGACTGTTTGGGTCAAGAAAATTGATACTGAACGTGAAAAAGTCAATCTGTCGCTCCTAGCTCCAGATGAATCTAACTGATTACGTCAAGCAAGTTTCGCTAGAAGACTTCGGCAGACCTTTTATCCATCAAGCTCAGTGGAATTCTCGTCTACGTTCGACAGGTGGGCGATTTTTCCCCAAAGATGGGCATTTGGATTTTAATCCCAAGGTTTATCAGGAGCTGGGTTTAGACGTTTTTAGGAAAATTGTTCGCCATGAACTCTGTCACTATCACCTCTATTTTCAAGGGAAGGGCTATCAACACAAGGATAGGGATTTTAAGGAACTGTTGAAAGAAGTTGATGGACTGCGCTATGTACCACCCTTGAAAACACAATCTCAAAGTGCCTACCTAGTCTATTAGTGCCAATCTTGCCAGCAAAGGTATTAGCGCAAGCGAAGGATTGATACCAAACGCTATCGCTGTGGACTTTGTCGAGGTGAATTGCTACTAATAAATCAGCCTGAGGACTGATGAAAGCCGAGCCTACCCGTGATATACTATGTCTAACCTAGCAGAAAGAGGAAATATCATGAACAGTAAATTTTATAAAATGAGACGAAATCGCATGATTTCAGGAGTTCTGGCAGGCCTGTCAGACAAGTGGAACTTTGATGTTACCCTTGTTCGTTTTCTATTTGCTATTTTTACAGTTGCAAACTTTGGACTTGGCGTGATTATCTATATCATACTAGCTTCTGTCATGCCGACTAAGGAAGAAATCGAAGCAGAAATGTATGGAACAGGCCCACGCAAACGCAAAGAAGCCCAAGCCATTGACGATAATGAAGGCTGGTTTTGGTGAGGTTTTTCAAAAGATTTGGAATAAGCAAAAAGCTTTAAATCAATAGTCTAAACTGCTTGATTTAAAGCTTTTTTACTTTTAATACGATTTTCCCAGCTTCATCTGTAAACTAAAAATATTATTTTGAACTTAGATTTCTAATCTGATTTTTCATGCTGAGACAATACATTTTTTGATAAATGATGGATACTGATAACAACTGATAGCCAGCAAATAGCATAAGCAGTAGCTGTAAATTGTGTACCGATAAAGTGTGTCTTTTCAACTAAGAGCTGACCGATGAATGGAGAGAGGAGATAGAGAAGTCCGATGAGTATATGTTCTTTGTGTTTCATTAAAGCGCACCTTCTTTCCTTATAGGTTGAACGACTTGCAAGTGTTAAATTTAATGGTATGTTATCTAGGTAAGCTTACTCAAATGTTAGTTTCCGCTTCCTCCTTTCTAAAGTAAGCCTTTTCACACTTATATTTTACAATTTTTAAAATAGGAAGTCAAATCATTTTCTAAGTAATTTTGCCTACATTTCCCCCAATCTTACAAAAATGTAAGATTAAAGTCTCTTTTGTAAGGTTAGATTATGGCAAGCGGTCTTTTTTTGATGTAAACTAGACTCATAAAGAACAAAGGAGTAACATCATGAAACAAATCTTACAGAAGAAAACAAGAAAACCAAGCCATAAAGATATCGAGCGTGTTCAACTGGGATGCGCTATGATGCAAGCAACATTTCATTTGATGGGATATTAAGAAAGGAGATTCTCATGACACTTTTAGATGTAAAACACGTTCAAAAAATTTATAAAACTCGTTTTCAGGGCAATCAAGTAGAAGCTCTCAAGGATATTCACTTTACCGTCGAAAAGGGTGACTACGTTGCCATCATGGGTGAGTCTGGTTCTGGTAAATCAACTCTTCTCAATATTCTAGCTATGCTGGATAAACCAACTCGTGGTCAGGTTTACCTGAATGGAACAGACACAGCAACCATTAAAAATTCACAGGCTTCTAGCTTCCGTCGTGAAAAGCTAGGCTTTGTCTTCCAAGACTTTAACTTACTTGATACTCTGTCTGTAAAGGATAATATCTTGCTTCCGCTTGTCTTGTCAAGAAGACCCATTACAGAGATGATGAAGAAATTGGTGGTGACAGCTGAGAATCTAGGCATCAACCAATTACAAGAGAAGTACCCTTACGAGATTTCTGGTGGTCAGAAACAGCGTGTAGCAGTAGCCCGCGCCATCATCACAGAACCTGAAATTCTCCTTGCGGATGAGCCAACAGGAGCTCTTGACTCCAAGTCCTCTGCAGCCTTACTTGATGTCTTTGATGAAATCAATGAGCGCGGCCAAACCATTCTCATGGTAACCCACTCAACGGCAGCAGCTAGCAGAGCTAAACGTGTACTCTTTATCAAAGACGGCATTCTTTACAACCAAATCTACCGTGGAGAGAAGACAGAGCGTCAGATGTTCCAAGAAATCTCTGATACCTTGACTGTCATGGCAAGCGAGGTGAATTAGTATGTTTCGATTAACCAATAAGTTAGCGGTATCGAACTTGATTAAAAACCGCAAACTCTACTATCCTTTTGCGCTGGCTGTTCTCTTGGCAGTCACTGTCACCTATCTCTTTTACTCCCTAACCTTTAATCCTAAGATTGCGGAAATCCGTGGAGGAACAACCATTCAGGCTACACTTGGATTTGGTATGTTTGTCGTCACCCTTGCGTCAGCCATTATCGTCCTCTATGCCAATAGTTTTGTAATGAAGAACCGTTCCAAGGAACTGGGAATTTATGGCATGTTGGGATTGGAGAAGCGTCATCTAATCAGTATGACCTTTAAGGAGTTAGTGCTATTTGGAATGCTAACTGTTGGAGCAGGAATCGGTATTGGAGCCTTGTTTGACAAGTTGATTTTTGCTTTCCTACTCAAACTGATGAAATTAAAGGTTGAGCTAGTCGCTACCTTCCAGATGAAAGTTGTCATTACAGTACTTGTTGTCTTCGGTTTGATTTTCCTAGGCCTCATGTTCCTGAATGCCCTTCGAATCGCTCGTATGAATGCCCTCCAGCTCTCTCGTGAGAAAGCTAGTGGAGAGAAAAAAGGTCGTTTTCTACCTCTCCAAACCATTCTTGGTTCGATTAGTTTAGGGATTGGATATTATCTTGCCCTTACGGTAAAAGATCCTCTTACAGCCTTAACAACCTTCTTCATAGCTGTTTTGCTGGTTATCTTTGGTACTTATCTCTTGTTTAATGCAGGAATTACCGTTTTCCTTCAAATCTTAAAGAAAAACAAGAAATACTATTACCAACCTAATAACCTCATCTCTGTTTCCAACTTGATTTTCCGTATGAAGAAAAATGCAGTTGGACTAGCAACTATCGCTATCTTGTCAACAATGGTTTTGGTAACTATGTCAGCAGCGACAAGCATTTTCAATTCCGCAGAATCCTTTAAAAAAGTTCTAAATCCTCATGATTTTGGAGTTTCAGGGCAAAATGTTGAAAAAGAAGACTTGGACAAACTCTTGAGCCAGTTTGCAAGTGACAAAGGTTATAAGATTAAAGAGAAAGAAGTGATTCGTTACACTTACTTTGGTGTTGCGGCCCAAGAAGGAAATAAGTTAACCCTTTTTGAAAAAGGACAAAATCGTGTCCAACCCACAACAGTTTTCATGGTATTTGACCAAAAAGATTATGAAAATATGACTGGTCAAAAACTGTCTCTATCAGGAAATGAGGTCGGACTCTTTGCAAAGAATGAGGGAGTTAAAGAACAGAAAACTCTAACTCTGAATGATCATCAATTTTCTGTCAAAGAAGAATTTAATAAAGATTTCATTGTCAACCATGTCCCAAATCAGTTTAATATTTTGACTGCTGATTACAATTACCTTGTTGTACCTGATTTACAAGCCTTTTTGGATCAATTCCCAGATTCGGCTATCTATAATCAGTTTTACGGTGGTATGAATGTAAATGCCAGTGAAGAAGAACAACTCAAGGTCGCTGAAGAATATGATAAATACCTCGATCAATTTAATGCTCAATTAAACACGGAAGGTAGCTATGTTTATGGTAGTAATTTATCAGATGCTAGTGCTCAGATGAGTGCCCTCTTTGGTGGTGTCTTCTTTATCGGTATTTTCCTATCCATTATCTTTATGGTCGGAACCGTTCTTGTCATCTACTACAAACAAATTTCTGAAGGATATGAAGACCGTGAACGCTTTATTATCTTGCAGAAAGTCGGTTTGGATCAAAAGCAAATCAAACAAACCATCAACAAACAGGTTTTAACTGTTTTCTTCCTTCCTTTGCTTTTTGCCTTCCTACATCTAGCCTTTGCCTACCATATGCTTAGTCTGATTCTAAAAGTGATTGGTGTACTAGATACGACTATGATGTTGATTGTAACCTTGTCTATCTGCGCTATCTTCCTCATCGCCTATGTCTTGATTTTTATGATTACTTCAAGAAGCTATCGTAAAATTGTCCAAATGTAAAAAAGATACCTCGACTTCAAAATCGAGGTATTTCTTGTATTTTATACTCAATGAAAATCAAAAAGCAAACTAGGAAGCTAGCCGCAGGTTGCTCAAAGCACTGCTTTGAGGTTGTAGATAGAACTGACGAAGTCAGCTCAAAGCACTGCTTTGAGGTTGCAGATAGAACTGACGAAGTCAGCTCAAAACACTGTTTTGAGGTTGCAGATAGAACTGACGAAGTCAGCTCAAAACACCGTTTTGAGGTTGCAGATAGAACTGACGAAGTCAGCTCAAAACACCGTTTTGAGGTTGCAGATAGAACTGACGAAGTCAGTAACATATATACGGCAAGGCGAAGCTGACGTAGTTTGAAGAGATTTTCGAAGAGTATTAAATGCTGAAAAGTTGTCCGAGCAGGAAAGTAACTCCCATAGTCAAGAGACCAATAGCAAGGTTCCGAATCATCGCTGTTCTAGTCGGAGCCTTTCCAAGTCTGGCACTAGTGTAACCAGTGAGAAGAAGGGCCACACCGACGATAAGGACGGTAGCAGGGATGCGGTAATCACTTGGGAAAATGGTAATTGAAAGCATTGGTGGTAAGCTACCAAGGAAAAAGGCAACAAAACTAGAAATGGCAGCATGCCAAGGATTGGTAAACTCTTCATACTCTATCCCATATTTTTCCTCTACCAGAGCCTTGAGTGGATTTTTAAGAAAGGCCTTGTTGGTGAGAAGTTGGGCTGATGTTTCACACTCGCCATTTTGGATATAGGCAGCATAGAGGGACTTTTTGGCTAGTTACATATCTTGGTCTAGCAAGACTTGCTCACGCGCAACGGCCGCTTCCTCAGTATCTTTTTGAGTTGAAACGGATACGTATTCCCCACCAGCCATAGAAAAGGCACCAGCCAAGATAGCCGCAAACCCTGATAAAAAGATAATCCAGATATTGCTGGTGGCACTGGCAACCCCAATAACCACACCAGCAATGGAAATAATTCCATCATTGGCACCAAGAACACCAGCACGCAGGATATTTAAACGACCTGCAAAATTTGAATCGATTTCGTGATTTGTTTCTGACATACTAATCTCCTTTTTATCCAGTATAAAGGAAAGAGGTAATGAAATCAATCTTTTAAAAGTATCTGAAAAAAGTTGCACGATTTTAATGATATAAAAATGTCGACATCTTCTCTAATAGATCAAACACCGAAGGTAAAGAGTATAGAATTTTTAAATTAAATACGATAAACATTTTGTTCACTTTATAATCGTTTACAAGAGAATAATGAGTATTAAATCAAATAAAATCCAAATATTTTGCGAACTTTTTTATATTTTTTTCGTAAAAGGCTTTACAAGTTCTTAAAAACATGATATAGTAATGGAGCTTAGAAAATGAGATGATGTTTTCTAGCAAATATAAACCCGAGTAAAAAATGCCTACGGACAGGCAGGGTTGAATGCCGAAGCGTGGTTGAAAAACCACATTATTGATAGGGTTAAAAGCCTACTTTTATAAGTTGATGTTAGGACACTTGTCCTAATTCATAAATTTTTAGTGTGGTGAAAGCACACGTCATCTTGTGAAACGATCAATAAAGTACGTAATATTTGCTACTAGAGAGTTAGGAAACATCGGGAACAGACATACTCAACAGAAACAAACATAAAAACGTCAGAAGATTGCAGAGCAGGTGAAATCCTGCTCTTTTTTCATGAGTCAACCTTTAGTTCCTTAGTTTTCATAAGGTACTAAAAATATGGAAAGGAGTATGTCTTGAAAGAGTTAGATCAAAACCAAGCCCCAATTTATGAGGCCTTGGTGAAGTTACGCAAGAAAAGGATTGTTCCCTTTGATGTTCCAGGTCACAAGCGCGGACGGGGAAATCCAGAACTTGTCGAACTGTTAGGTGAAAAATGTGTTGGCATTGATGTCAATTCGATGAAACCCTTGGATAATCTTGGTCACCCTATTTCGATTATTCGGGATGCAGAGGAGCTAGCGGCGGATGCTTTTGGAGCTAACCATGCCTTTCTCATGATTGGTGGAACAACTTCATCGGTGCAGACTATGATTCTGTCAACCTGCAAGGCTGGAGATAAGATTATTCTGCCACGAAATGTCCATAAATCTGCCATCAATGCGCTGGTTCTATGTGGTGCCATTCCCATCTATATCGAGATGAGTGTAGATCCTAAGATTGGTATCGCTTTAGGTCTTGAAAATGACCGAGTAGCCCAGGCCATAAAGGACCATCCAGATGCCAAGGCCATTTTGATTAACAATCCCACTTACTACGGAATCTGTTCAGACCTAAAGGGTTTGACAGAAATGGCTCATGAAGCTGGCATGATGGTTTTAGTAGATGAAGCCCACGGAGCGCATTTGCATTTCACTGATAAACTTCCAATTTCTGCTATGGATGCAGGTGCTGATATGGCAGCAGTTTCTATGCATAAGTCTGGTGGGAGTTTGACACAAAGTTCGCTTCTTTTAATCGGGGAGCAGATGAATCCCGAGTACGTACGTCAGATTATCAATCTGACCCAGTCAACATCCGCCTCTTACTTGTTGATGGCTAGTTTGGATATTTCACGTAGGAATTTAGCCCTTCGTGGTAAAGAGTCTTTTGAGAAGGTCATCGAGCTATCCGAGTACGCTCGTCGTGAAATCAATGCCATAGGTGGCTACTATGCCTACTCAAAAGAGTTAATAGACGGAGTGTCCGTTTGCGATTTTGACGTGACCAAGTTGTCAGTTTACACTCAGGGTATTGGCTTAACAGGTATCGAGGTTTACGACCTCTTGCGAGACGAATACGACATTCAGATTGAGTTTGGTGATATTGGCAATATCTTGGCCTATATTTCGATTGGTGACCGTATCCAAGACATCGAGCGCTTGGTCGGTGCTTTGGCTGATATCAAGAGACTCTATTCACGAGATGGGAAGGACTTGATAGCTGGAGAATATATCCAGCCCGAGTTGGTCCTTTCTCCTCAGGAAGCCTTCTATTCAGAGAGAAAAAGTTTGTCTTTAGACGAATCTGTTGGACAGGTCTGTGGGGAATTTGTCATGTGCTATCCTCCAGGTATTCCTGTCTTGGCTCCTGGAGAACGCATTACACGAGAAATTGTCGACTATATCCAATTTGCCAAGGAACGTGGTTGCTCCCTCCAAGGGACGGAAGATCCAGAGGTCAATCACATCAACGTCATTAAGAGAAAGGAGAACTAGATGGATTTATGGTTTTCTGAAGTTCATACTCCAGATGTGAAATTGTCCCTGAGAACAGCCAAGCAACTCTACGCTGGTAAAAGTGAATGGCAGGATATCGAAGTCTTGGATACACCAGCTTTTGGGAAAATACTAATTTTAAATGGGCACGTCTTGTTCTCAGATGCGGATGATTTTGTCTACAATGAAATGACCGTTCATGTTCCCATGGCTGTCCACCCAAATCCCAAGAAAGTCTTGGTTATTGGGGGTGGTGACGGTGGTGTTGCCCAAGTATTAACCCTCTATCCTGAACTGGAGCAAATCGATATTGTGGAACCAGATGAGATGTTGGTTGAGGTCTGTCGTGAGTATTTCCCAGACTTTGCTTCGGGACTTGATGACCCTCGTGTTACCATTTACTATCAAAATGGGCTACGCTTTTTGCGAAACTGCGAAGATGACTACGATATTATCATCAACGATGCGACAGATCCATTTGGACATACGGAAGGGCTCTTTACCAAGGAATTTTACGGTAACAGTTACAGAGCCTTGAAAGAAGACGGCATCATGATTTACCAGCATGGGAGTCCCTTCTTTGACGAGGATGAGTCAGCTTGTCGAAGCATGCACCGCAAGGTCAATCAAGCCTTTCCAATCAGTCGGGTCTATCAGGCCCATATCCCAACCAGCCCTGCTGGTTATTGGTTGTTTGGATTTGCATCGAAAAAATACCACCCTGTTAAAGATTTTGACAAGGAAGGCTGGAAAAAACGCCAGCTTTTCACAGAATACTACACTGCAAACTTACACGTGGGAGCCTTTATGTTACCCAAGTATGTTGAGGACATTTTAGAAGAAGAGGAAGGAAAAAAATGAGTCGTTTATTAGTTATTGGATGTGGGGGCGTTGCCCAAGTTGCTATTTCAAAGATTTGTCAAGATAGCAAAACCTTTACAGAAATTATGATTGCTAGCCGTACCAAGTCAAAATGTGATGACTTGAAAGCTAAATTGGAAGGCAAAACAAGTACAAAGATTGAGACAGCTGCTCTTGATGCTGACAAGGTTCAAGAAGTGATTGCCCTGATTGAAAGCTACAAACCAGAAGCTGTTTTGAACGTAGCTTTACCATATCAAGATTTAACCATTATGGATGCTTGTTTGGAAACAGGTGTTCACTATATCGATACGGCTAACTATGAAGCAGAAGACACAGAAGACCCTGAGTGGCGTGCTATCTACGAAAAACGTTGCAAAGAACTTGGTTTTACCGCCTACTTTGACTACTCATGGCAATGGGCTTATCAGGAAAAATTCAAAGAAGCAGGTTTGACTGCTCTGCTTGGATCTGGCTTTGACCCAGGTGTGACTAGTGTCTTTTCTGCCTATGCTCTCAAACATTATTTTGATGAAATCCACTATATCGACATTTTAGACTGTAATGGTGGTGACCACGGTTATCCATTTGCGACCAACTTCAACCCAGAAATCAATCTACGCGAGGTTTCTGCGCCAGGTTCTTACTGGGAAGATGGAAAATGGGTTGAAGTCGAAGCTATGTCTATCAAGCGTGAGTACGATTTCCCTCAAGTTGGACAAAAAGACATGTATCTCCTTCACCATGAAGAAATTGAATCATTGGCCAAAAACATTCCTGGAGTCAAACGCATTCGTTTCTTTATGACTTTTGGTCAATCATACTTGACGCACATGAAATGTCTTGAAAATGTTGGGCTCCTTCGTACGGATACCATTAACTTTAACGGTCAAGAAATTGTTCCAATCCAATTTTTAAAAGCGCTACTTCCAGATCCTGCAAGCCTTGGTCCACGTACAGTCGGAAAAACCAATATTGGATGTATCTTTACAGGTGTAAAAGATGGCGTTGAAAAGACCATCTACATCTACAATGTCTGCGACCATCAGGAATGTTACACAGAAGTTGGTTCACAAGCTATTTCTTACACGACAGGCGTTCCAGCCATGATTGGGACAAAATTGGTTATGAACGGTACTTGGAAACAAGCTGGAGTGTATAACCTTGAAGAATTGGATCCAGATCCATTTATGGAAGCTTTGAATGAGTACGGTTTGCCTTGGGTTGTGGTTGAAAATCCACAAATGGTGGACTAATGAAGCTAGAACAAGTACCAACACCAGCTTACGTCATTGACTTGGCAAAGTTAGAATCAAACTGCCGCATTCTACAATATGTACAAGAAGAAGCTGGTTGCAAGGTTTTGCTTGCCCAGAAGGCCTATTCCCTCTATAAAACCTATCCCTTGATTAGCCAGTATCTATCAGGTACGACAGCTAGTGGACTCTATGAAGCTAAGCTAGCTAGAGAGGAATTTCAAGGGGAAGTCCATGTCTTTGCGCCAGCTTTCAAGGATGCAGACTTGGAGGAATTGCTTGAGATAACAGACCATATCGTTTTTAACTCTGAGAGACAGTTGCGTAAACATGGGGCTCGTTGTCGGAAAGCTGGTATCAGTGTAGGTTTACGTCTCAATCCTCAGTGTTCAACTCAGGGTGATCACGCGCTCTATGACCCTTGTGCACCAGGCTCTCGTTTTGGAGTCACTCTAGACAAGATTCCTAGTGATTTACTAGATTTGGTGGATGGTCTTCATTTTCATACCCTTTGCGAGCAGGGAGCAGATGATTTACAAACAACTTTGAAAGCAGTAGAAGCGCAATTTGGTTCGTACTTACATGAGGTAAAGTGGCTCAATATGGGGGGCGGACACCACATCACAAGAGAAGGTTACGATGTGGATTTGCTGATTTCTGAAATCAAACGTATCCGAGAAACTTACAATCTTGAAATCTATATCGAGCCGGGTGAAGCCATTGCGCTCAATGCAGGTTATCTAGCAACTGAGGTATTAGATATTGTCGAAAACGGTATGGAAATCTTGGTTTTAGACGCCTCCGCGACCTGCCATATGCCTGACGTACTTGAGATGCCCTATCGTCCACCTTTGAGAAATGGCTCTGAGGCACAGGAAAAAGCCCATACCTATAGACTTTCTTCTAATACCTGTCTGACAGGCGATGTGATTGGTGATTATAGCTTTGAAAATCCAGTTCAAATCGGTGATAGACTTTATTTTGAAGACATGGCTATTTATTCTTTTGTCAAAAATAATACCTTTAATGGTATTGGATTGCCAAGTCTCTATCTCATGGACGAACAGGGAGACTGCAACTTAGTCAAATCTTTTGGTTATCAAGACTTTAAAGGGAGATTATCATGATGGACAGTCCAAAAAAATTAGGCTATCACATGCCAGCAGAGTACGAACCCCATCATGGTACCCTCATGATATGGCCGACTCGACCAGGTTCATGGCCTTTTCAAGGAAAAGCTGCTAAAAGAGCATTTAGTCAGATTATCAAAACCATAGCAGAAGGAGAAAGAGTCTATCTTTTGGTGGACCAAGACTACTTAGCTGAAGCCCAAGACTACCTTGGAGATAGCGCTGTTTATTTAGACATTCCTACCAATGATGCCTGGGCGCGTGATACAGGTCCAACTATTCTTGTCAATGATAAAAGAGAAAAGTTGGCAGTCGATTGGGCTTTTAATGCCTGGGGTGGCACCTATGATGGTCTTTATCAAGATTATGAAGATGATGACCAAGTAGCCAGTCGTTTTGCTGAGGCCTTGGAAATGCCTGTTTACGATGCTAAGCCTTTCGTCCTTGAAGGCGGAGCCATTCATAGCGATGGTCAAGGAACCATTCTTGTGACTGAAAGTTGCCTTCTAAGCCCTGGACGCAATCCTCATCTAAGTAAAGAGGAAATCGAGAGTACCTTATTAGAGAGCCTTGGTGCTGAAAAAGTTATCTGGCTTCCTTATGGTATTTATCAGGATGAAACCAATGAACACGTTGACAATGTTGCTGCCTTTGTTGGTCCTGCAGAACTTGTCTTGTCTTGGACGGACGACGAAAGTGATCCTCAATATGCCATGTCAAAAGCAGATCTCGAACTCTTAGAGCAAGAGACAGATGCAAAAGGACGGAAGTTTACCATTCATAAACTTCCAATTCCAGCTCTTCATCAAGTTGTAACCGAAGAGGATCTGCCAGGCTACATCTATGAAGAAGGAGAAGAAGAGCGATACGCAGGTGAACGACTAGCAGCTTCCTACGTAAACTTTTATATCGCCAACAAGGCAGTCTTGGTTCCACAGTTCGAGGATGTCAATGACCAAGTGGCCTTAGATATCCTCAGTAAGTGTTTCCCAGACCGTAAAGTTGTCGGAATACCAGCCAGAGATATTCTTTTAGGTGGTGGCAATATCCACTGTATCACCCAACAAATCCCAGAATAGGAGAAAAAGATGAGAAATGTAAGAGTTGCAGCCATTCAGATGCAATGTGCCAAGGATGTGGCAACAAATATTCAAACAGCGGAGCGTTTAGTACGTCAGGCTGCAGAACAAGGTGCACAAATTATCCTTTTACCCGAATTGTTTGAACGTCCCTATTTCTGTCAGGAACGTCAGTATGACTACTACCAACATGCCCAGTCGGTGACAGACAATACAGCCATTCAGCATTTTAAGGTGATTGCTAAGGAACTAAAAGTTGTTTTACCAATCAGTTTCTATGAAAAAGATGGCAATGTCTTGTATAACTCTATTGCCGTCATTGATGCAGATGGAGAAGTGCTGGGCGTTTATCGAAAGACCCACATACCAGATGACCATTACTATCAAGAAAAATTCTATTTCACGCCTGGCAATACAGGTTTCAAGGTCTGGGATACTCGCTATGCTAAGATTGGGATCGGTATCTGTTGGGATCAATGGTTCCCTGAAACAGCCCGTTGTCTTGCATTGAATGGTGCTGAATTGCTCTTTTATCCAACTGCTATTGGCTCTGAGCCTATCCTAGATACGGACAGTTGTGGTCATTGGCAACGTACCATGCAAGGACACGCAGCAGCAAATATTGTCCCAGTTATTGCAGCCAATCGTTATGGTTTGGAGGAAGTCACTCCTAGTGAGGAAAATGGTGGACAGAGTTCCAGTCTTGACTTCTACGGTTCATCCTTTATGACGGATGAAACAGGAGCTATTCTAGAGCGAGCTGAAAGACAAGGAGAAGCTGTTCTGTTAGCTACTTATGATCTTGACAAGGGAGCAGGCGAACGCCTAAACTGGGGCTTGTTTCGAGATAGAAGACCAGAAATGTATCGACGAATTACGGACTAGTAGGGGAGAAATGAGAGATTTATTATGCTAGACTCGTTTTTACTAGCAACTATAAGATACTAGGTCATCTAGCAAGTGAATTTTACATTTTAACCCTCTAAGGCTTTCTCGCGCTTTAATGCGAGGAGCTTTTCTATTTAAGCTTTATCAATAAAACATGCTATAATAGTTGCAGAAAGGTTGGTATTTATGGCTAGGATATTGGTTATTGAAGACAATAGTGACATTCAAGAGATTTTGCGAACACTTCTTACTGAGGAGCATGAGGTAATTCAAGCCTTTTCCGGTACAGAAGGAATCATGCGTTTTGACCAAGGTGGGATTGAGCTCGTTTTGCTAGATATCATGCTTCCTGGGAAAAATGGGGATCAGGTTTTAAAAGCCATCAGGGAACAAAGTCAAACTCCAGTCATTATGCTAACGGCTTTGAGCGATAAGAAGCTAATCAGTCAATATCTCTTAGATGGTGCCAATGATTACATAGTGAAACCTTTTGATTTGGATGAAGTCTTTGCTAGAGTTACTGTTCAGTTACGCCAAAGTGCAGAAAAACAGCCTGTGGAAATAGTAAAAACTGAAAATCTGCCACAAAACTTGAAAAATATCCAGTTTGATGCAGAAAGTTTTGAAATCAAAAATAACCAGGAAACGATTCGCCTTGCCAAGAAAGAATGCTTGATTCTCCAAACTCTCCTTAAACATCCTAAGAAAATTTTCACCAAGGAAGAACTGTATGAATTGGTCTGGGAGGAGAGCTACCTACCTGGAGATAATACCCTCAATACGCATTTGAGTAATCTTCGTAAAAAATTAAACCAGCTTGACCCAAATCAAGAATATATTGAAACCATCTGGGGCGTTGGGGTAAGATTAAAAGGAGACAAGCAATGACCTACATGATAATTTTTGTCCTACTAGTACTCCTAATTATTTTATCGATTGCATTGATTCGCTACCATCTAGCACTTAAAAACTTGAGTCAACAGATTGAAGACAAGATTCTCACAGGTAGTATGAAAAGAGTCGGAGTCAGCATTTTTTCCAAACATTTTTTACATCTCTACCAGCAGATTGATAATCTATTTCAGGAAGTGGAACAATCTCGATTGGTTATGAAAAGGGAAAAACAGACTCTGGATATGGCCATCAGCAATATCGCCCATGATATTCGGACGCCTTTGACTATCGCTTCAGGCTACACGCAACAATTGATAAAGTCTCCTGAAAACCAAGCAGAAACCCTACAAAAAATTGCCAATCATCTTGATTTAGTTTCCAAACGTTTGGAGGCACTCCTAGAATATCGTCGTTTGATGGAAGGGGCTGTCAAACCGAAACTGGAAGAAGTGGATTTTTCAACTTTTATCACCAAAAAGACTCTGGCTTATTATGATGTTTTTCAAGCGGCGAATATCACGCTTGATTTTAAGGTTGAAGATGATTTAAAAATGAGAACTGATGAAGACTTGCTGGATCGAATTTTACAAAATCTGCTTGGAAATGTCCTCAAACATGGCAAGGAAGAAGCGCGTCTATCTTTGAGAAAGGAAAAGGGACAGCTTGTCTTAGAGATTGCAAACCTTGTCAAACAGCCCATCAAAAAAATAGAAAATCTCAGCAACCGTTTTTATTCTGAAAATCTATCTGATACGGAAGAATCCTCTGGTTTAGGCCTTTATATCACTGAGGAATTATGTCATCTTCTCGGTGCAGAGATGAAACTAAGCACAGATGGACAGTGGTTATCGGTTTGTATTTACTTTTAACGAAAAGGAACCTCCTCTGTAGGCTAGAGGAGGTCTTTTTTTATAGACTTTTCTTTTTGAAAACTATCAATCCACTTATATTAAAGATTACAATAACAGCTAAGCTACCTATAAATGTGTAGAGAATTGACTCACTATTAGCAGTCATAGCATAAGTAAATTGCAATGATAAATATGGCAAAATTTTGATACTTGGAAAAATGAGCATTGGCATAGAAAGTAAGATCGAGCTGACAAAATAACCAATAAATACTGCAAGATAAGAATGGCTAACATAGAGAATAAAGGAAACAATGGAAAGCCAAGCAAGGAGGCAAAATAATTGAAGGAAAATGGTTATCAGTAGATTTCCGATAAAGCCATCAGGCATAGTTCCAAATCCATTTAAGATAGTTGCTGGAACAAAGGCAATCACAAGACTGATGATAAGTTGCAAAAGTGCAATACAAGCCACTACAAAGGCTTTAGCAAGGAAAAACTCTGTACGAGAAACACCTACTGTCAAACTATTTTTATAGAGCTTTCCGATTAAATCAACTCCGAGAACGAGGCAGGCTAGGATGATGCAGAGAAAAACGAGGTTTGAACCTTGACTAGATGCGTTGATCAGGGCTTGTACACCATTCCAACCTTGGGTTGGAATTTCTGATTCTTCTGCCTGGATTGCCATCAGATGACCCGTAGCTCCTATACTTGCACCCATTAGCATGAGAGCAAAGAGAATGAACTCTGTAATCCAGAATCCTTTGGAACGGAAAAGACGGTAAAAGTCTGCTTGAATGGTATGTATCATGATTTTCCTCCTATTCGACCAATTGAGTGAAGTATTCTTCTAGGTTTTGACGGGCATAGTAAATCTCGTCAATGTCAACATCTGCCAAAGTTAATTCCTTGAGAATCTGTTTGACATCTTGTTCCTGACCAAAGATGTGGATTTCATTCTCAGGATTGACAACCTTGAACTGGAGCTGGATTTGTTCTTTCAATACTTGACAAGCTTTCTCTTGGTCGGCTGTCTTAAGCACAATATAATCCTCACTTAGTGTTTCAAATTCAGCCTTGCTGATTTCACGGATAATCTTGCCTTGATCTAAAATACCAAAACGATTAGCTACGAGGTAGAGTTCTGACAAGATATGGCTAGAGATGAGAATGGTTATCCCTTTTTCTTGATTGAGCCGTTGAATCATTAGTCGAAATTCTTTGATACCGATTGGGTCAAGACCGTTGATAGGTTCATCTAAGATCAGGAAGTCTGGTTTGGATAGAAGGGCAATGGCGATACCAAGTCTTTGTTTCATTCCTAGCGAGAAATCACGAAAGACTTTCTTACCTGTATCTGACAAACCTACATAGTCCAGCGTTTCTCGAATGACTTGATCAGCATTTGGAATATGACGAATCATACAGTAATATTTCAGATTTTGATAGGCTGTTAAGTGATTATGAGCTACAGGCGATTCGATAACAGAACCTACTCGAGATAGAGCCTTGGTCCACTCATTTTCCGTTTGGCTAGAGAAGAGGGAAACAGTCCCTTTATCCGCAAACAGTAGTTGCGTAATGATTTTTATCAAGGTGGTTTTCCCAGCTCCGTTCTTTCCAATAAGTCCATAAATATCTCCCTCTCTTATCGTTAAATGAAGATTCTGAAGAATAGCTTGTTTGTCAAAGTTTTTGGACAATCCATGAATATCAAGTACTGTTTTCATGATTCTCTCCTTTTGATTTATTTTGTTAACTTTAGTATAAAGCATAGAAATCAAAGAAAGCTCAAGGATTTCTAAAGAGTTTCTAAAGTTTTAGGAATTCTTAAATATCAAAACCCAGTTGATATGAACTGGGCTTCTTTACTATAAAATATATTTCTCAATGGCACGCGCAACGCCGTCTTCTTCGTTGCTGGCTGTAACAGCATCCGCAAGAGATTTGACATAATCGCTGGCATTTCCCATAGCAATACCAAGCCCTGCAAACTGGAGCATTTCGATATCGTTATTAGCATCGCCCATAGCCATAATCTCTGAGGAATCAATCTTCAAAATATCTGCTAGTCGAGAAAGAGCAGTAGCCTTTGTCGTACCAAGTGGCATGGCTTCATAAATAACAGGCTGTGAACGAACTCCACTAAATCGTTGACAGAGTTCCCCAGCAAAACGCTCTTCAAAATCGTCTGTTTGCTCTCTGGTGCCCAAAAACATCCCTTGGAACATCCGGTACTTGCCACTAGTCGCTTCCTCAAGAGAAATTTCAGTCAGGTCTGAAAAGACTAGTTTAGCATCATTTTGAACAATTTCATTAGGCTTGCCACCGAGGACAAAATAATGAGTCTCGTCAAAAAGTGTCAACTGAACCTCACTTTTTTCAGCAAGCTCATAGAGGTATTCGATGTCAGCTGGACTGAGTTCTTGCCAGTCGACTAGCCCCCAATCACTTGTCTGGTGAGTTGAACAACCGTTGTTAACAATCACATACTCATTCTGGAGATCAAGCCCCAGTTTTTGATAGTAGGGGAGGACACCAAAAAGCGGGCGACCTGTACAGAGAACCAGTTTGACACCTTTTTCAATAGCTTGGTGAATAGCAGTAATATGAGCTTGTGGGATTTCCTTGGCTTCATTGAGGAGGGTTCCGTCCATATCCAAGGCTAGTAGTTTAATCATAAGACTTCCTTCTTTATCTTTTGGTATTATTATAGCATATTTTGGAGAAGAAATTGATAGAAAGCTTGGGGCTAATTGATTTTACAGTTTAGGATGTTTTGATAACAATTCATGATTTGAAGAGGATATTTGGCCAAGATATGCTATACTAAAATTGTCAATGTTGCAACTAGACAAGCATAAAAAAACTAGCTTAAAATAGTTTTTTTGTAAGTAGGTATGAGTATCAGATTACTCAACTAATCTAAACAATAACGGAGGAAATATATCATGATTTTAATGACAAAAAATATAAATCTAACAAATGAAGAATTAGAGCTGATACAAGGTGGAGCAGATCCCTATGGAAAAGAACCTAATGGTTATTTTCCTTGGCAAATAGAGCCGGTATTAACTATGCCGGTTCATGGATTTTGTCCCAGAGGAACCTATGATTTAGGATATATTGGAGGAGGCAATCATCTTTGCAAAGGAAGTCCTGTGAGATTTTAAGTAAAATTTATTAGGAATATGGAGAAAACAGAGGATTTAATATGAAAAAACGGATTATTCAGATTTTACTAGCATTATCCTTAATTTTTTACAAATCAACTTGGTTTTGGGGAATTTTCAATCACCTCGCAAAGCCCTATCTACCAGCAAGTCGTGAATTTTTTCAGATTCTGCTTTGGATGGAGAGTGGAGGTCTTTTATTAGCGGTCATCTATCTACTAGTTTTTGCAGGAAAGAAGACTTTTCATTTCAAATGGCAGCTGAGGCACTTTATCTACCTTTTACTGGGTTACATCATTTTGTATATGTCTGACTTCCTCTTGTCTTATTTCATACCCTCGTCTTCAAATCAAATTTCTTTGAATGAAACGATAGAAATGATGGGGAGACAGGAATTACCCTATTTCTTGCTCATAGCTTGCTTCATCGGCCCTATTGCTGAGGAGTTGATTTACCGCGGTGTGCTTATGACAACCTTTTTCAAAAACTCGCCTTGGTACGGAGATGTCTTGCTTTCTGCTATTATTTTCGGTTATATTCATATCAATTTTGCTTTAACACCTCTTGCTTTTTTCATTTATGCTAGTGGAGGTCTCATTTTAGCTCTACTGTATCGCATGACAAAAAATCTCTACTATCCAATACTAGTTCATATTCTCATCAATATCACTGCCTTCTGGAATGTATGGTTACTCCTATTTTCAGGAAGTTAGCTTACTAAAACAATGTCGGAACTTTCCGGCATTTTCTTTTTTTCACAAATAGTCATCGTTTTTCTTTCCGATACTGGAGTGGTGTGTATCCAGTTATTTTTTTGAATTGATTTTGAAAATAAGATTGGCTTGAGAAAGGCAGATAGTGAAGATAGTTAAGGAGAATAGGATGTGCTTTTTTCCTTTTTGGAAAACTTCTAAAATATGGTATAATGAAAAGATAAAGAAGTTGGGGGTAGAAGATGAACATTCAACAATTACGCTATGTTGTGGCCATCGCGAATAGCGGTACTTTCCGTGAAGCTGCTGAAAAGATGTATGTTAGTCAGCCTAGTCTGTCCATTTCTGTTCGTGATTTGGAAAAAGAGTTGGGCTTTAAGATTTTTCGTCGGACCAGCTCAGGGACTTTCTTGACCCGTCGCGGTATGGAATTTTACGAAAAAGCGCAAGAATTGGTCAAGGGATTTGATATTTTTCAAAATCAGTATGCCAACCCTGAGGAAGAAAAAGATGAATTTTCCATTGCTAGTCAGCACTATGACTTCTTGCCACCAACCATTACGGCCTTTTCAGAGCGCTATCCTGATTATAAGAACTTCCGTATTTTTGAATCGACTACTGTTCAAATCTTAGATGAAGTAGCGCAAGGGCATAGTGAGATTGGGATTATCTACCTCAACAATCAAAATAAAAAGGGGATTATGCAACGGGTTGAAAAGCTGGGTCTTGAGGTCATTGAATTGATTCCCTTCCATACCCATATTTATCTCCGAGAGGGGCATCCTTTAGCCCAGAAAGAGGAATTGGTCATGGAGGATTTAGCAGATCTACCAACGGTTCGTTTCACTCAAGAGAAAGATGAGTACCTTTATTATTCGGAGAACTTTGTTGATACCAGTGCGAGTTCACAGATGTTTAATGTGACAGACCGTGCTACCTTGAATGGTATTTTGGAGCGGACGGACGCTTATGCGACAGGTTCTGGATTTTTGGATAGTGACAGTGTGAATGGTATTACAGTTATTCGTCTCAAGGATAATTTGGATAATCGCATGGTCTATGTTAAACGTGAGGAAGTGGAGCTGAGTCAGGCTGGAACTCTTTTCGTAGAAGTCATGCAAGAATATTTTGATCAGAAGAGGAAATCATGAAAAAAAGAGGAATAGTGGCAGTCATTGTACTGCTTTTGATTGGGCTGGATCAGTTGGTTAAATCCTATATCGTCCAACAGATTCCACTGGGTGAAGTGCATTCTTGGATTCCCAATTTCGTTAGCTTGACCTACCTGCAAAATCGAGGGGCAGCCTTTTCGATGTTACAAGATCAGCAGTTGTTATTTGCTATCATTACTCTGGTCGTCGTGGTAGGTGCCATTTGGTATCTACATAAACACATGGAGGACTCACTCTGGATGGTCTTGGGTTTGACCTTGATTATTGCAGGTGGTCTTGGAAACTTTATTGACAGAGTCAGTCAGGGCTTTGTTGTGGATATGTTCCACCTTGACTTTATCAATTTTGCAATTTTCAATGTGGCAGATAGCTATCTGACGGTTGGAGTGATTATTTTATTGATTGCAATGCTAAAAGAGGAAATAAATGGAAATTAAAATTGAAACTGGTGGCCTGCGTCTAGATAAGGCTTTGTCGGATTTGACAGAATTATCACGCAGTCTCGCGAATGAACAAATCAAATCAGGTCAGGTCTTGGTCAATGGTCAAGTCAAGAAAGCTAAATACACTGTCCAAGAGGGCGATGTCGTCACTTACCATGTGCCAGAACCAGAGGTCTTAGAGTATGTGGCTGAGGATCTTCCGCTAGAAATCATCTACCAAGATGAGGATGTGGCCATCGTTAACAAACCTCAGGGGATGGTTGTGCATCCGAGTGCTGGTCATACTAGTGGAACTCTGGTAAATGCCCTTATGTATCATATTAAGGACTTGTCTGGTATCAATGGGGTTTTGCGTCCGGGAATCGTTCACCGTATTGATAAGGATACGTCAGGTCTTCTCATGATTGCTAAAAATGATGAGGCGCACTTAGCACTTGCCCAAGAACTCAAGGATAAAAAGTCTCTCCGCAAATATTGGGCGATTGTTCATGGAAATTTGCCCAATGATCGCGGTGTCATTGAAGCACCGATTGGTCGTAGTGAAAAAGACCGTAAGAAACAGGCTGTGACTGCTAAAGGTAAGCCTGCAGTTACCCGTTTTCACGTCTTGGAACGCTTTGGTGATTATAGCTTAGTAGAGTTGCAACTGGAGACAGGGCGCACCCATCAGATTCGTGTTCACATGGCTTATATTGGCCATTCAGTCGCTGGTGATGAAGTCTATGGTCCACGCAAGACACTTAAGGGGCATGGACAGTTTCTCCATGCCAAGACTCTAGGATTTACCCATCCGAGAACAGGTGAGACCTTGGAATTTACAGCAGATATCCCAGAGATATTTAAGGAAACCTTGGAGAAATTAAGGAAGTAAGAATGAAAAAGAAATTGATTAGTTTAGCACTTGCAGGCGCTTTTTTAGGTTTGTCATGGTATGGGAATGTTCAAGCTCAAGAAAGTTCAGGAAATAAAATCCACTTTATCAATGTTCAAGAAGGTGGCAGTGATGCGATTATTCTTGAAAGCAATGGACATTTTGCCATGGTGGATACAGGAGAAGATTATGATTTCCCAGATGGAAGTGATTCTCGCTATCCATGGAGAGAAGGAATTGAAACGTCTTATAAGCATGTTCTAACAGACCGTGTCTTTCGTCGTTTGAAGGAATTGGGTGTCCAAAAACTTGATTTTATTTTGGTGACCCATACCCACAGTGATCATATTGGAAATGTTGATGAATTACTGTCTACCTATCCAGTTGACCGAGTCTATCTTAAAAAATATAGTGATAGTCGTATTACTAATTCTGAACGTCTATGGGATAACCTGTACGGTTATGATAAGGTTTTACAGACTGCTTCAGAAAAAGGTGTTTCAGTTATTCAAAACATCACACAGGAAGATGCTCATTTTCAGTTTGGGGACATGGATATTCAACTCTATAACTATGAAAATGAAACTGATTCATCAGGTGAATTAAAGAAAATTTGGGATGACAATTCCAATTCCCTGATTAGTGTAGTGAAAGTCAATGGCAAGAAAATTTACCTTGGGGGCGACTTAGATAATGTGCATGGAGCGGAAGATAAGTATGGACCTCTTATTGGAAAAGTTGATTTGATGAAGTTTAATCATCACCATGATACAAACAAATCAAATACCAAGGATTTCATTAAAAATTTGAGTCCGAGTTTGATTGTTCAAACTTCGGATAGTCTACCTTGGAAAAATGGTGTTGATAGTGAGTATGTTAATTGGCTCAAAGAACGAGGAATTGAGAGGATCAACGCAGCCAGCAAAGACTATGATGCAACAGTTTTTGATATTCGAAAAGACGGTTTAGTAAACATTTCAACTTCCTACAAGCCGATTCCAAGTTTTCAAGCTGGTTGGCATAAGAGTGCGTATGGGAATTGGTGGTATCAAGCACCTGATTCTACAGGAGAGTATGCTGTCGGTTGGAATGAAATCGAAGGTGAATGGTATTACTTTAACCAAACGGGTATCTTGTTACAGAATCAATGGAAAAAATGGAACAATCATTGGTTCTATTTGACAGACTCTGGTGCTTCTTCTAAAAATTGGAAGAAAATTGATGGAATCTGGTATTATTTCAACAAAGAAAATCAGATGGAAATTGGTTGGGTAAATACTGGAGGTCAGAATTATTATTTATCCAAGGATGGTTCGCTGCAAACAGGTTGGCTTCAATATAAGGGGCAATGGTATTACTTTGCTCAATCAGGAGAAATGAAAACGGGCTGGGTAAAAGATAAAGAAACTTGGTACTATATGAATTCTACTGGTATTATGAAGACAGGTGAAATAGAAGTTGCAGGTCAACATTACTATCTAGAAGAATCAGGAGCTATGAAGCAAGGCTGGCTTAAAAAGGCAAACGATTGGTATTTCTATAAGGAAGACGGTTCACGAGCTGTGGGTTGGATCAAGGACAAGGATAAATGGTACTTCTTGAAAGAAAATGGTCAATTGCTTGTGAACGGTAAGACACCAGAAGGCTATACTGTTGATTCAAGTGGTGCCTGGTTAGTGGATGTTCCGGTAGAGAAATCTGCTACAATTAAAACTACAAGTAATTCAGAAATAAAAGAATCTAAAGAAGTAGTGAAAAAGGATCTTGAAAATCAAGAAACGAGTCAACATGAAAGTGTTGCAAGTTCATCAACTAGGCAAGATTTTACTTCATCAACTTCAAAAAGCTCTGAGACGAGTACAAACAAATCGGAATCAGAACAGTAGTAAAAAAGAAGGTTTTAGGGCCTTCTTTTTCTATCAACTCTTTTCTATTTCCTGTCATTCATGTTATAATGGATGAATATGAAGAATCGGAGTGAGACTATGAAATACAAACGGATTGTCTTTAAGGTGGGGACTTCTTCTCTGACAAATGAGGATGGAAGTTTATCACGTAGTAAGGTAAAGGCTATTACCCAGCAGTTGGCTATGTTGCACGAGGCTGGTCATGAATTGATTTTGGTGTCGTCAGGTGCCATTGCGGCTGGTTTTGGGGCCTTAGGATTTAAAAAGCGTCCGACTAAGATTGCTGATAAGCAGGCTTCAGCAGCGGTAGGGCAAGGGCTTTTGTTGGAAGAATACACGACCAATCTTCTCTTGCGCCAAATCGTTTCTGCACAAATCTTGCTGACCCAGGACGACTTTGTGGATAAGCGTCGTTATAAAAATGCCCATCAAGCCTTGTCAGTTCTACTTAGCCGTGGGGCGATTCCTATTATTAACGAGAATGACAGTGTCGTCATTGATGAGCTCAAGGTCGGGGACAATGACACTCTAAGTGCCCAGGTAGCAGCTATGGTCCAAGCAGATCTTTTGGTCCTCTTGACAGACGTAGACGGTCTATATACAGGAAATCCTAATTCAGATCCAAGAGCAAAACGCTTGGAGAAAATCGAGACTATCAATCGTGAGATTATTGATATGGCCGGTGGAGCAGGTTCGTCTAATGGTACAGGGGGCATGTTAACCAAAATCAAAGCTGCAACTATCGCGACGGAATCAGGAGTTCCTGTTTATATCTGCTCATCCTTGAAGTCAGATGCCATGATTGAGGCAGCTGAGGAGACCAAGGATGGTTCCTACTTTGTTGCTCAAGAGAAAGGACTTCGTACCCAGAAACAATGGCTGGCCTTTTATGCTCAGAGTCAAGGTTCTATTTGGGTTGATAAAGGGGCTGCAGAAGCTCTCTCCCAACATGGAAAGAGTCTTCTCTTATCTGGTGTTGTTGAAGCAGAAGGAGCCTTTTCTTACGGTGATATCGTGACAGTATTTGACAAGGAAAGTGGAAAATCACTTGGAAAAGGGCGTGTGCAATTTGGTGCATCTGCTTTGGAGGATATGTTGCGTTTTCAAAAAGCCAAGGGGGTCTTGATTCACCGTGATGACTGGATTTCCATTACTCCTGAAATCCAACTACTCTTTACAGAATTTTAGAGGTAAACTATGGTAAGTACACAAGAACAATTTGAACAGGTACAGGCTGTTAAAAAATCAATCAATACAGCTAGTGAAGACGTGAAAAACCAAACCTTGCTAGCCATGGCTGATCACTTAGTAGCTGCTACAGAGGAAATTTTAGCAGCCAATGCCCTTGATATGGAAGCGGCCAAAGGTAAAATCTCAGATGTGATGCTGGATCGTCTTTATTTGGATGCAGGTCGTATAGAAGCGATGGCAACTGGTATTCGTGAAGTGGTTGCTTTACCAGATCCAATCGGTGAAGTTTTAGAAACAAGTCAGCTTGAAAATGGTTTGGTTATCACCAAGAAACGTGTGGCCATGGGTGTTATCGGTATAATCTATGAAAGCCGTCCAAATGTGACGTCTGATGCGGTTGCTTTGGCTCTTAAGAGTGGAAATGCAGTTGTTCTTCGTAGTGGTAAGGATGCCTATCAAACAGCACATGCTATTGTCACAGCCTTGAAGAAGGGCTTGGAGACGACTACTATTCACCCAGATGTGATTCAACTGGTGGAAGATACCAGCCGAGAAAGCAGCTATGCCATGATGAAGGCAAAGGGCTATCTAGACCTTCTCATTCCTCGTGGAGGAGCTGGTTTGATCAATGCCGTAGTTGAGAATGCTATCGTACCCGTTATCGAGACAGGAACTGGGATTGTCCATGTTTATGTCGATAAGGACGCAGATGACGACAAGGCACTGTCTATCATCAACAATGCTAAAACAAGTCGTCCTTCTGTCTGCAATGCCATGGAGGTTCTGCTGGTTCATGAAGACAAGGCAGCAAGCTTCCTTCCTCGCTTGGAGCAAGTTCTAGTTACAGAGCGTAAGGAAGCTGGACTGGAACCAATTCAATTCCGCTTGGATAGCAAAGCAAGTCAGTTTGTTTCAGGCCAAGCAGCTGAGGATCAAGACTTTGACACCGAGTTTTTGGACTATGTCCTAGCTGTTAAAGTAGTTTCAAGTCTTGAGGAAGCCGTCGAGCATATTGAAGCACACAGTACTCATCATTCGGATGCCATTGTGACGGAAAACGCTGCAGCTGCAGCTTACTTTACAGATCAAGTGGACTCTGCAGCGGTTTATGTCAATGCCTCAACTCGTTTCACAGATGGAGGCCAATTTGGTCTGGGTTGTGAAATGGGAATTTCTACTCAGAAACTGCACGCGCGTGGTCCAATGGGCTTAAAAGAATTGACTAGCTACAAGTATGTGGTTACTGGTGACGGACAGATAAGGGAGTAAGAGATGAAGATTGGATTTATCGGATTGGGGAATATGGGTGCTAGTTTGGCCAAGGCTGTTTTGCAGGCCAAGACGGGTGCTCAGATTCTCCTTGCCAATCGTAGCCAAGACAAGGTGGATGCTTTCATCGCCAACTTTGGTGGTCAGGCTTCCAGCAATGAAGAAATTTTTGCAGAAGCAGATGTGATTTTTCTAGGAGTTAAGCCTGCTCAGTTTTCTGAACTGCTTTCTCAATACCATACTATCCTTGAAAAGCGAGCATGTCTTCTTTTAATCTCCATGGCAGCTGGATTGACTTTAGAAAAACTAGCAAGTCTTATCCCAAATCAACACAGAATTATTCGTATGATGCCAAATACCCCTGCTTCTATTGGTCAAGGAGTCATTAGTTATACCTTGTCAGCCAACTGCCAAGCAGATGATAAGGAAGTCTTTTGTCAACTTTTACAACATGCCGGTTTATTGTTTGAAATCAGTGAAGGCTTAATCGATGCAGCGACAGGTCTTGCAGGCTGTGGGCCGGCCTTTGTCTATCTCTTTATTGAGGCCTTGGCAGATGCAGGTGTTCAGACTGGATTGCCACGAGAGACAGCATTGAAAATGGCGGCTCAAACTGTGGTAGGAGCTGGTCAATTGGTCCTAGAAAGCCAAGAGCATCCTGGAGTATTGAAAGACCAAGTCTGCAGCCCAGGAGGTTCGACTATCGCTGGTGTAGCAAGCTTAGAAGCGCATGCTTTTCGAGGAACAGTCATGGATGCAGTTCATCAAGCCTATAAACGAACACAAGAATTAGGTAAATAAGAGGTGGATTTGTCTGCCTCTTTTATGGTGGTTGATACTCTTCGAAAATCTCTTCAAACTGCGTCAGCTTCCATTTGCAACCTCAAAACAGTGTTTTGAGCAACCTGCGGCTAGCTTCCTAGTTTGCTCTTTGATTTTCATTGAGTATGAAATGAGAAGACAAAAAAGATTGTCACAAACCTCTATTTTTTTGATAGAATAGAAGTAGTAAAAAAGAAATGAGTTAGACATGTCAAAAGGATTTTTAGTCTCTCTTGAGGGACCAGAGGGAGCAGGAAAGACCAGTGTTTTAGAGGCTCTGCTCCCAATTTTAGAGGAAAAAGGGGTAGAGGTGCTGACGACCCGTGAACCTGGCGGAGTCTTGATTGGGGAGAAGATTCGGGAAGTAATTTTGGATCCAAGTCATACTCAGATGGATGCGAAGACAGAGTTGCTTCTTTATATTGCCAGTCGCAGACAGCACTTGGTGGAAAAAGTTCTTCCAGCACTTGAAGCTGGCAAGTTGGTCATTATGGACCGCTTCATCGATAGTTCGGTTGCCTATCAGGGATTTGGTCGTGGCTTGGACATTGAAGCCATTGACTGGCTTAACCAGTTTGCGACAGATGGCCTCAAACCCGATTTGACACTCTATTTTGATATTGAGGTGGAAGACGGACTGGCTCGCATTGCTGCTAATAGCAATCGTGAGGTCAATCGTTTGGACTTGGAAGGGTTGGACTTGCATAAAAAAGTCCGTCACGGTTACCTTTCTCTTCTGGATAAAGAGGGAAATCGCATTGTCAAGATTGATGCTAGTCTTCCTTTTGAGCAAGTTGTGGAAACTACCAAGGCTGTCTTGTTTGACAGAATGGGCTTGGCCAAATGAAACAAGATCAACTAAAGGCTTGGCAGCCAGATCAGTTTGACCGCTTTGTCCGTATCTTGGAGCAAGACCAGCTCAATCATGCCTACCTCTTTTCAGGTTTCTTTGGAAGTTTGGAAATGGCGCAATTTTTAGCTAAGAGCCTCTTTTGTACGGATAAAGTTGGCGTCTTACCATGTGAGAAATGCCGAAATTGCAAGCTGATTGAACAGGAAGAGTTTCCAGATGTCACCTTGATTAAGCCAGTTAATCAGGTCATTAAGACAGAACGCATTCGGGAATTGGTGGGTCAGTTTTCCCAAGCAGGGATTGAAAGTCAGCAACAGGTCTTTATTATCGAGCAAGCTGAGAAAATGCATCCTAACGCAGCCAATTCTTTGCTCAAGGTCATCGAAGAACCCCAGAGTGAGGTTTATATTTTCTTCTTGACTAGCGATGAGGAAAAGATGTTGCCGACAATCCGAAGTCGGACCCAGATTTTTCACTTTAAAAAGCAAGAAGAGAAGCTCATCTTGCTCTTAGAACAAATGGGGCTGGTTAAGAAAAAAGCAACTCTATTAGCCCAGTTTAGTCAATCGCGAGCTGAAGCAGAAAAGTTAGCCAATCAGGCAAGTTTTTGGACCTTGGTCGATGAAAGTGAACGCCTGCTGACTTGGTTAGTAGCTAAGAAAAAAGAAAGTTATTTGCAAGTTGCCAAACTAGCTAGCTTGGCAGATGACAAGGAAAAGCAGGATCAGGTTTTACGGATTCTTGAAGTGCTCTGTGGGCAGGACCTCTTGCAAGCAAGAGTAAGGGTGATTCTACAAGATTTGCTAGAAGCTAGAAAAATGTGGGAAACTAATGTCAGCTTTCAAAATGCCATGGAATATCTGGTCTTGAAAGAAATATAAACTAAAAAATGAATGATAAAGAAAGGAAAGGGCTGGTTTATGGACAAAAAAGAATTATTTGACGCGCTGGATGATTTTTCCCAACAGTTATTGGTAACCTTAGCTGATGTGGAAGCCATCAAGAAAAATCTCAAGAGCTTGGTAGAAGAAAATACAGCTCTTCGCTTGGAAAATTCTAAGTTGCGCGAACGCTTAGGTGAGGTGGAAGCAGATGCTCCCGTCAAGGCCAAGCATGTTCGTGAAAGTGTTCGTCGCATTTACAAAGACGGATTTCACGTATGTAATGATTTTTATGGACAACGTCGAGAACAGGACGAAGAATGTATGTTCTGTGACGAGTTGTTATACAGGGAGTAAACATGCAGATTCAAAAAAGTTTTAAGAGGCAGTCTCCCTATGGCAAGCTGTATCTAGTGGCAACACCGATTGGCAATCTAGATGATATGACCTTTCGCGCCATCCAAACCCTGAAAGAAGTGGACTGGATTGCGGCTGAGGACACGCGCAATACAGGTCTATTGCTCAAGCATTTTGACATTTCTACCAAGCAGATTAGTTTTCATGAGCACAATGCCAAGGAAAAGATTCCTGATTTGATTGGTTTCCTGAAAGCAGGGAAAAGTATTGCTCAAGTATCCGATGCGGGTCTGCCTAGTATCTCAGACCCTGGTCATGATTTGGTTAAGGCAGCTATTGAGGAAGAAATTGCGGTTGTCACAGTCCCAGGTGCTTCTGCAGGGATTTCTGCCTTGATTGCCAGTGGTTTAGCGCCACAGCCACATATCTTTTACGGCTTTTTACCAAGAAAATCAGGCCAGCAAAAGCAATTTTTCGATTTGAAAAAAGACTATTCTGAAACACAGATTTTCTATGAATCCCCCCATCGTGTGGCGGATACGTTGGAAAATATGCTAGAAGTCTACGATGATCGCTCGGTCGTCTTGGTCAGGGAATTGACCAAAATCTATGAAGAATACCAAAGAGGTACCATTTCTGAATTGCTGGAAAGCATTTCTGAAACGCCACTCAAGGGTGAATGCCTTCTCATCGTTGAAGGTGCCAGTCAGGATGTGGAAGAAAAAGACGAGGAAGTCTTGTTCTTAGAAATCCAAGCCCGTATCCAGCAAGGCATGAAGAAAAATCAAGCCATCAAGGAAGTCGCTAAGATTTACCAGTGGAATAAAAGCCAGCTTTACGCTGCCTACCATGACTGGGAAGAAAATCAAGAAAATGACTAAACAGGGAAGTTTGCCTTCTTCCCTTTTTTTGTTATACTAGTAGAAGAAAAAAATAGAAAGATTTGTGGGTGTCAAACAGTCCAGTGGGGTGTTTTGATATGGACTTACGTCCCACCCAAAGAGGTATTAGTGTCGTGTCTCAATCTTATATCAATGTTATCGGTGCTGGTTTGGCAGGTTCTGAAGCAGCCTACCAAATTGCAGAACGTGGTATTCCAGTTAAACTTTATGAAATGCGTGGTGTCAAGTCAACACCTCAACACAAAACAGATAATTTTGCAGAGTTAGTTTGTTCTAATTCCTTGCGTGGGGATGCCTTGACTAATGCTGTTGGTCTCCTCAAGGAAGAAATGCGTCGCTTGGGTTCTGTTATCTTGGAATCTGCTGAAGCAACTCGTGTTCCTGCAGGAGGAGCGCTTGCGGTGGACCGTGATGGTTTCTCCCAAATGGTGACCGAAAAAGTGGCCAACCACCCCTTGATTGAAGTGGTGCGTGATGAAATTACAGAATTGCCGACAGATGTTATTACGGTTGTCGCTACTGGTCCTTTGACTAGCGATGCCTTGGCTGAAAAGATTCATGCCCTTAATGATGGCGATGGTTTCTATTTCTACGATGCGGCAGCGCCTATTATCGATGTCAACACTATCGATATGAGCAAGGTTTATCTCAAGTCTCGTTATGATAAGGGAGAAGCCGCTTATCTCAACGCTCCCATGACCAAGCAGGAGTTTATGGATTTCCATGAAGCCTTGGTCAATGCAGAAGAAGCACCGCTCAATTCCTTTGAAAAAGAAAAGTACTTTGAAGGCTGTATGCCTATCGAAGTTATGGCCAAACGTGGCATTAAAACTATGCTTTATGGTCCTATGAAACCAGTCGGTTTGGAGTATCCAGACGACTACACAGGACCTCGTGATGGAGAATTTAAAACACCTTATGCGGTTGTGCAACTTCGTCAGGATAATGCAGCTGGTAGCCTATACAATATTGTTGGTTTTCAGACCCACCTCAAATGGGGAGAACAAAAGCGTGTCTTCCAAATGATTCCAGGTCTTGAAAATGCCGAGTTTGTCCGTTATGGTGTTATGCATCGCAATTCTTACATGGATTCACCAAATCTTCTTGAGCAGACTTACCGTTCTAAGAAACAACCAAATCTCTTCTTTGCTGGTCAGATGACGGGTGTGGAAGGCTATGTTGAGTCCGCAGCGTCAGGATTAGTTGCGGGTATTAACGCTGCTCGTCTCTTCAAGGGAGAAAGCGAGGCTATTTTCCCAGAGACAACAGCGATTGGAAGTCTGGCTCATTACATCACCCATGCTGACAGCAAACATTTCCAACCAATGAATGTCAATTTTGGGATTATCAAGGAGTTGGAAGGCGAACGTATTCGTGATAAGAAGGCTCGTTATGAAAAAATTGCAGAGCGTGCCCTTAGTGACTTAGAGGAATTTTTAACGGTCTAATTTTTTTGAAAGAATTGCTCATGATACTATAAAAATCTTAGAAATTGTGATAAAATAGGTAGGATAAAAGAAGGAGAGTGAAAATGGCGAATCCCAAGTATAAACGTATTTTAATCAAGTTATCAGGTGAAGCCCTTGCCGGTGAACGTGGCGTAGGGATTGATATCCAAACAGTTCAAACAATCGCAAGAGAGATTCAAGAAGTTCATAGCTTAGGTATCGAAATTGCCCTTGTTATTGGTGGAGGAAATCTCTGGCGTGGAGAACCTGCTGCAGAGGCAGGAATGGACCGCGTTCAGGCAGATTACACAGGAATGCTTGGGACTGTTATGAATGCTCTTGTGATGGCAGATTCATTGCAACAAGTTGGGGTTGATACACGTGTGCAAACAGCTATTGCCATGCAACAAGTGGCAGAGCCTTATGTCCGTGGACGTGCCCTTCGTCATCTTGAAAAAGGCCGTATCGTTATCTTTGGTGCTGGAATTGGTTCACCTTACTTCTCAACAGATACAACAGCGGCCCTTCGTGCAGCTGAAATCGAAGCGGATGCTATCCTTATGGCTAAAAATGGCGTAGATGGTGTTTACAATGCCGATCCTAAGAAGGACAAGACAGCTGTTAAATTTGAAGAATTGACTCACCGTGACGTTATCAATAAAGGTCTTCGTATCATGGACTCAACAGCTTCAACCCTCTCAATGGACAACGACATTGACTTGGTTGTCTTTAACATGAACCAACCAGGTAACATCAAACGTGTCGTATTTGGCGAAAATATCGGAACAACAGTTTCAAATAATATTGAAGAAAAGGAATAAGAAAGATTATGGCTAACGCAATTATTGAAAAAGCTAAAGAGAGAATGACCCAATCTCACCACTCACTTGCTCGTGAATTTGGTGCTATCCGTGCCGGTCGTGCTAATGCAAGTTTGCTCGACCGTGTACATGTAGAATACTATGGAGTAGAGACTCCTCTTAACCAAATCGCTTCAATTACGATTCCAGAAGCGCGTGTTTTGTTGGTGACACCATTTGATAAGTCTTCATTGAAAGACATCGAACGTGCTTTGAACGCTTCTGATCTTGGTATCACACCAGCTAACGATGGTTCTGTGATTCGCTTGGTTATCCCAGCTCTAACAGAAGAAACTCGTCGTGATCTTGCTAAAGAAGTGAAGAAGGTCGGTGAGAGTGCTAAAGTGGCTGTCCGCAATATCCGTCGCGATGCTATGGATGAAGCTAAGAAACAAGAGAAAGCAAAAGAAATCACTGAAGACGAATTGAAGACTCTTGAAAAAGACATTCAAAAAGTAACAGACGATGCTGTTAAACACATCGACGACATGACTGCCAACAAAGAGAAAGAACTTTTGGAAGTCTAAGAAATAAACAGAAAAACTCAGTTGGCATTGCTGGCTGAGTTTTATTCGAAAGAAGGAAATATGAATACAAATCTTGCAAGTTTTATCGTTGGACTGATCATCGATGAAAACGATCGTTTTTACTTTGTGCAAAAGGATGGTCAAACCTATGCTCTTGCTAAGGAAGAAGGTCAACATACAGTAGGGGATACGGTCAAAGGTTTTGCCTACACGGATATGAAGCAAAAACTCCGCCTGACAACCTTAGAAGTGACTGCCACTCAGGACCAATTTGGTTGGGGAACTGTAACGGAAGTTCGTAAAGACTTGGGTGTCTTTGTGGATACAGGTCTTCCTGACAAGGAAATCGTTGTGTCACTCGATATTCTCCCTGAGCTCAAGGAACTCTGGCCTAAGAAGGGCGACCAACTCTACATCCGTCTTGAGGTGGACAAGAAAGACCGTATCTGGGGACTCTTGGCCTATCAAGAAGACTTTCAACGTCTGGCTCGTCCTGCCTACAACAACATGCAGAACCAAAACTGGCCAGCCATTGTTTACCGTCTCAAGTTATCAGGAACTTTTGTTTACCTGCCAGAAAACAACATGCTTGGCTTTATCCATCCTAGCGAGCGTTACGCAGAGCCACGTTTGGGGCAAGTGTTGGATGCGCGCGTTATTGGTTTCCGTGAAGTGGACCGTACCTTGAACCTCTCCCTCAAACCACGTTCTTTTGAAATGTTGGAAAATGATGCTCAGATGATTTTGACCTATTTGGAAAGCAATGGTGGTTTCATGACCTTAAATGATAAGTCATCTCCAGACGACATCAAGGCAACCTTTGGCATTTCTAAAGGTCAGTTCAAGAAAGCTTTAGGTGGTCTTATGAAGGCTGGTAAAATCAAGCAAGACCAGTTTGGGACAGAGTTGATCTAGGGTGACTTATGAGAAAATCATTTTACACTTGGCTCATGACCGAGCGCAATCCTAAAAGTAACAGTCCCAAAGCTATCTTGGCAGACCTAGCTTTTGAAGAGTCATCTTTCCCAAAACACACAGATGATTTTGATGAGGTGAGTCGCTTTTTGGAAGAACATGCCAGTTTTTCTTTCAACCTAGGAGACTTTGACGCTATCTGGCAAGAATACTTAGAACACTAGCATGATTCATTGGGTTTGGGCTAGTAATTTCTCCACCCCTTTGCTATAATAAAAAGAAATAAAAGGATTAGAGAGGTTCTTTATTTGAAGGAACATTCAATAGACATTCAACTGAGTCATCCAGATGACCTGTTTCATCTTTTTGGTTCCAATGAACGCCATCTTCGTTTGATGGAAGAAGAGCTTGATGTGGTAATTCATGCTCGTACGGAGATTGTCCAGGTTTTGGGAGAAGAGACTGCCTGTGAGGAAGCCCGTCAAGTTATTCAGGCTTTGATGGTCTTGGTAAATCGTGGGATGACCGTTGGTACACCAGATGTGGTCACTGCGATTAGTATGGTCAAAAACGATGAAATCGACAAGTTTGTCGCCCTTTACGAAGAAGAAATCATCAAGGATAATACTGGTAAACCTATTCGTGTCAAAACCCTAGGGCAAAAACTTTATGTGGGCAGTGTTAAACAGCATGATGTGACCTTTGGAATTGGGCCAGCAGGTACAGGGAAGACCTTCCTTGCAGTGACATTGGCAGTGACTGCCCTTAAACGTGGGCAGGTCAAGCGGATTATCTTGACACGTCCAGCGGTGGAAGCAGGAGAGAGTCTAGGTTTTCTTCCGGGTGATCTCAAGGAGAAGGTAGATCCTTACCTTAGACCTGTTTATGATGCCTTGTATCAGATTTTGGGGAAAGACCAAACGACTCGTCTTATGGAGCGTGAAATTATCGAGATTGCACCCCTTGCTTACATGCGTGGAAGGACCTTGGATGATGCCTTTGTCATTCTCGATGAGGCGCAAAATACGACCATCATGCAGATGAAGATGTTTTTGACTCGTTTAGGCTTTAATTCTAAGATGATTGTCAATGGAGATATCAGTCAGATTGACCTTCCGCGTAACGTCAAGTCTGGTCTGATTGATGCTCAAGAAAAACTCAAGAACATCCATCAGATTGACTTTGTTCATTTTTCAGCTAAGGATGTGGTTCGCCATCCTGTTGTCGCTCAGATTATCCGAGCTTATGAACCAGCTCCAATTAAAAATGAAGAGAATGAAGAAGTCCAAGAAGAAACAGAATAGCAAAAAAGAGCAGTTCGGTTGGACTTGCTCTTTCTTTTATCTGATAATTAGATTTTTATACTAGTTCATCAATTGGAGTATGTTTTTTATTGAGGCCTTGGGCTACTGGAAGACTGGTTAAGTAACCTTGATAAGTGGTAACACCTTGGCGCAAGCCCTCATCTTCAGCAATTGCTTGCATAAATCCTTTACCAGCCAAAGCTTCGATATAAGGAAGAGTGACATTGGTTAGGGCAATGGTTGAAGTACGAGCAACCGCACCAGGTATATTGGCAACGGCATAGTGGAGAACACCGTGTTTTTCATAGACAGGTTCATCATGCGTTGACACACGGTCAGCTGTTTCGATAACGCCACCTTGGTCAACGGCAACATCCACAATGACTGAACCTGGGCGCATTTGCTTGACCATCTCATCAGTCACCAATTTTGGTGCTTTGGAACCAGGGATAAGAACCGCTCCGATCACCACATCCGCATCTCTCACACTTGCTTCGATGTTAAATGAATTTGACATAAGTGTTTGGATTTGATGGCCAAAGACCTCCTCTAAAATGGAGAGACGTTTAGCACTGTTATCAAGGATGGTTACTTGTGCACCAAGACCAAGAGCAATTCGAGCAGCATGGGTACCTACGACACCGCCACCGATGATGGTTACTTTCCCTTTAGGTACACCTGGCACACCACCCAGTAAGACACCAGAACCTCCTGCTTGCTTAGTTAGGAAATGAGCACCGATTTGGACTGCCATACGGCCTGCAACCTCACTCATAGGTACGAGGAGTGGTAATTGACCTTGGGAATCACGGACAGTTTCATAGGCAATCCCAGTTGTTTTTGCTTCCAACATAGCATCTGCTAATTCTGGAGCAGCGGCCATGTGCAAGTAGGTGAAGAGAAGCAGGTCGTCACGTAAGTAATCATATTCAGAAGCTAATGGTTCTTTTACTTTCACGACTAACTCTGCAGACCAGGCCTCACCAGCAGTAGCGACAATTTCAGCTCCTTGCTTTTGATAGTCAGCATCAGTAAAGCCAGAACCGAGACCAGCATTTGTTTCGATAAGGACACGATGACCACGACCGACTAAGCTGTGGACACCAGCAGGTGTGAGGGCAACACGGTTTTCATTATTCTTAATCTCTTTTGGAATTCCGATTAACATAGAGAAAAACTCACTTTCTATTGACGGGTTGTAAATGATTTATCACAATTATCTATAAAATAAGGTGATGATTTTATTCTATATGAAACCGCTTTAAAAAGCAAGAAAAATTTGTTATCACTTCTTTTTTATGCTATACTGATAGAAAATACTTTTGAATGGTAGAAACGTATGGAATCAATTTTTGTAAAACTTGCCCAGTATCCGTCTATAGAAACGGAGCGTTTATTGCTTAGACCTGTAACTTTGGACGATGCGGAAGCAATGTTTGACTATGCCTCGGACAAGGATAATACACGTTACACTTTTCTAACCAATCAAAATTTAGAAGAAACCAAAAATAATATTGCTCAGTTCTACTTGGCTAATCCCTTGGGACGTTGGGGAATAGAACTAAAAAGCAATGGTCAGTTTATCGGAACCATTGACTTGCACAAGATTGATTCTGTTCTTAAGAAGGCAGCTATTGGCTACATTATCAATAAAAAGTATTGGAATCAAGGATTGACGACAGAATCCAATCGTGCCGTAATTGAGCTGGCTTTTGAGAAGATTGGAATGAACAAGTTGACCGCCCTTTACGATAAGGCTAATCCCGCGTCAGGAAAGGTCATGGAGAAATCAGGAATGCGTTTTTCACATGAAGAACCATATGCTTGTATGGACCAGCATGAAGAAGGCCGAATTGTTACAAGAGTTCATTATGTCTTGATCAAGGAAGACTATTTTGCAAATAAATAAGCAGTTGAAAAGAAATTTTCGACTGTTTTTTCTTTCTCTTACGAATAATCTAAGAGAGGAGAAAATATGGAAGCAATTATCGAGAAAATTAAAGAGTATAAAATCATTGTCATCTGTACTGGTCTGGGCTTGCTTGTAGGAGGATTTTTCCTGCTAAAGCCAACTCCACAAACACCTGTAAAAGAAACGAATTTGCAGGCAGAAGTTGCAACTGTTTCCAAGGATTCATCGACCGAAAAGGAAGTGAAGGAAGAAAAGGAAGAACCCCTTGAACAAGATCTAATCACAGTAGATGTCAAAGGCGCTGTTAAAGCACCTGGAATTTATGATTTGCCGGTAGGTAGTCGGGTCAATGATACTGTTCAAAAGGCGGGTGGCTTGACAGAGCAAGCAGACAGCAAGGGGCTCAATCTAGCTCAGAAAGTTAGTGATGAGGCTCTGGTTTACGTCCCAACTAAGGGAGAAGAATTAGCTAGTCAGCAGGCAGGTTCTGGGACAGCTTCTTCGACGAGCAAGGAAAAGAAGGTCAATCTCAACAAGGCCAGTCTGGAAGAACTCAAGCAGGTCAAGGGACTGGGAGGAAAACGAGCTCAGGACATTATCGACCATCGTGAAACAAATGGGAAATTCAAGTCGGTTGATGAACTCAAGAAAGTCTCTGGAATTGGTGCTAAAACGATAGAAAAGCTAAAAGACTATGTTACAGTGGATTAAGAATTTCCCCCTTCCCCTAATCTATCTGAGTTTTCTGTTACTTTGGCTTTACTACGCCATTTTCTCAGCATCCTATCTTGCTTTGTTGGGCTTCGTTTTTCTGCTCGTCTGTCTCTTTATTCAATTTCCTTGGAAATCATCAGGCAAAGTTCTAGTGATTTGTGGAATATTTGGATTTTGGTTTCTGTTTCAAACTTGGCAACAGAGTCAAGCTAGTCAAAACTTAGCGGATTCTGTTGAGAGGGTACGGATTTTGCCTGACACTATTAAGGTTAATGGTGATAGTCTATCCTTTCGTGGTAAGTCTAACGGTCGTGCTTTTCAAGTTTATTATAAACTCCAGACAGAGGAGGAGAAAGAAGCCTTTCAAACCTTGACAGACCTTTATGATATAGAACTAGAAGGGAAGCTTTCGGAGCCAGAAGGGAAGAGAAATTTTGGTGGCTTTGACTACCAAGCCTATCTGAAGACTCAGGGAATTTACCAGACTCTCAATATCAAAAAAATCCAGTCAGTTCAAAAGGTTGGCAGTTGGGATATAGGTGAAAACCTGTCCAGTTTACGTCGAAAGTCTGTGGTTTGGATTAAGACGCACTTTCCAGACCCTATGCGAAATTATATGACAGGGCTCTTGTTAGGACATTTGGACACTGACTTTGAGGAGATGAATGAGCTTTATTCTAGTCTAGGAATTATCCACCTTTTTGCCTTGTCGGGCATGCAGGTAGGTTTTTTCATGGATGGCTTTAAGAAAATCCTCTTGCGATTGGGCTTGACCCAAGAAAAGTTGAAATGGCTGACTTATCCCTTTTCCATTATCTATGCAGGTATGACAGGATTTTCAGCTTCGGTTATTCGCAGTCTCTTGCAAAAGTTACTGGCTCAACATGGTGTTAAGGGCTTGGATAATTTTGCCTTGACGGTGCTTGTCCTCTTTATCATCATACCCAACTTTTTCCTGACTGCAGGAGGAGTCTTGTCCTGCGCTTATGCTTTTATCTTGACCATGACCAGCAAAGAAGAGGAGGGGCTTAAGGCTATTGCCAGAGAAAGTCTGGTTATTTCTTTGGGAATATTACCCATTCTATCCTTCTATTTTGCAGAATTTCAGCCTTGGTCCATCCTTTTGACCTTTGTCTTTTCCTTTCTTTTTGACTTGGTCTTCTTACCGCTCTTGTCCATCTTATTTGCCCTTTCCTTTCTCTATCCAGTCATTCAGCTGAATTTTATCTTTGAATGGTTAGAGGGAATGATTCGCTTTGCATCACAGGTGGCAAGTAGACCTCTGGTCTTTGGACAACCTAATGCGTGGCTTTTAATCTTGTTGTTAATTTCCTTGGCTTTGGTCTATGATTTGAGGAAAAACATTAAAATGTTAACGGTATTGAGCTTATTGATTACAGGTCTCTTTTTCCTGACCAAGAATCCACTAGAAAATGAAATCACCATGCTGGATGTGGGGCAAGGCGAAAGTATTTTCCTACGGGATGTAACTGGTAAGACTATTCTCATAGATGTCGGTGGCAAGGCAGAATCTGATAAGAAAATTGAAAAATGGCAAGAAAAGACGACGACCAGCAATGCCCAGCGAAGCTTGATACCCTATCTTAAAAGTCGAGGAGTAGCTAAGATTGACCAGCTAATTTTGACTAACACGGACAAGGAGCATATTGGCGATTTGTTGGAGGTGACCAGGGCTTTTCATGTAGGCGAAATTTTAGTGTCAAAAGGCAGTTTGAAACAGAAGGAATTTGTGGCAGAACTAGAGGCGACTCAAACCAAGGTTCGTAGTGTGTCAGTGGGAGAGAATTTGCCAATTTTCGGAAGTCAGTTAGAAGTCTTATCTCCAAGGAAAATTGGAGATGGAGGTCATGAAGATTCCATAGTTCTGTATGGGAAACTCTTGGATAAGCACTTCCTCTTCACAGGAAACTTGGAGGAGAAAGGAGAGAAGGACTTGCTGAAGCACTATCCAGACTTGAAGGTGGATGTCTTGAAAGCTAGCCAACATGGCTCCAAAAAATCATCAAGTTCAGCCTTTTTAGAACAGTTCAAACCAGAGATGACTCTCATCTCAGTTGGAAAGAATAATCGAACGAAATTACCCCATCAGGAAACCTTGACCCGACTGGAAGATATCAATAGCAAAGTTTACCGAACTGACCAGCAAGGAGCTATACGCTTTAAAGGGTGGAGGAGTTGGAAAATAGAAAGCGTTCGATAGGAAGGACAAATATTATATATTAGTAAAATAAATCCAAAAAACTATTGCATAACAGAGGAAAAAATGATATAATTAAAGCGCTTTCGAAAGTAAATATATTAGTGAGGTGAAAACCATGAAAAAATCAGCAAAAGTTGTTTTATTAGCTACTTTGTTATCACTTGGTCTTTTTCAGTCCAGTGTATCTGCTGTGAGCGTTCTTAAAACTTATCGGTATGATTGGAATATCTTCTATAGGTCTAGTATGAATTATCACAAACATAGATATAGTGATATTCCGGAATGGTCTCGTTATTACAGCTATTCTGAGTATAAAGTTGGCGGAGGTTGGAACTATGATCGTTATGAGGTAATAAACTACTACAGCGGAGGCTATTAATCCTTAAAGAGTGATAAAAAGGAGGACTAGATATGTTGCAGCTTACTCATGTGACCTTAAAAACGCGACAAGTCATCTTACAAGATGTTGATTTTACATTTGAAAAGGGTAGGATTTATGGTATTCTTGCTATCAATGGTTCTGGAAAGACGACACTATTCCGCGCCATTAGCAATTTAATTCCTATAAGTAGCGGAAATATTGCAGCCCCTCCTTCTTTATTTTATTATGAGAGCGTTGAATGGCTGGATGGAAACTTAAGTGGGATAGACTATCTTCGCCTTATCAAAAATATCTGGAAGTCAGGTCTGAACTTGAGGGATGAAATTGATTACTGGGAAATGTCTGACTATATCAGCCTTCCCATTCGCAAGTATTCCTTAGGCATGAAGCAACGCTTGGTGATTGCCATGTATTTCCTGAGTCAGGCCAAATGCTGGCTCATGGATGAGATTACAAATGGCTTAGATGAGTATTATCGACAGAAGTTTTTTGATAGGCTTGTACAAATCGATAGGCAAGAACAGCTGGTTCTTTTAAGTTCCCACTATAAGGAAGAGTTGGTTGATGTCTGCGATAGAGTAGTAACCATTCATCAGGGGCAGATAGAAGAGGTTTAGTTTATGAAAGATGTTAGTCTATTTTTATTGAAAAAAGTTTTCAAAAGTCGCTTAAACTGGATTATCTTACTTTTATTTGCATCTGTACTCGGTGTTACCTTTTATTTTAATAGTCAGACTGCAAACTCAGTCAGCTTAGAGACTAGCTTGGATGCCCATCTTGTAGCAAATGAGAGAGCTATCAATGAAAATGAAGCGAAACTTTCCCAAATGTCTGACACCAGCTCGGAGGAATACCAGTTTGCTAAAAGTAATTTAGAATTACAAAAAAATCTTTTGAAGCGAAAGACAGAAATTTTGACTTTATTAAAAGAAGGGCGCTGGAAAGAGGCCTACTATCTGCAGTGGCAAGATGAAGAGAAGAATTATGAATTTGTATCAAATGACCCGACTGCTAGCTCTGGCTTAAAAATGGGGGTTGACCGCGAACGGAAGATTTACCAAGCCCTGTATCCCTTGAACATAAAAGCACATACTTTGGAGTTTCCGACCCACGGGATTGATCAGATTGTCTGGGTTTTAGAGGCTATCATCCCAAGCTTGTTTGTGGTTGCTATTATTTTTATGCTAACGCAACTATTTGCAGAAAGATATCAAAATCATCTGGACACAGCTCAGTTATATCCTTTTTCAAAAGTGGCATTTGCCATGTCCTCTCTTGGAGTTGGAGTGGGCTATGTAACTGTGCTGTTTATCGGAATCTGTGGATTTTCTTTTCTAGCGGGAAGTCTGATAAGTGGTTTTGGACAGTTAGATTATCCCTACCCGATTTATGGCTTAGTGAATCAAGAGGTAACTATTGGAAAGATACAAGATGTGTTATTTCCTGGCTTGTTCTTAGCTTTCTTAGCCTTTATCGTCATTGTGGAAGTAGTGTACTTGATTGCTTACTTTTTCAAGCAAAAAATGCCTGTCCTTTTTCTTTCACTCATTGGGATTGTTGGCTTATTGTTTGGTATCCAAACCATTCAGCCTCTTCAAAAGATTGCACATCTGATTCCATTTACTTACTTGCGTTCAGTGGAGATTTTATCTGGAAGATTACCTAAGCAAATTGATAATGTCAATCTAAATTGGAGTATGGGGATGTTCTTACTTCCTTGCCTGATTATCCTTTTGTTAGTGGGGATTCTATTTATCGAAAGATGGGGAAGTTCACAGAAAAAAGAATTTTTTAAGGCTTAGTTTTCCTATAGGGAAAATAAGTAAAAACTAACATAGAGAGGGAATCAACTTGGTTCTCTCTTTTTGATGCGTAAACCAAGTCAAAATACAAACAGAAACTTTTCAAAAAAATAACTTTTTATCTTGACAAGAGCTAGAAAACTTGGTATCATATAAAAGTTGAGAAAAGCAGAAGTGAGAGCTTCTCGCCTTGTGACATTAAGTTGCCTGGCCCTACGGATGAAAAGTTTCTAAGAAACGCTATCATAACGTGCGGGCTTGTATATTTACGAGTCCGCTATTGTTTTTCTCTAATAAAACAAAAGAGGTGAAAACCATAGCAAAGCAAGACTTATTCATCAATGATGAGATTCGTGTACGTGAAGTTCGCTTGATTGGTCTTGAAGGAGAACAGCTAGGCATCAAGCCACTCAGTGAAGCGCAAGCTTTGGCTGATAACGCTAATGTTGACCTAGTATTGATTCAACCCCAAGCCAAACCGCCTGTTGCAAAAATTATGGACTACGGTAAGTTCAAATTTGAGTACCAGAAGAAGCAAAAAGAACAACGTAAAAAACAAAGTGTTGTTACTGTGAAAGAAGTTCGTCTAAGTCCAACGATTGACAAGGGTGACTTTGATACAAAACTTCGCAATGCACGCAAATTCCTTGAAAAAGGAAATAAAGTTAAGGTATCTATTCGCTTTAAGGGTCGTATGATTACCCATAAAGAGATTGGTGCAAAAGTTTTAGCCGAGTTTGCTGAAGCAACTCAAGATATTGCCATCATCGAACAACGTGCTAAAATGGATGGACGTCAAATGTTCATGCAATTGGCGCCAGCGACTGACAAAAAATAATTGTCAGAAAGTTAAATAAAGGAGAAAAAATCATGCCAAAACAAAAAACACACCGCGCATCAGCTAAACGTTTCAAACGTACAGGTTCTGGTGGACTTAAACGTTTCCGTGCTTACACTTCTCACCGTTTCCACGGAAAAACTAAGAAACAACGTCGTCATCTTCGTAAAGCATCTATGGTGCATTCAGGAGATTACAAACGTATCAAAGCAATGCTTACTCGCTTGAAATAATAGCTTGACTGTAAGTAAACAATTCTAGGAAATATTTGGAGGAAATAAAACATGGCACGTGTTAAAGGTGGCGTTGTATCACGCAAACGTCGTAAACGTATTCTTAAATTAGCAAAAGGTTACTATGGAGCTAAACACATCTTGTTCCGTACTGCAAAAGAACAAGTAATGAACTCTTACTACTATGCATACCGTGACCGTCGTCAGAAAAAACGTGACTTCCGCAAATTGTGGATCACTCGTATCAACGCGGCAGCTCGTATGAACGGACTTTCATACTCACAATTGATGCATGGTTTGAAATTGGCTGAGATTGAAGTTAACCGTAAAATGCTTGCTGACTTGGCTGTTAACGATGCAGCAGCTTTCACAGCTCTTGCAGATGCGGCTAAAGCAAAACTTGGTAAATAATAACTGATAAGACTGGAACAGGATTGTCCAGTCTTTTTAAAAATAAAGGAGAAAAATATGGCTTCAAAAATGCTACACACTTGCTTGCGAGTAGAAAATCTTGAAAAATCAATTGCATTCTATCAAGATGCTTTTGGATTTAAAGAATTGCGTCGCAGAGATTTTCCAGATCATGCCTTCACGATTGTCTATCTAGGACTTGATGGTGACGATTATGAGTTGGAGTTGACTTATAACTATGATCATGGCCCTTATGTAGTTGGAGATGGTTTTGCCCATATCGCCCTAAGTACACCTGATCTTGAGGCTCTTCACCAAGAGCACAGTGCAAAAGGCTATGAAGTGACTGAGCCAAATGGTCTACCAGGAACTGCACCAAACTATTACTTTGTCAAAGACCCTGATGGATACAAGGTCGAAGTCATTCGTGAAAAATAATCCCGTGAAGTCAAGTAGAATGTTCGTTTTCTACTTGACTTTTTTTAGCTGAAAGAGTATACTAGTAAAAATTTAACCTTTAAGGGGAGTCCAGAGAGACTCACAAGGTGTCGGATAAAAGAATAGTACAATTTTCCAGAGGAGACTTTTTGAGTGTGCTCTCTTGTGTTGTACGATTTTAACTGAGGCCTTGCAATCGCAAGGTCTTTTCTTTGTCTGGTCCCCTTAAAATTTAAGGAGGAAAAATCATGAATCCCACATGTAAGAAGCGTTTGGGTGCCATTCGTTTGGAAACCATGAAGGTGGTTGCACAGGAGGAAATTGCGCCAGCAATCTTTAAATTAGTCCTAGAAGGGGAAATGGTTGAAGCTATGCGAGCAGGTCAATTTCTTCATCTGCGTGTGCCTGATGATGCCCATCTCTTGCGTCGTCCTATTTCAATTTCGTCTATCGATAAGGTTAAGAAGCAGTGTCGCCTTATTTATCGGATTGAGGGAGCTGGGACAGCTATTTTTTCAACCTTAGGTCAGGGAGATACTCTTGATGTGATGGGGCCTCAGGGAAATGGTTTTGACTTGTCTGAACTGGACAATCAGAGCCAGGTTCTCTTAGTTGGTGGGGGGATTGGTGTTCCGCCCTTGCTTGAAGTAGCCAAGGAATTGCATGCGCGTGGTGTGAAAGTGGTGACAGTCCTTGGTTTTGCTAACAAGGATGCTGTTATCCTTGAAACGGAATTGGCCCAATATGGGCAGGTCTTTGTAACGGCAGATGATGGTTCTTATGGCATCAAGGGGAATGTTTCTGTTGTCATCAAGGATTTAGACAGTCAGTTTGATGCTGTTTATTCTTGTGGGGCGCCTGGAATGATGAAGTATATCAATCAAACCTTTTATGACCACCCAAGAGCCTATCTATCTCTGGAATCTCGTATGGCTTGTGGGATGGGTGCCTGCTATGCCTGTGTCCTAAAAGTGCCAGAAAGCGAGACGCTCAGCCAACGTGTCTGTGAAGATGGCCCTGTTTTCCGCACAGGAACAGTTGTATTATAAGGGGAAAATCATGTCTACAAATCGTTTACAAGTTTCTCTACCTGGTTTGGATTTGAAAAATCCGATTATTCCAGCATCAGGCTGTTTTGGTTTTGGACAAGAGTATGCCAAGTACTATGATTTAGATCTTTTAGGTTCTATTATGATCAAGGCGACAACCCTTGAAGCCCGTTTTGGCAATCCAACTCCAAGGGTGGCAGAAACACCTGCTGGCATGCTCAATGCAATTGGCTTGCAAAATCCTGGTTTGGAAGTTGTTTTGGCCGAAAAGCTACCTTGGTTGGAAAGAGAATATCCAAATCTTCCTATTATTGCCAATGTGGCTGGTTTTTCAAAACAAGAGTATGCGGCTGTTTCTCATGGTATTTCCAAGGCAGCTAATGTAAAGGCTATCGAGCTCAATATTTCTTGCCCCAATGTTGACCACTGTAATCACGGACTTTTGATTGGTCAAGATCCAGATTTGGCTTATGATGTGGTGAAAGCAGCTGTGGAAGCCTCCGAAGTGCCAGTTTATGTCAAATTAACCCCGAGTGTGACCGATATCGTTACTGTCGCAAAAGCTGCAGAAGATGCGGGAGCAAGTGGCTTGACCATGATCAATACTCTAGTTGGAATGCGCTTTGACCTCAAAACCAGAAAACCAATCTTGGCCAATGGAACAGGTGGAATGTCTGGTTCAGCAGTCTTTCCAGTAGCACTCAAACTCATCTGCCAAGTCGCCCAAATAACAGACCTGCCTATCATTGGAATGGGGGGAGTGGATTCGGCTGAAGCAGCCCTAGAAATGTATCTGGCTGGAGCATCTGCCATCGGAGTTGGAACAGCCAACTTTACCAATCCCTATGCCTGTCCTGATATCATCGAAAATTTACCAAAAGTTATGGACAAATACGGCATTAGCAGTCTGGAAAATCTCCGCAAGGAAGTAAAAGAGTCTCTTAGGTAAACTGCAATCAATCTGTTCTTGATTTTTTATTAGTTTGTAATATGAATTTAGGAGAATTTTGGTACAATAAAATAAATAAGAACAGAGGAAGAAGGTTAATGAAGAAAGTAAGATTTATTTTTTTAGCTCTGCTATTTTTCTTAGTTAGACCAGAGAGTGCAATAGCCAGTGATGGTACTTGGCAAGGAAAACAATACCTGAAAGCAGACGGCAGTCAAGCAGCCAATGAGTGGGTTTTTGATGCTCATTATCAATCTTGGTTTTATATAAAAGCAGATGCTAACTATGCTGAAAATGAATGGCTGAAACAAGGTGACGACTATTTTTATCTTAAATCTGGTGGCTATATGGCCAAGTCAGAATGGGTAGAAGACAAGGGAGCCTTTTATTATCTTGACCAAAATGGAAAGATGAAAAGAACTGCTTGGGTAGGAACTTCCTATGTTGGTGCAACAGGTGCCAAGGTAATAGAAGACTGGGTATTTGATTCTCAATACGACTCTTGGTTTTATATAAAAGCAGATGGCCAGCACGCAGAGAAAGAATGGCTCCAAATTAAGGGCAAGGACTATTATTTCAAATCTGGTGGTTATTTGCTAACAAGTCAGTGGATTGACCAGGCTTATGTGAATGCCAGTGGTGCCAAAGTGCAGCAAGGTTGGCTTTTTGACAAACAATACCAATCTTGGTTTTACATCAAAGAAAATGGAAAACATGCTGAGAAAGAATGGATTTTCGAAAATGGTCACTATTATTATCTAAAATCCGGTGGCTATATGGCAGCCAATGAATGGATTTGGGATAAGGAGTCATGGTTTTACATCAAATCTGATGGTAAAATGGCTGAGAAAGAATGGCTATACGATGCTAAAAGTCAAGCCTGGTACTACTTCAAATCTGGTGGCTACATGGTGAAAAATGAAACAGTAGATGGTTATCAGCTTGGAAACGATGGTAAATGGCTTGGAGAAAAAGCTACAAATGAAAATGCTGCTTATTATCAAGTAGTACCTGTCACAGCAAATGTTTATAATGCAGATGGTGAAAAGCTCTCCTATATATCGCAAGGTAGTGTCGTCTGGCTAGATAAGGATAGAAAAAGTGATGACAAGCGCTTGGCTATTACTATTTCTGGTTTGTCAGGCTATATGAAAACAGAAGATTTACAAGCGCTAGATGCTAGTAAGGACTTTATCCCTTATTATGAGAGTGATGGACACCGTTTTTATCACTATGTGGCTCAGAATGCTAGTATTCCAGTAGCTTCTCATATTTCTGATATGGAAGTAGGCAAGAAATATTATTCGGCAGATGGGCTGTATTTTGATGGTTTTAAGCTTGAAAATCCCTTCCTTTTCAAAGACTTGACAGAGGCTACAAACTATAGTGCTGAAGACTTGGATAAGGTATTTAGTCTGTTAAATATTGACAATAGTCTCTTGGAAAATAAGGGAGCTACCTTTAAGGAAGCCGAAGAGCATTACCATATCAATGCCCTTTACCTCCTTGCCCATAGTGCTTTAGAAAGTGATTGGGGACGAAGTAAAATTGCCAAAGATAAGAATAATTTCTTTGGAATTACAGCCTATGATACGACACCTTACCTTTCTGCCAAGACATTTGATGATGTGGATAAGGGAATTTTAGGAGCAACCAAGTGGATCAAGGAAAATTATATCGATAGGGGCAGAACTTTCCTTGGAAACAAGGCGTCTGGTATGAATGTGGAATATGCCTCAGACCCTTATTGGGGCGAAAAAATTGCTAGTGTGATGATGAAAATCAATGAGAAGCTAGGTGGTAAAGATTAGTCATATAATTGGATATGATTTGAGTGAATAGTAAGTTAAAAATAGTCGGGGACAAAAAGATTTTGATTTTAGGAATTCTTTATTATAAGTTTTTAAAATCGATAGATTAGACAAAAAAGCGAACAAAACAGAATTCTGAGTGTCAGATAACTTGTTTTGTTCGCTTTTTATATTTAAGGTTAGACTTTTGTCCCAGACTCTTTTTTCATGGATGCAATTTTTTCTGGGTCTGGTGTGACACGGAGGGTCTTTTGTCCTGTGTAAGTGACAAATCCTGGTTTTCCACCAGTTGGTTTATTGAGTTTTTTGACTTCAATCATATCTACTTGAACTAGATTTGATAAGCGCCCTTGAGAGAAGAAGGCAGCCAGCTCTGCTGCGTCTGTCTTGATTTCATCAGATGGGTCAAGATTGCCTGAGATGACAACGTGGCTTCCAGGAATGTCCTTGGCATGGAACCAAAGTTCCTCCTTGCGGGCCATTTTAAAGGTTAGCTCCTCGTTTTGTAGGTTGTTTCGGCCGACATAGATGATGGTTTTGCCATCGCTTGCTAGATATTGTTCTGGTTTTTTGCGTTTCTGTATTTTCTCCCGTTGTCTTCTGCGGATAAAGCCAGTTTGAATCAATTCTTCACGGATTTCAGCGATTTCTTCCAGTCCAGCTTGGTTGAGGACGGTTTCTACACTTTCCAAATAGAGAATAGTGGCCTTGGTTTCTTCAATCAGATCAGTCAAGTATTTGACAGCTTCTTTGAGTTTCTGGTAACGTTTAAAATAGCGTTGGGCATTCTGGTTGGGAGTCAGAGCCTTATCAAGCGCAATCGTGATAGGTTGGTTGGTGTAGTAGTTGTCTAGGATAACCTGGTCTTGGTCGTTTGGCACTTGATGAAGGAAGGTTGTCAGCAATTCTCCTTTTTGACGAAATTCTTCAGCATTGTCTGTCGCCAGTAACTCTTTTTCTTGTTTTTTCAGCTTATGACGATTTTTTTGAAGTTCATTTTCAACACGACGAATGAGTTCACTAGCTTGCTGTTTGACGCGGTCGCGCTCAGCCTTATCCTTATAGTAGGTGTCCAACAAATCAGAAAGACTGGAAAAAGGCTCTCCCACCTGATTTGCAAAAGGAACTGGGCTGAAGGAAGTCTCAGTCAAGCATGGTTTGGTTTCTTGATTGAAAAAGTTTCGGAAAGTAGATAGTTTATCAATAATCAGAATGTTTTCCAATTCATTTGCCGTATCGCGTCCCAGACCTTGAAAGAGGCTTTGAAGGTTTTTAGCTGTCGTTTCCTGTGTTTGTAGGATTTCAAAGAGTTTCTCGTCCTTGATTGTAAAAGGATTGAGAGATTCCGTACTTGGCGGAGCGATGTAGGTCGACCCAGGAAGCAAGGTACGGTAGCTATTTTGTGAAAAACCAACATGTTTGATGACTTCGAGGATTTTGTGGCTACTTTTATCAACCAGTAGAATATTACTGTGTTTACCCATAATCTCAATAATCAAGGTAGCCTGGATATGGTCTCCAATCTCGTTTTTATTGGAAACTGTCATTTCCACAATACGGTCATTTTCCACTTGCTCAATCGACTCAATCAGGGCACCCTGCAAATATTTTCTCAAAACCATGATAAAGGTGGAAGGTTGAGCTGGATTTTCAAAAGTCGTTTGGGTCAGCTGAATGCGTCCAAAAACTGGATGGGCAGAAAGGAGCAGGCGATGACTTTGGCGATTGCTACGGATTTGCAAGACCAACTCTTGTTCAAAAGGTTGATTGATTTTCTGAATGCGACCGTTCACTAATTCTCTTCGCAATTCCTCAACCATGTGGTGTAAAAAAAATCCGTCAAATGACATCGTTCTCTCCTTGTGATTGTATTCCATAGTATTATATCAAAAAGGTAGAATAAAATCATGGAAATGTGGTATAATAAAGCCAAGTAAAGAGAAACGAGAAGCACATGTATATTGAAATGGTAGATGAAACTGGTCAAGTTTCAAAAGAAATGTTGCAACAAACCCAAGAAATTTTGGAATTTGCAGCCCAAAAATTAGGAAAAGAGGACAAGGAGATGGCAGTTACCTTTGTGACCAATGAGCGTAGTCATGAACTCAATCTGGAGTACCGTGACACAGACCGTCCGACAGATGTTATCAGCCTTGAATACAAGCCAGAGTTGGAAATTGCCTTTGCCGAGGAAGATTTGCTTGAAAATCCGGAATTGGCAGAGATGATGTCTGAGTTTGATGCCTATATTGGGGAACTGTTCATCTCTATTGATAAGGCTCATGAGCAGGCCGAGGAATACGGTCACAGCTTTGAGCGTGAGATGGGCTTCTTGGCAGTACACGGCTTTTTACATATCAACGGCTATGATCACTACACTTCGGAAGAAGAAGCGGAGATGTTCGGTTTACAAGAAGAAATTTTGACAGCCTATGGACTCACAAGACAATAAACGAAAATGGAAAAATCGTGACCTGATATCCAGTTTAGAATTTGCCATCACAGGGATTTTTACTGCTAGCAAGGAAGAACGCAATATGCGAAAACATGCCGTGACGGCTCTAGTGGTCATCCTTGCAGGTTTTGTTTTTCAGGTGTCACGAATCGAATGGCTCTTTCTCTTATTGAGCATTTTCTTGGTAGTAGCCTTTGAAATTATCAACTCTGCTATTGAAAATGTGGTGGATTTGGCCAGTCACTATCACTTTTCCATGCTGGCTAAAAATGCCAAGGATATGGCAGCTGGCGCGGTATTAGTGGTCTCTCTTTTCGCAGCCTTAACAGGCGCATTGATTTTTCTCCCACGAATCTGGGATTTATTATTTTAAACAGTAAGAGGAAATTATGACTTTTAAATCAGGCTTTGTAGCCATTTTAGGACGTCCCAATGTTGGGAAGTCAACTTTTTTAAATCATGTCATGGGGCAAAAGATTGCCATCATGAGTGACAAGGCGCAGACAACGCGCAACAAAATCATGGGAATTTACACGACTGATAAGGAACAAATCGTCTTTATCGACACACCAGGGATTCACAAACCTAAAACGGCCCTTGGAGATTTCATGGTCGAATCCGCCTACAGCACCCTTCGTGAAGTGGATACTGTTCTTTTTATGGTGCCTGCGGATGAAGCGCGTGGTAAGGGGGACGATATGATTATCGAGCGTCTTAAGGCTGCCAAGATTCCTGTTATTCTGGTGGTGAATAAAATCGATAAGGTTCACCCAGACCAGCTTTTGTCTCAGATTGATGATTTCCGTAATCAGATGGACTTTAAGGAAATCGTTCCAATCTCAGCCCTTCAGGGGAATAACGTGTCTCGTCTAGTGGATATTTTGAGTGAAAATCTGGATGAAGGATTCCAATATTTCCCAGCTGACCAAATCACAGACCATCCAGAACGCTTCTTAGTATCAGAGATGGTTCGCGAGAAAGTCTTGCACCTAACTCGTGAAGAAATTCCGCATTCTGTTGCAGTAGTAGTGGATTCTATGAAACGAGATGAAGAGACAGACAAGGTTCACATCCGTGCAACCATCATGGTCGAGCGCGATAGTCAGAAAGGGATTATCATCGGTAAAGGTGGCGCTATGCTTAAGAAAATTGGTAGCATGGCCCGTCGTGATATTGAACTCATGCTAGGAGACAAGGTTTTCCTAGAAACCTGGGTCAAGGTCAAGAAAAACTGGCGCGATAAAAAGCTAGATTTGGCTGACTTTGGCTATAATGAAAAAGAATACTAAGTAGAGGTGGGCTCATGCCTGCTTCTTGTTTTTACAGAAGGAGGACGTATGCCTGAATTACCTGAGGTTGAAACCGTTCGTCGTGGTTTAGAAAAATTGATTCTGGGTAAGAAGATTTCGAGTGTAGAAATTCGCTATACCAAGATGATTAAGACAGATTTGGACGAGTTTCAAAAGGAGGTGCCTGGTCAGATTATTGAGTCAATGGAACGTCGGGGCAAATATTTGCTTTTTTACCTGACAGACAAGGTCTTGATTTCCCATTTGCGCATGGAAGGCAAGTATTTTTATTATCCGTATCAGGTTCCCGAACGCAAGCATGCCCATGTTTTCTTTCAGTTTGAGGACGGTGGCACGCTTGTTTATGAGGATGTTCGCAAGTTTGGTACTATGGAACTCTTGGAGCCTGATCTTTTAGACGCCTACTTTATTTCTAAAAAATTAGGGCCTGAACCAACAGACCAGGACTTTGATTTAGAGAATTTTATAGGTGCCCTGAAGAAATCTAAAAAGCCTATCAAATCCCATCTCCTAGACCAGACCTTGGTAGCTGGACTTGGCAATATCTATGTGGATGAGGTTCTCTGGCGAGCTCAGGTTCATCCGGCAAGACCTTCCCAGACTTTGACAGCAGCAGAAACGACAGCCATTCATGACCAAACCATTGCTATTTTGGGCCAGGCCGTTGAAAAAGGTGGTTCGACCATTCGGACCTATACCAATGCCTTTGGGGAAGATGGAACCATGCAGGATTTTCATCAGGTCTATGACAAGGCTGGTCAAGAGTGTTCACGCTGTGGGACAGTGATTGAGAAAATCCAACTAGGCGGACGTGGAACCCACTTTTGTCCTCAGTGCCAAAGGAGGGGCTGATGGGAAAAATCATCGGAATCACTGGGGGAATTGCCTCTGGTAAGTCAACCGTGACAAATTTTCTAAGAAAGCAAGGCTTTCAAGTAGTGGATGCCGACGCAGCCGTCCACCAACTACAGAAACCTGGTGGTCGTCTGTTTGAAGCTCTAGTCCAGCACTTTGGTCAAAAAATTATCTTAGAAAATGGAGAACTCAATCGCCCTCTCCTAGCTAATCTCATCTTTTCAAATCCTGAAGAACAGGAATGGTCTAAGCGAATCCAAGGAAAGATTATCCGTGAGGAACTAGCTACGTTGAGAGATCAGTTTGCTCAGACAGAAGAGATTTTTTTCATGGATATCCCCTTACTTTTTGAGCAGAACTACGTCTCTTGGTTTGATGAGACTTGGTTGGTCTATGTGGACCGAGATGTCCAAGTAGAACGCTTAATGAAAAGGGACCACTTGTCCAAAGATGAAGCTGAGTTTCGTCTGGCAGCCCAGTGGCCTTTAGAGAAAAAGAAAGATTTGGCCAGTTATGTTCTAGATAACAATGGAAATCAGGACCAGCTTCTTACTCAGGTGTTCTCCCTGCTTGAGGGAGGTAAGCAAGATGACAGAGATTAACTGGAAGGATAATCTGCGCATTGCCTGGTTTGGTAATTTTCTGACAGGAGCCAGTATTTCTTTGGTAGTGCCCTTTATGCCCATCTTTGTGGAAAATTTAGGTGTAGGGAGTGATCAAGCTGCTTTTTACGCAGGTTTAGCTATTTCTGTCTCTGCCATTTCTGCAGCACTTTTCTCTCCTATCTGGGGCATCCTTGCTGATAAATACGGTCGAAAACCCATGATGATTCGTGCTGGTCTGGCCATGACTATCACTATGGGAGGCTTGGCCTTTGTGCCAAATATCTATTGGTTAATCTTTCTTCGTTTACTGAATGGTGTATTTGCGGGTTTTGTTCCCAATGCAACGGCCTTGATAGCCAGTCAGGTTCCAAAGGAGAAATCAGGCTCTGCCTTAGGTACTTTGTCTACTGGCGTAGTTGCAGGTACTCTAACTGGTCCCTTTATCGGGGGATTTATCGCAGAATTATTTGGTATTCGTACAGTTTTCTTACTGGTTGGTAGTTTTCTGTTTTTAGCTGCTGTTTTGACTATTTGCTTTATCAAGGAAGATTTTCAACCAGTAGCCAAGGAAAAGGCCATCCCAACAAGGGAATTATTTACATCAGTTAAATATCCCTATCTTTTGGCCAACCTCTTTCTGACCAGTTTTGTCATCCAATTTTCAGCCCAATCAATCGGCCCTATCTTAGCTCTGTATGTACGCGACTTAGGGCAGACAGAGAATCTTCTTTTTGTATCTGGTTTGATTGTATCCAGTATGGGCTTTTCCAGTATGATGAGTGCAGGAGTCATGGGAAAGCTAGGTGACAAGGTGGGCAACCATCGCCTCTTGGTTGTAGCCCAGTTTTATTCAGTCATCATCTATCTCCTCTGTGCCAATGCCTCTAGCCCCCTTCAACTAGGACTTTATCGTTTCCTCTTTGGATTGGGAACCGGTGCCCTGATTCCCGGGGTTAATGCCCTACTCAGCAAAATGACTCCCCAAGCCGGCATTTCGAGGGTCTTTGCCTTCAATCAGGTATTCTTTTATCTGGGAGGTGTCGTTGGTCCCATGGCAGGTTCTGCAGTAGCAGGTCAATTTGGCTACCATGCAGTCTTTTATGCGACAAGCCTTTGTGTTGCCTTTAGTTGTCTCTTTAACCTGCTTCAATTTCGAACATTATTAAAAGTAAAGGAAATCTAGTGCGAGTAAAAATTAATCTCAAATGCTCCTCTTGTGGCAGTATCAATTACCTAACCAGTAAAAATTCAAAAACTCATCCAGACAAGATTGAGGTTTTAAAGTATTGTCCCAAGGAAAGAAAAGTAACCCTACATCTTGAATCTAAGTAGATTTTATGGTAAAATAATAAGGATTTTAAGGAGTTTGATATGTATAACCTATTATTAACCATTTTATTAGTATTATCTGTTGTGATTGTGATTGCGATTTTCATGCAACCAACTAAAAACCAATCCAGCAATGTATTTGATGCCAGCTCAGGTGATTTGTTTGAACGTAGTAAAGCACGCGGTTTCGAAGCTGTAATGCAGCGTTTGACAGGGATTTTAGTCTTTTTCTGGCTAGCCATTGCCTTAGCATTGACGGTATTATCAAGTAGATAAGAAAATAATGGGCAGGACTAGGTCTTTGCCTCTTTTTATTTTTAAAAGATATTTGAGAAGGTTTTACAGTAAAAGAAAATAAAAAATCTAGAAAGAAAATATGAAAGACAGAATAAAAGAATATTTACAAGATAAGGGAAAGGTAACTGTCAATGACTTGGCTCAGGCTTTGGGAAAAGACGGTTCCAAGGACTTTCGTGAGTTGATTAAAACCTTGTCCTTAATGGAAAGAAAGCACCAGATTCGCTTTGAAGAAGATGGAAGTCTGACCTTGGAAGTCAAGAAAAAACATGAGATTACTCTCAAGGGGATTTTTCATGCCCATAAAAATGGCTTTGGCTTTGTCAGTCTAGAAGGGGAAGAGGACGACCTTTTTGTAGGAAAAAACGATGTCAACTATGCTATTGATGGTGATACCGTTGAGGTCGTCATCAAGAAAGTCGCTGACCGCAATAAGGGAACAGCAGCAGAAGCAAAAATTATTGATATCTTAGAACACAGTTTGACAACTGTTGTTGGCCAAATCGTTCTGGATCAGGAAAAGCCTAAGTATGCTGGCTACATCCGTTCGAAAAATCAGAAAATCAGCCAACCCATCTATGTTAAGAAACCAGCCCTTAAACTGGAGGGAACAGAAGTTCTCAAGGTCTTTATCGATAAATACCCAAGTAAGAAACATGATTTCTTTGTCGCGAGTGTCCTCGATGTGGTGGGGCATTCAACGGATGTCGGAATTGATGTTATTGAGGTCTTGGAATCAATGGACATTGTATCCGAGTTTCCAGAAGCTGTTGTCAAGGAAGCAGAAAGTGTGCCTGATGCTCCGTCTCAAAAGGATATGGAAGGTCGTCTGGATCTAAGAGATGAGATTACCTTTACCATTGACGGTGCTGACGCCAAGGACTTGGACGATGCGGTGCATATTAAGCCTATGAAAAATGGAAATATCGAACTCGGAGTTCACATAGCAGATGTTTCCTATTATGTGACCGAGGGTTCTGCCCTTGACAAGGAAGCCCTTAACCGCGCGACTTCAGTCTATGTAACAGACCGAGTGGTTCCAATGCTTCCAGAACGACTGTCAAATGGTATCTGTTCTCTCAATCCTCAAGTTGACCGCCTGACCCAGTCTGCCATTATGGAGATTGATAAACATGGTCGTGTAGTCAACTACACCATCACACAAACGGTTATCAAGACTAGCTTCAGGATGACCTATAGCGATGTCAATGATATCCTAGCTGGCGATGAAGAAAAGAGAAAAGAATATCATAAAATTGTACCAAGTATCGAACTTATGGCCAAGCTTCATGAAACTTTAGAAAACATGCGTGTGAAACGTGGAGCTCTCAATTTTGATACCAATGAAGCGAAGATTTTAGTGGATAAACAAGGTAAGCCTGTTGATATCGTTCTTCGTCAGCGTGGCATTGCCGAGCGTATGATTGAGTCCTTTATGTTGATGGCCAATGAAACAGTTGCTGAGCATTTCAGCAAGTTGGATTTGCCTTTTATCTATAGAATTCACGAGGAGCCTAAGGCTGAAAAGGTTCAGAAGTTTATTGATTATGCTTCGAGTTTTGGCTTGCGCATTTATGGGACTGCCAGTGAGATTGGCCAGGAGGCACTTCAAGACATTATGCGTGCTGTTGAGGGAGAACCTTATGCAGATGTATTGTCCATGATGCTTCTTCGCTCTATGCAGCAGGCTCGTTATTCGGAGCACAATTACGGCCACTATGGACTAGCTGCTGACTATTATACTCACTTTACCAGTCCGATTCGTCGTTATCCAGACCTTCTTGTTCACCGTATGATTCGTGATTACGGCCGTTCTAAAGAAATAGCAGAGCATTTTGAACAAGTGATTCCAGAGATTGCGACCCAGTCTTCCAACCGTGAGCGTCGTGCCATCGAGGCGGAGCGTGAAGTCGAAGCCATGAAAAAGGCTGAGTACATGGAAGAGTACGTAGGCGAAGAGTACGATGCAGTTGTATCAAGTATTGTCAAATTCGGTCTCTTTGTTGAATTGCCAAACACAGTTGAAGGCTTGATTCACATCACTAATCTACCTGAATTTTATCATTTCAATGAGCGTGATTTGACTCTTCGTGGAGAGAAATCAGGAACAACCTTCCGTGTAGGTCAGCAGATTCGCATTCGCGTTGAAAGAGCTGATAAGATGACGGGCGAAATTGACTTCTCTTACATTCCAAGTGAGTTTGATGTGATTGAAAAAGGCTTGAAACAGTCTAGTCGCAGTGACAGAGGGCGTGGTTCAAGTCGTCGTTCAGATAAGAAGGAAGATAAGAGAAAATCAGGACGCTCAAATGATAAGCGCAAGCATTCACAAAAAGACAAGAAGAAAAAAGGAAAGAAACCTTTTTACAAGGAAGTAGCTAAGAAAGGAGCCAAGCATGGCAAAGGGCGAGGGAAAGGTCGTCGCACAAAATAAAAAGGCGCGCCACGACTATACAATCGTAGATACGCTAGAAGCAGGAATGGTCCTGACTGGAACTGAAATCAAGAGTGTGCGAGCTGCTCGAATCAATCTCAAGGACGGTTTTGCACAAGTAAAAAATGGGGAGGTCTGGTTGAGCAACGTTCATATCGCTCCTTACGAAGAGGGTAATATCTGGAATCAGGAACCAGAACGTCGCCGCAAACTCCTGCTCCATAAGAAACAAATTCAAAAATTGGAACAAGAGACCAAAGGGACAGGAATGACCCTGGTTCCCCTTAAAGTCTATATCAAAGATGGTTACGCTAAACTCCTTTTAGGTCTAGCTAAAGGAAAGCATGACTATGATAAACGGGAGTCAATCAAGCGACGTGAGCAGAATCGCGATATTGCGCGCGTGATGAAAGCTGTCAATCAGCGATAAAAAGAGGAATGAAGATGGAAAAACTAGTTGCCTATAAACGCATGCCTTTGTGGACTAAAGAAACTATGCCAGAGGCTGTTCAGCAGAAACACAATACCAAGGTTGGGACTTGGGGGAAAATTACTGTCTTGAAGGGAGCTCTCAAGTTTATTGAATTGACAGAAGATGGTGAGGTTTTAGCTGAGCACCTCTTTGAAGCAGGAGCCGACAATCCCATGGCACAACCTCAAGCTTGGCATCGAGTCGAGGCTGCTACAGACGATGTGGAATGGTACTTGGAGTTTTATTGTAAACCTGAAGATTATTTCCCTAAGAAATACAATACTAATCCTGTTCATTCAGAGGTCCTAGAGGCTATGCAGACAGTAAAACCAGGGAAAGCCTTGGATTTGGGCTGTGGTCAAGGCCGTAATGCATTCTTTTTAGTCCAACAAGGTTTTGATGTGACAGCTGTGGATCAAAATGAACTGGCCCTTGAAATCTTGCAAAGCATTGTGGAGCAGGAAAATCTGGACATGCCAGTTGGTCTTTACGATATCAATTCAGCTAGTATTGGGCAAGCGTATGATTTCATCGTATCGACAGTTGTTTTGATGTTTTTGCAAGCAGACCGCATTCCTGCAATTATCAAAAATATGCAGGAGCATACTACGGTCGGTGGTTATAATCTTATCGTTTGTGCTATGGATACGGAAGATTACCCTTGCTCTGTGAACTTCCCATTTACCTTTAAAGAAGGGGAATTGTCAGACTATTACAAGGACTGGGAATTGGTTAAGTACAATGAAAATCCAGGTCAATTGCACCGTCGCGATGAAAATGGCAATCGCATTCAACTACGCTTTGCGACCATGCTAGCTAAGAAAATTAAATAAACATGAATGAAGATTAGGAATTTTTCTGATCTTTTTTTTCTTTTTTTACGAATAGATAAGATAGAAGAATTGACAAAAATACGCATTATAAGTATAATTTTAGCTAGAAAGGTGACAATGAATGCCAATCACAGGTAAGGAAATGGTAAAATTAGCTCTTGCAAATGGATGGATTGAAGTTCGTAAGAGAGGAAGTCATCATCATTTTAAGAAAGAAGGAGTTCCCTATCTTGTCACTATTCCAGTTCACGGTAATGATGATCTAGGAAAAGGGTTAGAGAGAAAAATATTAAAAGATTTGGGATTGTAGTTGATTTGGAAATTGTGGAGGTGTATTATGCTAAAATCTTATCCTGCTATTTTTCATAAAGAAGGTACTGGATACTGGATTGAATTTCCGGAGTTTGGAGGTGGGACAGAGGGAGCAACGATTGAACTTGCAATGAAAAATGCTCGGGAAATGCTTGAGAGTGTTTTAGCTTCTTATATTGATGAAGGACTGGCTCTGCCTACTCCTAGTGACATTGCTGAGTTGAAAGCTCCTGATGGATTTGTGACTTTGATTCAGGTCAATCCCTTGCCTTTCGTAAAGAATAATAAAGCGATTCGAAAAAATGTTACGGTTCCAGAGTGGCTAGTCAGACTTGCAGATCGTGAGAAAGTGAACTATTCTGAAGTTTTGACACAAGCTCTTGAAAGTCGCTTGCAACTCTAAAATTATAGAGTGATGAAGATTAGGAAATTTCCTGATCTTTTTTCTTTTTTTCGAATAATATAGAAAAGGAGGGAAATCATGTTTGTTGCGAGAGATACTAGGGGAGAATTGGTAAATGTGTTAGAGGATAAGCTTGAGAAGCAAGCCTACACTTGCCCAGCTTGTGGAGGTCAGCTCCGTTTGCGGCAAGGACCAAGTGTCCGAACCCATTTTGCCCATAAATCCTTAAAAGACTGTGATTATTCCTCTGAAAATGAAAGCCCAGAACACCTGTCCAATAAAGAATCACTTTATCACTGGTTGAAAAAAGATGCAGAGGTGCAATTAGAATACCCGCTTCCAGAGCTTAAACAGATTGCGGATGTGTTTGTAAATGGCAATCTAGCTTTAGAGGTTCAATGTAGTCCCTTGCCTCAAAAAGTTCTTAAAGAGCGCAGTGAGGGCTATTGTAGTGAGGGTTACCAAGTACTGTGGTTGCTGGGGCAAAAACTGTGGCTCAAAGACCGTTTGACTCGTCTGCAACAAGGTTTTCTCTATTTCAGTCAAAACATGGGCTTTTATGTTTGGGAAGTAGACAAGGAAAAACAGGTTTTAAGGCTTAAATATCTCATCCACCAGGATCTCCGAGGCAGACTCTATTATCAAATCAAGGAATTTCCCTATGGACAAGATAGTTTACTGGAGATATTACGTCTTCCCTATAAGAAACAAAAAATATCTCATTTTACAGCTTCTCAGGACAAGGACATCTGTCGCTATATCCGGCAACAACTCTATTATCAAAATCCTTTTTGGATGAAAGAACAAGCGGAAGCCTATAAAAAGGGAGAAAATCTCCTAACTTATGGTCTAAAAGAATGGTATCCACAAATAAGACCACTAGTAGGTAATTTTTGCCAAATTGAGCAAGATTTGACTCGCTATTATCAGTATTTTCAAACCTATTACCAAGAAAATCCTCAAAATGATTGGCAAAAGCTTTATCCACCAGCCTTTTATCAGCAATATTTCTTGAAAAATATGGTAAAATAGAAAGGATGGAGGAATCTAATGGTATTACAAAGACATGAAATAAATGAAAAAGATACATGGGATCTATCAACGATTTACCCAACTGACCAGGCTTGGGAAGAAGCCTTAAAAGATTTAACAGAACAACTGGAGAAAGTAAGCCAGTATGAAGGCCATCTCTTGGATAGTGCGGATAGCCTACTCGAAATCACTGAATTTTCTCTTGAAATGGAACGCCAGATGGAGAAGCTTTACGTTTATGCTCATATGAAGAATGACCAAGATACACGTGAAGCCAAGTACCAAGAGTACTATGCTAAGGCTATGACTCTATACAGCCAGCTAGACCAAGCCTTTTCATTCTATGAGCCTGAATTTATGGAAATCAGTGAAGAGCAGTATGCTGACTTTTTAGAAGCTCAACCAAAATTGCAGCTTTATCAACACTATTTTGATAAGCTTTTGCAAGGCAAGGATCACGTTCTTTCACAACGTGAAGAAGAATTATTGGCTGGAGCTGGAGAAATCTTTGGTTCGGCAAGTGAAACCTTCGCTATCTTGGACAATGCGGATATTGTGTTCCCTTATGTCCTCGACGATGATGGTAAGGAAGTTCAGCTATCTCATGGGACTTACACACGTTTGATGGAGTCTAAAAATCGTGAGGTGCGTCGTGGTGCCTATCAAGCTCTTTATGCGACTTATGAACAATTCCAACATACCTATGCCAAAACCTTGCAAACCAATGTTAAGGTGCAAAACTACCGTGCTAAAGTTCGCAACTACAAGAGCGCTCGTCATGCAGCCCTAGCAGCCAATTTTGTTCCAGAGAGTGTTTATGACAATTTGGTAGCAGTAGTTCGCAAGCATTTGCCCCTCTTGCATCGTTACCTTGAACTTCGTTCAAAAATCTTGGGGATTTCAGACCTTAAGATGTACGATGTCTACACACCGCTTTCATCTGTTGAATATAGTTTTACCTACCAAGAAGCCTTGAAAAAGGCAGAAGATGCTTTGTCAGTCTTGGGTGAGGATTACTTGAGCCGTGTTAAACGTGCCTTCAGCGAGCGTTGGATTGATGTTTACGAAAATCAAGGCAAGCGTTCAGGGGCTTACTCTGGTGGTTCTTACGATACCAATGCCTTTATGCTCCTTAACTGGCAGGACAATCTTGACAATCTCTTTACTCTTGTTCATGAGACAGGCCACAGCATGCATTCTAGCTATACTCGCGAGACTCAGCCTTATGTTTATGGAGATTACTCTATCTTCTTGGCTGAGATTGCATCAACTACCAATGAAAATATCTTGACGGAGAAATTATTGGAAGAAGTGGAAGACGACGCAACGCGCTTTGCTATTCTCAATAACTTCCTAGATGGTTTCCGTGGAACAGTTTTTCGTCAAACTCAATTTGCCGAGTTTGAACACGCAATCCACCAAGCGGATCAAAATGGTGAAGTCTTGACAAGCGATTTCTTAAATAAACTCTACGCAGACTTGAACCAAGAGTATTATGGTTTGAGTAAGGAAGACAATCCTGAAATCCAATACGAGTGGGCTCGCATTCCACACTTCTACTATAACTACTATGTATACCAATATTCAACAGGCTTTGCGGCCGCCTCAGCCCTAGCTGAAAAGATTGTCCATGGTAGTCAAGAAGATCGTGACTGCTATATCGACTATCTCAAGGCAGGTAAGTCTGACTATCCACTTAATGTCATGAGAAAAGCTGGTGTTGATATGGAGAAGGAAGACTATCTCAACGATGCTTTTGCAGTCTTCGAACGTCGTTTGAATGAGTTTGAAGCCCTTGTTGAAAAATTGGGATTGGCATAAGATGGTTGAATCATATAGTAAAAATGCCAACCATAACATGCGTCGCCCTGTCGTCAAGGAAGAAATTGTAGACTTGATGCGTCAGCGCCAAAAGCAAGTCACAGGTTCCTTGAAAGAATTGGAAGACTTTGCCCGCAAGGAAAATATTCCCATTATTCCCCATGAAACGGTAGCTTATTTCCGTTTTCTCATGGAAACCATGCAACCTAAAAACATTCTGGAAATTGGGACGGCCATCGGTTTTTCAGCCCTCTTGATGGCGGAACATGCGCCAAATGCCAAGATTACAACTATTGATCGCAATCCAGAAATGATTGGTTTTGCCAAGGAAAATTTTGCCCAGTTTGATAGTCGTAAGCAAATCACTCTCCTAGAAGGAGATGCGGTAGATGTCTTATCAACCTTGACAGAGTCTTATGATTTTGTCTTTATGGATTCTGCCAAGTCTAAATACATCGTCTTTCTACCAGAAATCCTCAAACATTTGGAAGTTGGAGGTGTGGTTGTCTTGGATGATATTTTCCAAGGCGGTGATGTTGCCAAGGACATTATGGAAGTCCGTCGAGGTCAGCGAACCATCTATCGAGGCCTTCAAAGACTATTTGATGCAACCTTAGACAATCCAGGACTCACTGCAACATTAGTCCCTCTGGGGGACGGCATTCTCATGCTTCGTAAAAATGTAGCAGATGTTCAATTGCCTGACAGCGAATGATTTTCAGAAAAATTTAAGAAAATATAGTACAATAGATAGAGTAACACTTATCTCAAAGGAGTAGACATGAAGAAAAAACTATTGGCAGGTGCCATTACACTATTATCAGTAGCAACTTTAGCAGCTTGTTCGAAAGGTTCAGAAGGGGCAGACCTTATCAGCATGAAAGGGGATGTCATCACAGAACATCAATTTTATGAGCAAGTGAAAAGCAACCCTTCAGCCCAACAAGTCTTGTTAAATATGACCATCCAAAAAGTTTTTGAAAAACAATATGGCTCAGAGCTTGATGATAAAGAGGTTGATGATACTATTGCCGAAGAAGAAAAACAATATGGCGAAAACTACCAACGTGTCTTGTCACAAGCAGGTATGACGATTGAAACACGTAAAGCTCAAATTCGTACAAGTAAATTAGTTGAGTTGGCAGTTAAGAAGGCAGCAGAAGCTGAACTGACAGATGATGCCTATAAGAAAGCATTTGACGAGTACACTCCAGATGTAACGGCTCAAATCATCCGTCTTGATAATGAAGATAAGGCCAAAGAAGTTCTCGAAAAAGCCAAGGCAGAAGGTGCTGATTTTGCTCAATTAGCCAAAGATAATTCAACTGATGAGAAAACTAAAGCAAATGGTGGAGAAATTACCTTTGATTCTGCTTCAACGGAAGTACCTGAGCAAGTCAAGAAAGCCGCTTTCGCTTTAGATGTAAATGGCATTTCTGATGTGATTACAGCAACTGGCACACAAGCCTACAGTAGCCAATATTACATTGTAAAACTCATTAAGAAAACAGAAAAATCATCTAATATTGATGACTACAAAGAAAAATTAAAAACTGTTATCTTGACTCAAAAACAAAATGATTCAACATTTGTTCAAAGCATTATCGGAAAAGAATTGCAAGCAGCCAATATCAAGGTTAAGGACCAAGCCTTCCAAAATATCTTTACCCAATATATCGGTGGTGGAGATTCAAGCTCAAGCAGTAGTACATCAAACGAATAGTCCAAATCAATAAGTCAGGGAAAAAACTCGACTTCAGGAAAAAATGAAGTAAATCTTTCCACAATAAAACGCATAGTACAAGGTTTTCAATACCTGATATTATGCGTTTTTTGATTTTAAAGACTTTTTGACCAGACTCATTTTTTTAACTTAATACTCAGTGAAAAGCAAAGATTAAACTAGGAAGCTAGCTGTAGGCTGCTCAAAGAACAGCTTTGAAGACTTATGAGGTCACCAACATATATAATGTGAAGCTGACGTGGTTTGAATCGATTTTAGAAGAGTATGAGTCTGGAAGTTTTAATGGATAATGCAAGATTCCATAGAATGGGTAAGATAGAGTTCTTATGTGAAGAGTTTGGGCATAAACTTTTACCTCTTCCTCCCTACTCATCTTATACTCAATGAAAATCAAAGAGCAAACTAGGAAACTAGCCGCAGGTTGCTCAAAGCACTGCTTTGAGGTTGTAGATAGAACTGACGAAGTCAGCTCAAAACACTGTTTTGAGGTTGCAGATAGAACTGACGAAGTCAGTAACATATATACGGCAAGGCGACGTTGACGCGGTTTGAAGAGATTTTCGAAGAGTATTAGTATAGAAAAGTGAATCTGAACTAGTACATCACTACTTCTAAAACATTCTTATAAATTAGTTTAAATTCTCAAATCACATTATTCAGTTCTTATTTCATTTTGCTCTACAATCCTGTTGAGAAGACACGTGTTCATATCAAAAAGGTATTGGCAAGTTGCAATACCTTTTTACGAGGCTCTTTTGTCTTATTTTTGTTTCAACTGACTATATCTCCAGAAGGCTAGGCTATAATTATGATTGATAAGAAGTATCATTCCACGTATCGAGAGTGAATGTTTCAAAATCATGGGTTTCTAGAATGGTCAGGCTGGCATTTGCTAGACCGCCATCTTTACGAAGAAGTGGTTCTTTATATCCTAGAAGAGTACGAAGACTGGCAGTAAGATTGGCACCGTGACCGACAATTAGAATACGCTCAGCTGGACTATCTTTGAGTGATTTGATAAATTGGATGGTCCGTTGCGTGGTGCTATAGAGGGATTCGGCTCCAAACATTTGAGTATCAAATTGAGCAAGATTAGTACGGAAAGCCTGGATTTGTTGCGGGTAAATAGCTTCCAAGGTTGCAATTTTCAAACCTTCCAACTTCCCCAGCTGCCATTCACGAATATTAGGAACACTTTCTAAAGGACAGGGCGTCTTGAGTTGACTTTGGATAATCTCGGCAGATCTGACTGCTCGAGGTAAGTCACTTGAATAGATCTGATCAAAAGGAATATCCTTGAGATACTGGCCTAGTTGTTTTAGGGTTTCAATGGATTCAGGAAGAAGGGGGGAATCTCCACTAGCACCTTGAAAGCGTCCTTCTTGGTTCCAGACTGTACGACCGTGGCGGACAAAGTAGAGTTTCATTACTTGCTGTCCTCCAAAATATCTACAAAGTCTGCCTTTACAAAGCTAGCCAAGTCTTGTGGCACGACGATAATGCTGTGACCAACTTCCCCAGCAGAGACAATCACTTGATCCAAGTCTAGGGCGATTTTATCGATAAAAATGGGGTAATTGTGTTTCTGACGAATTCCGACAGGATTATTGGCTCCATGAATGTAACCAGTTGTTTTTTCCAAGTCCTTTTGTGGAATCATGCTCACTTTTTTATTGCCAGAAATTTTGGCTAGTTTCTTTTCAGACAAGTGTTGAGTGATAGGGACAATTCCGATAATCGGTCCTGTCTTGTCTCCCAAAAGAGCCAAGGTTTTGAAAATCTGATCTCGTTCATAACCTTGAGGAAGCTCTCCTTCCAGGGCATTGATTTGAATCCCCTGATGTGGGATACCTGCTTTAGATAGGATTTGTTCTACTAATGTTTTTTTGACTTTAACTTTTTTTGCCATTATTTATATTTATCCTCCAATTGACTCATCCAAATACCAAGCCAAATTCCTAGAGCAAAGAAGAAGGCGATGATGACATAACCGACAAGTGAAAGACCTGTGTATTGGATACTTTCAGCGTTTCCTGCATTTGGAATCAAGATCAAAAGGGTACTTGATAGGACGATACCGATGATGAAATGATAGACGCATGAGTGGTAGTTGTTTAAGGCATAATCCATCAATTTTGAAAAAACGATGAGAGTGGCACCTGCTCCGATTCCAATCGGGAAGAAGGTTCCCAAGAGGTCAAAGGTTTTAAAACCAGTCAACATCGGAGCATAGAGACCCAAAATCAAAAGTAGATTTGATGGACTGAGGCCAGGAACCAAGACGCCAAGAGCCAGCAGTGCACCTGCTAGGACCAAATTAAGAAAGCTAGCACTTAAGGTTCCAACGACAAAATTTAAGGCATAGAGTCCTAGTCCAGAAATGATAAAGGTTGTCCAGAACCAAGCTAAATCAATCTTGTCTCGGTCAGATTCTCGAGTTGATTCCTTGAGAAGGCTAGGAACTGTACCAATGATGGCACCCGCAAAGCTCCATAAGACAAAGACCTGATAATTTTCAAGCAGGTATTCAATCGGGTAGGAAAATAAGCCGATTCCCAGAAGCATACCGATGGCAACTGGAATAAAGTACAAAACATTTTCTTTAAAGTCTTTAAAGGGATGGGCCAGAAAGCCAATCATCCGTTCGTAAATGCCTAAGATTGCTGCTAGAACCCCTCCGGAAATTCCCGGTAAGATAAATCCAAGAGCAATCACAATCCCTTTAATAATGCGCGCTAACCATGAGAGCATATAGTTCCTCCAACTATTTCTATTTCAAAAAATCCTTACTATATTGTATCACAATCAAACACAAAAAGAAAAAGCAAATGCTAAACAAATGCTTTTAAGGTTTTAAAAAGATTTTTCTAAAGGTTTCTTCTTTGTTTTTTAAAGGAGAGATGACGTTGATATCCAAATCGTGGTCAAAGCCGGCAATTTTTCCTTTAGATGTGTATTGGTGAATATCATAATCTAAGTCAGTTTTAGGACTGCTCTCCAAAAATCCTGAGTTAGAGCCGTAGGACGGAATCCAAACAGAGGTAAACTTGCCTGTATCAATACTGTGTTCTTCCATGAAATAGACCCCAACGTAGATTCCGATGTTTTTAGCACCTAGTGATGCTAGTTTTGCTCGAAAGGCTTCAACACCCTCGTTCATATTGGACATGGTTTTGTCTTCTACGTCTAGCCAGTAGTAACTAGGGCTGTAAGGAGAGGCTGCATTGTAGAAAACCTCAGCGGCTTTTTCCATTTCTTGGACACTTTTTCCAGCTACATAAGTGTAGACAGCAACTGGGACATTCCGCTTTTGAAGTTCAGTGATATGACTCTTATAGGCCTTGTCTATTCCATTGATAAAGGAAGCATCATTTTCTTTTGTCGTTTGAGCACCACTGTGAACACGAACAATAGCGCCTGAAATATTTTGTGAGAGGGCGTCGTAGTTGATTTCCTCAGGACGCTGCCAGCCAGAGAGGTCAATAATCGGTTTGTCTAAGTGTTTCAAAGCCTGTGCTTCAATCTGCGCTATGTTGGATTTTGTTTTAAAGGATTGGTTGTCATTAAGTGGGCGATTGATGATTAAAATGAACATCATAATCCCAAAAAAACCAAATAAAATAAGTGGATGAATTTGTTTTCTCATATCTCATAATTTTACCCTAAAAATGAAAAAAAATCAAAAAAAATGGGTTAAGGAAAGGACTTTGGAGCATTTTTTCATTCAAGGGCGCGGAATGATTTGAAATATGGTATAATAAAAGGGAATTTCTACAGAAAAGAGAAGATTATGTCAAATTTTGCCATTATTTTAGCAGCGGGTAAAGGGACTCGCATGAAATCTGATTTGCCAAAAGTGTTGCACAAGGTTGCGGGTATTTCTATGTTGGAACATGTTTTCCGTAGTGTGGGAGCTATCCAACCTGAAAAGACAGTAACAGTTGTGGGACACAAGGCAGAATTGGTTGAACAGGTCTTGGCTGGACAGACAGAATTTGTGACTCAATCTGAACAGTTAGGGACTGGTCATGCAGTTATGATGACAGAGCCTATCCTAGAAGGTTTGTCAGGTCACACCTTGGTCATTGCAGGAGATACTCCTTTAATCACAGGTGAAAGCTTGAAAAACTTGATTGATTTCCACATCAATCATAAAAATGTGGCCACTATCTTGACTGCTGAAACAGATAATCCTTTTGGTTATGGGCGAATTGTTCGTAATGACAATGCTGAAGTTCTTCGCATTGTTGAGCAAAAGGATGCTACAGATTTTGAAAAGCAAATCAAGGAAATTAACACTGGAACTTACGTTTTTGACAACGAGCGTTTGTTTGAGGCTTTGAAAAATATCAATACCAACAACGCTCAAGGAGAATACTATATTACAGATGTTATTGGTATTTTCCGTGAGGCTGGTGAAAAAGTTGGCGCTTATACTTTGAAAGATTTTGATGAAAGTCTTGGGGTAAATGACCGTGTAGCTCTTGCGACTGCTGAGTCAGTCATGCGTCGTCGCATCAATCACCAACACATGGTCAACGGTGTTAGCTTTGTCAACCCAGAAACAACTTATATTGATATTGATGTTGAGATTGCTCCTGAAGTTCAAATCGAAGCCAATGTTACCTTGAAGGGGCAAACGAAAATTGGTGCTGAGACTGTTTTGACAAATGGTACTTATGTAGTGGACAGCACTATCGGAGCAGGAGCTGTTATTACTAACTCTATGATTGAAGAAAGTAGTGTTGCTGACGGAGTGACAGTCGGTCCTTATGCCCACATTCGTCCAGGTTCAAGTATCGCTAGCCAAGCACATATTGGAAATTTTGTTGAGGTTAAAGGGTCTTCAATCGGCGAGAATACCAAGGCTGGTCATTTGACTTATATCGGAAACTGTGAAGTGGGTAGCCATGTTAATTTTGGTGCAGGAACCATTACAGTCAACTATGACGGTAAAAACAAATACAAGACAGTCATCGGCAACAATGTCTTTGTTGGTTCAAATTCAACCATTATTGCGCCAGTAGAACTTGGTAACAATTCCCTCGTTGGTGCTGGTTCAACTATTACTAAAGACGTGCCAGCGGATGCGATTGCGATTGGTCGCGGTCGTCAGGTCAACAAAGACGAATATGCAACACGTCTTCCTCATCATCCTAAGAATCAGTAGGAGCCTATCATGGAATTTGAAGAAAAAACGCTTAGCCGAAAAGAAATCTATCAAGGACCAATATTTAAACTGGTCCAAGATCAGGTTGAATTACCAGAAGGCAAGGGAACTGCCCAACGGGATTTGATTTTCCACAATGGAGCTGTCTGTGTTTTAGCAGTAACGGATGAGCAAAAACTCATCTTGGTCAAGCAGTACCGCAAGGCCATCGAGGCTGTCTCTTACGAAATTCCAGCCGGAAAGTTGGAAGTAGGAGAAAATACAGACCCTGTCGCAGCAGCCCTTCGTGAATTAGAGGAAGAAACAGCCTATACAGGGAAGTTAGAACTCTTGTACGACTTTTACTCAGCCATTGGCTTTTGTAATGAAAAGTTAAAACTATACCTAGCAAGCAATTTGACGAAAGTGGAAAATCCGCGTCTGCAGGATGAAGATGAGACCTTGGAAGTCCTTGAAGTGAGTCTAAAAGAAGCCAAGGAATTGATCCAATCAGGTCATATTTGTGATGCCAAGACAATTATGGCTGTTCAGTATTGGGAATTGCACAAAAAATAGAGGAGGTCAGTATGGGTAAACCTTTATTAACGGATGAAATGATTGAAAGAGCTAATAGAGGCGAAAAAATTTCAGGTCCTCCTTTGCTAGATGATAATGAGGAGACTAAGATTTTACCAACATCTTCTTCCCGTTTTGGTTATGCCAATCCTAAGGATCATGGTTTTAGCCAGGAAACCTTGAAGATTCAGGTCGAACCGTCTATTCATAAAAGCCGTCGCATTGAGAATACCAAGAGAAATGTCTTCAATTCTAAGTTAAATAAAATATTATTTGCAGTCATTTTTCTCTTGATTTTGCTTGTCTTAGCAATGAAACTGTTGTAATAGAAAAGGAATTGAAATGAAAATAGGAATTATTGCTGCTATGCCAGAAGAACTGGCTTATCTGGTCCAGCATCTAGACAATGCCCAAGAACAAGTTGTTTTAGGGAATACCTATCATACAGGAACTATTGCATCTCATGAAGTCGTTCTTGTAGAAAGTGGAATTGGTAAGGTCATGTCTGCTATGAGTGTGGCGATTTTGGCTGATCATTTTCAAGTGGATGCTCTAATTAATACAGGATCAGCTGGGGCAGTAGCAGAGGGTATTGCAGTTGGTGATGTTGTGATTGCTGACAAATTGGCTTATCATGACGTGGATGTCACAGCTTTTGGCTATGCTTATGGACAAATGGCGCAACAACCGCTTTATTTCGAATCAGATAAAACCTTTGTTGCCAAAATCCAAGAGAGTTTATCTCAATTGGATCAAAACGGGCATCTTGGTTTGATTGCTACAGGAGATAGTTTTGTTGCAGGAAATGATAAGATAAAAGCGATTAAATCCCATTTCCCAGATGTTTTGGCTGTTGAGATGGAGGGGGCAGCTATTGCTCAGGCAGCGCATGCCCTTAATCTCCCAGTCTTAGTCATCCGAGCTATGAGTGACAATGCTAACCATGAAGCAAATATCTCTTTTGATGAGTTTATTATCGAAGCTGGACGTCGCTCTGCCCAAGTCTTATTAGCCTTTTTGAAGGCTTTAGATTAAGCGAAAATTTGACAGTTTTTCTAGCTTATGATAAGATTTAAGTAAAGAAAAGCTAGAAAACGTTTCAGAGGATATTATGAGTATTGAAATGACCGTCAGTGAGATTGCAGAGGTCTTAGGATTATCTCGCCAAGCAATCAATAACCGTGTCAAAGAATTACCAGAAGAAGACACAGATAAAAATGACAAAGGGGTAACAGTCGTTACCAGAAGTGGCTTGATTAAGCTAGAAGAAATCTATAAAAAAACGATTTTTGAAGATGAGCCTGTCAGTGAAGATGTCAAGCAACGTGAGCTGATGGAGATTCTAGTTGATGAGAAGAATGCAGAAATTCTCCGTCTCTATGAACAATTAAAAGCCAAGGATCGTCAGTTATCAGAAAAAGATGAGCAGATGCGCATCAAAGACCGTCAGATTGCTGAGAAAGACAAACAACTCGATCAGCAGCAACAATTGACCCTTCAAGCTATGAAGGATCAAGAAAATCTTAAGTTAGAGCTGGACCAAGCAAAAGAAGAAGTCCAATCCACTAAGAAAGGCTTTTTTGCTCGTTTATTTGGAGGATAATCAAGGAGCTGTTTAGGTTAAATGCTAACCTGATGGCTTCTTTTGTTTCTAATAGTATAGTTGCTCAAGTAATACTCAATGAAAATCAAAGAGCAAACTAGGAAGCGAACCGCAGGCTGCTCAAAGCACTGCTTTGAGGTTGTAGATAAGACTGACGAAGTCAGTTCAAAACATGTTTTTGAGGTTGCGGATAAAACTGACGAAGTCAGTAACTATATCTACGGTAAGGCGACGCTGACGTGGTTTGAAGAGATTTTCGAAGAGTATAAAATAACAGTATAGGAGAGGTAGAAAATGGAACGATTAGAAGATTATATTGCTTTTGACTTAGAATTTAATCAGCACGAAGGACAAATACACTTGATTCAAGTATCGGCAGTGCGTTTTAGAGATGGTCAGGAAATCGACGCCTATGATTCCTATGTCCATACTAGTGTGCCTCTAAAGAGTTTTATCAATGGATTGACGGGGATTACAGCTGAGACCTTAAAAGATGCTCCCCCAGTGGAGGAAGTTATCAAAGATTTCCAAGAGTTTGTGGGTTCTTTACCCATGGTAGGCTACAATGCTGCTAAAAGTGATTTGCCTATTCTAGCAGAGCATGGTTTAGACTACACCCAGCAGTACAAGGTGGATCTGTATGATGAAGCCTTTGAACGTCGTAGTTCAGATTTACATGGCATTGCCAATCTCAAATTGCAAACTGTTGCCTCATTTCTTGGATTTCAAGGTCAGTCTCATAATAGCTTAGAGGATGCTCGGATGACGGCGCGTGTGTATGAGTCCTTCCTAGAATCAGATCAAGCTAGAGAATTGTTAGAGACGGAAAGCAGCTTATCAAACAATCCTTTTGGCGGCTTGGACTTGTCTCAATTATTTGACTAGGAGTGCCTATGAAACCTGAAAAACCTAAAAAATTGGGTTTTAAACAGATTTACCTCAATCTTGATAAAATCCTCTTTCTCTTTTTCTTAATTTTTATGATAGTGGAGTATTTGTGGGTCCCATTCAATTCATGGTTGGCTAGCTTCTTATTAGATCAGACAGGTTATCTTTTTATTTCCTATAATAATGTCTTAGCCATCCTCACTCATTCTCCATTGATTAGTCTAGCTTTTTTAGCCTTGATTGTCATTAACCTTCTGGTTGCTTATTTTCAAATAGGACTCCTCTTTATTGGTGCTCGTCATCTTCTCTATCATGAAAAGCGAAGGCTAATTGAGTATATCCGCAAGGTTTTCCATGAAAGTTTTGGATTTATGAAAAAGCTAACTTGCGCTAAAGCCTTGTTTATCTTTTTCTATATAGCTATGCTTTTTCCTTTTATACGGAAAATGCTGAAGATTTATTATCTCAATAAAATCGTTATTCCAGAGTTTATCCAAGATTATTTAGAAGATAAATATTGGATGTGGTGGCTGAGCATCCTACTTCTATCTCTTATTTTTCTCTATATCTCTGTCAGATTGATGTTTGCCCTTCCGAAGATTGTATATGATCAGCTGACTGTTCGAGAAGCAGTGATGTTTAGCTTGGAGAAAACCAAGAAAAGAGTTGCTTTTTATGCTTGGAATTTATTTTATATCTTGCTAAAGGCAAATTTATTATTTTATCTTCCTTTGATTCCTTTGTTATTGGCTCAAACTTTGGTAGATGACATCACTCAGAGAGAGTCTCTGATTCTTGGTATTTTGAATTTTGTTGTGATTAAAAATCTTTATTATATGGCTCTGACTTACTTTTTGGTTAAATTTGTTTCATTTTTGACAGGAAAGGAGCTGGATATGCTTCCTCGGAGAGAAAAAGATCACATCATGCGATGGGGAGTCATGACTTGTGCCAGTCTTTTCTTTGCCTTAGAAGGTTATATTTATCTGGAGGCTCCCATGGTTCATCTACCTCAGCTTATTTCTCACCGAGGGGTTTCCAATGCAAATGGGATTCAAAATACAGTAGAGTCCTTGGAAACTACAGCACAACTCAAACCAGACTTGGTGGAGACGGACGTGCAGGAGACAAAAGATGGGCAGTTTGTCATGATGCATGATGCAAACTTGAAAAATCTAGCAGGTATCAATAAAAGTCCTCAAGACTTAAACTTGGAGGAGCTTAAAGGGATTGATATTTTTGAAAATGGCTACCAGACTAAAATTTCAAGCTTTGAAGACTATCTCAGTCGAGCCAACGAACTTGGTCAAAAATTACTAATTGAAATCAAAACCAGTAAAAAAGATAGTCCAGACATGATGGACCGCTTTTTAGCCCGTTATGCTGCAAAGCTCAAGATTTATGGGCATCAAATCCAATCTTTAGACTACCATGTTGTTGAAAAAGTAAGACAGTATGATGCCGAACTGCCAGTTTATTTTATCATGCCCTACAATTCTGTCTTTCCTAAAACAAGGGCGACAGGATATACTATGGAGTACTCAACCTTGGATGAATATTTTGTAAGCAAACTATGGACAACGGACCAGAAACTTTATGTCTGGACTGTCAATGATTCAGAAGCTATTAGCAAATCTCTTCACTTAGGAGTAGATGGAGTGATTACAGATGATTTGGAAAAAGTTCAGTGGGAAATAGAAGTAGCCCAAGAAGATCCAGAATATACGGATTTGCTCTTGAAAAAAGCTCTGGAATTCTTTGAATTTTAGTAATAAAAAAGAGGAACAACTATTCCTCTCATGATAGGTAAGTATTCTTGTGAATGCTTGCTTTTTTGTGGTTGCAATTCGTTTACGATAAATGTATGTCTTGTTTTTATTTCAATCAACTTTATAGTAATTTGAGATTGGAATAGTACATTACAACTTCTAAAATGGTACTAAAAATTGGGAAAATTCCTTTATTCTCTATATCCATTAGAAAGAATTGATTAAAAATTAGGAGACTTTTAATTTCTTTTCCGAATAAATAGATAGAAGCATCAAATCTAGTAAATTAGATTAAAAAATGTGCTATAATGAGAGGAGAAGAAATATGACTGTACGTCATCCGGGCATCAGCCCAACTAATGACTTGGTTGCTAAGAAAATTTTCAGCAATCCAGAAATCACTTGTCAATTTATCCGCGATATGCTGGACTTGCCAGCAAAAAATGTGACGATTTTAGAGGGGAGCAACATTCATGTCTTGCCTCCCATGCCCTACTCGGCCCAGGACTTCTATACAAGTATAGATGTTTTAGCTGAACTAGATAATGGAACCCAAGTTATCATTGAGATTCAAGTCCATCATCAGAATTTTTTCATCAATCGCCTGTGGGCTTATCTGTGTAGTCAGGTCAATCAAAATCTTGAAAAAATTCGCCAACGAGAAGGTGATACACACCAGAGTTACAAACATATCGCACCAGTATATGCCATCGCAATCGTGGACAGCAATTACTTTTCAGATGACTTAGCTTTTCATAGCTTTAGTATGCGAGAAGATACGACAGGTGATGTTTTAACCATTACCAACAATGGTCAGGAAAACCATCTAGTCAAGATGGCATTCTTGGAATTAAAAAAATACAGAGAAACCAGCAAAGACGAGGTTCGCAAGCCATGGTTGGAGTTTTTTGGGAACAAGCCCTTTACCCAACACCCCGAGCGAGCCATCAGCCAAGCAGACCAACTACTGGACTATAAGAGCTGGTCCGAGGAGGACAGGAAGATGTTTAGTCAACTACGTATGCGTGAAGAACAAGCCTTGTTAGCACAGGACTATGCCTTGGAACAAGCAGAGGAAAAGGGCTTAGAACTTGGACTTGAACGTGGTCGTGCAGAAGGTATTGAACGAGGTTTAAAGCGTGGTCGTGCAGAGGGTCTTGAACAGGGACTGGAGCGTGGGAAAGTCGAAGGAAGTTTGTCCGTGCTACTAAATCTAGTCCGTCAAGGTCTTTTGACATCTGAGGTTGCCAGTCAACAGCTAGGAATGACCGTGGCTGAGTTTGAGACATTGTTGTAAGACTAGCAATAACGGTTAAGATGGCGTTCTTGGAATTAAAAAAATATAGAGAAACCAGCAAAGATAGTATTCGCAAACCATGGTTAGAGTTTTTCGGGAACAAACCCTTTACCCAACAACCAGAGCGAGCCATCAGCCAAGCAGACCAACTGCTGGACTACAAGAGCTGGTCCGAGGAGGACAGGAAGATGTTTAGTCAACTACGTATGCGTGAAGAACAAGCCTTGTTAGCACAGGACTATGCCTTGGAACAAGCTGAGGAAAAAGGCTTAGAACGTGGTCGTGCAGAGGGTCGTGAACAAGGACGAGAAGAAGGCATTGAAGAGGGATTAAAAGTAGGTTTAGTAAATCTAGTACACCAAGGTCTCCTGACTTCTGAGGTTGCCAGTCAGCAACTGGGCATGACCGTCGCTGAGTTTGAAGAACTATTGAAAGACCATCATAACTAAGAACTAAAAAATACAGAGAAACCAGCAAAGACGAGGTTCGCAAACCATGGTTAGAGTTTTTCGGCAACAAGCCCTTTACCCAGCAACCCGAGCGAGCTATCAGCCAAGCAGATCAACTGCTGGACTATAAGAGCTGGTCCGAGGAGGACAGGAAAATGTTTAGCCAACTACGTATGCGAGAAGAACAAGCATTGTTAGCGCAGGACTATGCTTTGGAAACTGCTAGGGCAGAAGGTATTGAAAAAGGTTTAGAGCGTGGACTTGAACGTGGTCGTGCAGAGGGTCTTGAACAGGGACTGGAGCGTGGGAAAGTTGAAGGAAGTTTGTCTATGCTACTAAATCTAGTACGCCAAGGTCTTCTGACTTCTGAGGTTGCCAGTCAGCAATTGGAAATGACTGTCACTGAGTTTGAGACATTGTTGTAAAATCAGCACTAACATTCAGGAAAATCATCTGGTCAAGATAGGGTTCTTGGAACTAAAAAGACAGGCAAGCGTTTTTGCTTTAGTCTCTTTATCATTTATCTATCCTTTGGCTTCTATGGTATTTGTAGGAATTTTGGAGAGACTTTGGGTATGATTTTGCTATCGGCCTTTCTTTTTGCTTCTTTCCTATATTTATCTGGGTTTTTATGAGTCTGCCTATGGCTGATTTTTGTCATGGTTAGTCTACCTCTGCTACTTGACAAAGCTGGGAGAGCCTACATCAAGTGATTTGGGATAGGAGTTATATCAAATAATATCTCAGGATTTCTGATTTTTCGGAGAGCCTGTTTTTTTATTTGCTGAGTCTAGGATAGGTTTTTCTGGCGATAGATAGCAAGATGAGCAGTTCCGTTTGAATGTCATATAAATTTAAAATTTCTGAAAATAACGAAAAATATACTAAATTTACAAATAAGGAGCCTATAAATCCTTTAAAATAAGCAACATGCATATATATATATATATAATTATCGATTTTCTAAAACAAAGTGAGGTTGAAGGAAGGGAACTAAGTTGATATAATGAAGTGTTAGTAAACACTGGGCTTTTTGTCATTTGTTTAAGATGAAAAAGGTCATGTTTTCCTGTTTTTATTGCGAGTTGATGCCTGCATGAACATGGCTAGAGGAGCAAAGACAGGGTAGAAAGAAAGGAAAAACTATGAAACAGTTTAAAATGAATGAGCGCCAACGCTTTTCTATACGCAAGTTTTCAATCGGAGCAGCCTCAGTCTTGCTAGGGTCTGTCTTTTTTGTGGCTAATCCAGCGACAGAAGTGCAGGCGGCGGAAGCAAATACAGAAGTGGTCACTCCGGATAGGGATGTCAAGCCTGACAATTCATCTGCCCTAAGCTCATCAGAGACAAGCAATCAAAATCTTAACGTAGAACAAGAAGGAGCTAAAGCAAACACTCAAGAGACAGAGAAAAAAGAGCCAGGAGCTCCATCTAAAGATGATGAAGGAAAAGCTAGCTCGATAGTAGATAAGCCAGATGAAGAAAAAGGCGGTAGTGGAGCTAAACCTGTATCTGACGAATCATCTCCCGTGTCTGAGGCAGAAAAAGATAAAAAAGAAGCTCAACCAGAGTTGGAAGAGGAAACAGTATCCATAGATCGCCGAAGCAAATCACCTCAATCTCAAGATAGAAGTGTAGAGAATCAGGAAGAGGAAAGTGTTGCAAGCAGTACAAGTTATATAAATGGTGAAGGAAGTTACTCTCTATCAGATGATATACACAAGCTTCTTCAAAATCTCAAGAACAGTGCTGGAAATCAAGAACAAGTCCAAAAACTCAATGAAGCATACGAAAAATTCAATGCAGCATTGGGAACATCGGAAACTGGACTTGTTGATCAGGAGATTTTTAATGCGGCACTTGAAGAGTATAGAAAGGCTAGTCAACTTCAGCAGGGAGGAGCGGCTAATTTAGATGGAAATCTAAGACATTCTAGGGAAACTTCAAGTTTGAGGGTGGGATTAGCTACTGGAAGAAGCTCTGACCCTCAGTATTCTACTAATAAAGTCGTACCAGTACTGACGGGAGAAGCGGTCGGGAATAATATTCGATTGATAGCTGAGTCTTTAAGTGGTCGTACTATTACAAATATAGATGTGCAAGGACTAGATGGCTTGGGATTGACGAAGTCAAGTTTGAAAACTATAGGATCAAGGGGATATGTAGATTTAACAGGTCGTATTCCTGGAAATAAACATGGTTTATCTAATATCGTTGTCACAGCTACAGATAGCGCAGGTCATAGTGAACATACCACAGTAAGTATTGCTCGTCCTCTACCTACCCCAAGATTTACAACAACTAGTAAAAATTTAGAAGGACAAGCTAATGAGAAACCAGTAGTTTCTGGTACTATTGGCACAAAGGCGGAGCCTAACAATCTTCCATCTGATGCTGAGTTAAAAGCTTATTTAGTAACCGGAGGACGGCAAAATCCTTATAGTTACTTACCAGAGGCAGATGGTTATCATGTTGTTGCGGAAGCCCCAGTAAAGACAGATGGGAGCTTTGATTTTGTTCCTCCTAAATATAGTGATCAAACAAAAGGAATAGGAACGGATAATCTTAGACTTGTAGTGGCGTATGTTCGTAAGGGAACAAATACTACATATTACGAAGGATTGAAGACGGACTTTTCAGCAAATAGTATTCAGGCGACAGCGCCTGCACCGAAGTTAGATAAGGCTGGTGCAATAGAAGCAATTGATACTGAAGAAAGAACTCAAAAAGGCAATATTACCAATAATGGAGGATTAACTTCAGATGAAAAAGCTAGTCTAACAGCAGCTGTTACCGCAGCAGCAACAACAGCAAGAAATGAAATCAATA
>NZ_CAMPPZ010000010.1:0-58726 GCF_946902925.1 Streptococcus sp. Marseille-Q6488 | reverse complement strand
GAAATGAAATCAATAAGGCTGATACGGATACGGACGCTAAAGTAACAGCTGCAAAAGATAAAGGAATAAGTAATATCCAAGCAGCAGCAACCAAAGCGAAAAGTAACAAAGCCGCAGCTGTAGAAGCAATCAATGCTGCTGCATTTGCTAAGAAAACAGAAATTTCGAATCGTTTTGATTTGACAACTGAGGACAAGTCAAGAGCATTGCAACAGGTGGATCAAGAAGCTAAGGATGCTAAGATTGCGGTGGACAAGGGTGTAACGAATAAGGATGTAGAACAGGCAAAAGTGGCAGGAATCGATGCTATCAAGAACATCAATCCACTACCATCTCCACGTCCACTTCCTACGCCTCAACCGCAACCTTCTACCCCTACTCAGCCAGACCAAGGAGCTACTGAGACTCCAACAGCCCCATCTGAGCCAGCTCCACAACCGTCACAACCAACTGCTCCGAGTCAACCTGCAAGTCCTGCCCCAGTTTCAAGTTCAGCTCCGACTCAAGCTCCTAGAGTGGCAGCAAGTCCTTCATCTAGCTCAACGAGCACGCAAGCTCCAGCTCAAGAGCAAGTTGACAAGTCTGAACTTCGTGCCTTGACTCAAGAGTTAGACCAACGCTTGAAAGCTCTGGCAACAGTATCTGATCCGAAAATCGATGCAGCCAAGGCTGTCCTCCTAGATGCTCAAAAAGCTCTGGAAGATAGTGCCTTGACAGAGCAAGGTCTGCGTACTGCAGTAGAGTCTGTGAAGGCTGCCTTGGACTCTCTCAAAGATGTGAAAGCAAATGCTAGCGACAGCAAGCCTGCACAGGACAAGAAAGATGCCAAACAAGGAACGGAAGATAGTAAGGATTCAGATAAGATGACTGAAACAAACTCAGTTCCAGCAGGAGTGATTGTGGTCAGTCTACTCGCCCTTCTAGGCGTAATTTCCTTCTGGTTAGTTCGTCGTAAGAAAGAGTCAGAAATCCAGCAGTTAAGCACGGAATTGGCCAAGGTTCTCGGACAGCTAGATGCAGAAAAAGTAGATAAAAAAGTCCTTGCCAAAGCCAAAAACCTTCTCCAAGAAACCCTTGATTTCGTGAAAGAAGAAAATGGCTCAGCAGAGACAGAAGCTAAACTAGTAGAGGAGCTTAAAGCAATCCTTGCCAAACTCAAGTAAAACATGAGTTATGAAATGTCAAATCTAAAAGACGTTTCCGTTCACAAAAGCAGCGACGAGTAACCCTTGTCGTTGCTTTTTGGCTATTTGGGGGGATAAAATCCACCTTGACTAGCAAAAGAAAAGATTAGTCCAATAGTTCCCGATACGATTTTGCGTAGCAGAAAGCATACAAATTAAATTGAATATAGTAAAATAGGATTAGAAATCTTAAGAAAGTTGGTTCTTTATTGGAAACGATAGTATTTTCAATTTCCGTTTTTTTAGCAGGGGTCTTGTCCTTCTTTTCTCCCTGTATTTTTCCTCTTCTGCCAGTCTATGCTGGAATTTTATTGGATGATCAGGAAAGTGCAAAAAGCTTTTCTTTATTTGGGAGAAAGGTTCTCTGGTCAGGCTTGATTCGAACACTTTGCTTTATAGCAGGTATCTCTCTCATTTTCTTTATTCTAGGCTTTGGTGCTGGTTACTTTGGTCATATTCTCTATGCCAATTGGTTTCGATATGTTATGGGAGCTATTATTATCATTTTGGGTCTTCACCAGATGGAAATTTTTCATTTTAAGAAATTAGAGGTTCAAAAAAGCTTTACTTTTAAGAAATCAGAAGCCAATCGTTATTGGTCAGCATTTTTACTCGGTATTACCTTTAGCTTCGGTTGGACGCCTTGTATCGGTCCAGTTTTGAGTTCTGTTTTAGCACTTGCGGCTTCGGGAGGCAATGGCGCTTGGCAAGGAGCCATCTATACTCTCATTTACACTCTGGGCATGGCCATTCCTTTCTTGGTTTTGGCCCTAGCTTCAGGTGTAGTAATGCCTTATTTTAGTAAAATTAAACGTCATATGATGCTACTAAAGAAAATTGGTGGTTTCCTCATTATTTTAATGGGAATTTTGTTACTATTAGGACAAGTAAATGTTCTAGCTGGAATTTTTGAATAAAGGAGAAAAAGATGAAAAAAGTAATGTTTGCTGGCTTAAGCCTCTTGTCATTAGTTGTATTGATGGCCTGTGGTGAGGAAGAGACTAAAAAAACTCAAGCCCCACAACAGCCAAAACAAGAAACGACTGTACAACAAATCGCTGTTGGAAAAGATGCTCCAGACTTTACCTTACAATCCATGGATGGCAAAGAAGTTAAGTTATCTGATTTTAAGGGTAAAAAGGTTTACTTGAAGTTTTGGGCGTCATGGTGTGGTCCATGTAAGAAAAGTATGCCTGAGTTGATGGAATTAGCTGCGAAACCAGATCGTGATTTCGAAATTCTTAGTGTCATTGCACCAGGAATTCAAGGTGAAAAAACTGTTGAGCAATTCCCACAATGGTTCCAAGATCAAGGTTATAAGGATATCCCTGTTCTTTATGATACCAAGGCCACAACCTTCCAAGCTTATCAAATTCGAAGTATTCCTACAGAATACCTAATTGATAGCCAAGGGAAGATTGGAAAGATTCAATTTGGTGTTATCAGTAATGCGGATGCAGAAGCAGCCTTTAAAGAAATGAACTAGAATAGATAAAAATCTGATTACAAGAGAGTAGTCAGATTTTTTAGAAAAACATTTTATAAATATTCACAAATCTCCTATATTTATGGTAAAATAGAATCATCAGTTTATTTTGGAGTCAAAGATGAATATATTTAGAACAAAGAACGTTAGTTTGGATAAAACAGAGATGCACAGGCATTTGAAGTTATGGGATCTGATTTTGCTGGGTATCGGAGCCATGGTAGGGACAGGTGTCTTTACAATTACAGGTACTGCAGCTGCTACACTTGCTGGCCCAGCCCTAGTGATTTCAATCGTCATTTCTGCCTTGTGTGTAGGATTATCAGCCCTCTTTTTTGCAGAATTTGCTTCACGAGTACCCGCTACAGGTGGTGCCTACAGTTATCTCTATGCTATTTTAGGAGAATTTCCAGCTTGGTTGGCTGGCTGGTTAACCATGATGGAATTCATGACAGCTATATCTGGTGTGGCTTCGGGTTGGGCAGCTTATTTTAAAGGGTTGCTCTCTCAATACGGGATAGCCCTTCCTCAGGCTTTAAATGGTACCTTTAATCCTCAAGCAGGGACATTTGTTGATTTATTGCCTATTCTTGTCTTGGTTCTGGTGACTTCGCTTGTTTTACTAAATGCCAAGGCAGCCTTACGCTTTAATTCGATTCTAGTCATTTTGAAATTTTCCGCTTTAGCTCTCTTTGTTTTAGTAGGAATTTGGCATATCAAACTTGATAACTGGAGTAATTTTGCTCCTTATGGTTTTGGACAAATCTATGGCGCTAGTACTGGTATTATGGCTGGTGCGTCCTTGATGTTCTTCGGTTTTTTGGGATTTGAATCCATCTCTATGGCTGTAGATGAGGTCAAGACTCCTCAAAAAAATATTCCTAGAGGGATTGTCTTATCGCTTTCTATCGTAACCATTCTTTATGCCTTGGTGACGCTTGTCTTGACTGGTGTGGTTCACTATAGTCATCTAAATGTCGATGATGCCGTTGCCTTTGCCCTTCGTAGTGTTGGGATTAGTTGGGCAGCCAACTATGTGTCATTGGTGGCTATCTTGACCTTGATTACAGTTTGTATTTCGATGACCTATGCCCTATCGCGGATGATTTACAGTTTAGCACGCGATGGCTTAATGCCTGCCGCCTTTAAAGAACTGACCAAAACAAGCAAGGTACCTAAAAATGCGACTATCTTAACCGGTCTAGCTTCAGCAGTAGCAGCAGGAATCTTCCCACTAGCTAGTATTGCAGCCTTCTTAAACATTTGTACCTTAGCCTACTTGATTATGCTGGCTTATGGTCTGATTCGCTTACGGAAAGAAAAAGGGATGCCAAAAGCTGGGGAATTTAAAACACCCTTGGTACCCCTGTTACCAATTTTATCAATCATCATTTGTTTATCCTTTATGTTGCAGTATAATATGGAAACTTGGATTGCTTTCCTAGTTGCATTGTTAGTAGGAAGTTTTATTTACTTTACTTATGGTTATAAGCATTCTACCATAGAAGAATAAAGTGAGAATCTGTTGAGTTGTTGAAACTCAGCAGATTTTTATATGTGAAAGAAATTTCAAATTTTTTCTAAAAATATCTTGACAGATTAAATTTTTAGGAGTAGAATGTTTACTAGTTAATTAAACGGTTAAGGAGTTGTTCATGAAGAAACAAAATTTATTTTTAGTCTTGTTAAGTGTTTTTCTTTTATTGCTGGGAGCCTGTGGTCAAAAGGAAAGCCAGACAGGAAAGGGGATGAAAATTGTGACCAGTTTTTATCCTATCTACGCTATGGTTAAGGAAGTATCTGGTGACTTGAATGATGTTCGGATGATTCAGTCAAGTAGTGGGATTCACTCCTTTGAACCTTCAGCAAATGACATCGCGGCCATCTATGATGCAGATGTCTTTGTTTACCATTCTCATACGCTAGAATCTTGGGCAGGAAGTCTGGATCCAAATCTAAAAAAATCCAAAGTGAAAGTTTTAGAGGCTTCTGAGGGAATGACTTTAGACCGCGTCCCTGGGCTAGAAGATGTGGAAGCAGGGGATGGAGTTGATGAAAAAACGCTCTATGACCCTCACACTTGGCTAGATCCTGAAAAAGCTGGCGAAGAAGCCCAGATTATCGCTGATAAACTTTCAGAGGTGGATAGTGAGCATAAAGAAACTTACCAGAAAAATGCGCAAGCCTTTATCAAAAAAGCTCAAGAACTAACTAAGAAATTCCAGCCTAAATTTGAAAAAGCGACTCAGAAAACCTTTGTAACACAACATACAGCCTTTTCTTATCTAGCGAAGAGATTTGGACTTAATCAACTTGGTATTGCAGGTATCTCTCCTGAACAAGAACCAAGTCCAAGACAACTAACAGAAATTCAGGAATTTGTTAAGACCTATAAGGTTAAAACGATTTTTACAGAAAGTAATGCTTCTTCAAAAGTAGCTGAAACTCTTGTCAAATCAACAGGTGTGGGTCTTAAAACTCTGAATCCTTTAGAGGCAGACCCACAAAATGACAAGACCTATTTAGAAAATCTGGAAGAAAATATGAGTGTTCTAGCAGAAGAATTAAAGTGAGGAAAGAATGAAAATCAATAAAAAATATGTAGCAGGTTCAGTGGCAGTTCTTGCCCTAAGTGTTTGTTCCTATGAGCTTGGACGGTATCAGGCTGGTCAGGCTAAGAAAGAGTCTAATCGAGTTGCTTATATAGACGGTGATCAGGCTGGTCAAAAGGCAGAGAACTTGACACCAGATGAAGTCAGTAAGAGAGAGGGAATCAATGCCGAACAAATTGTCATCAAGATTACGGATCAAGGTTATGTGACCTCTCATGGAGACCATTATCATTACTATAATGGGAAGGTTCCTTATGATGCTATCATCAGTGAAGAACTGCTGATGAAAGATCCGAATTATCAGTTGAAGGATTCAGACATTGTCAATGAAATCAAGGGTGGTTATGTCATTAAGGTAGACGGGAAATACTATGTTTACCTCAAGGATGCCGCCCATGCTGACAATATTCGGACAAAAGAAGAGATTAAACGTCAGAAGCAAGAACACAGTCATAATCATAATTCAAGCACAGATAATGCTGTTGCTGTAGCCAGAGCTCAAGGGCGCTATACAACGGATGATGGTTATATCTTTAATGCCTCTGATATTATAGAAGATACAGGTGATGCCTATATCGTTCCTCATGGTAATCACTTCCACTATATTCCTAAGAGTGACTTGTCTGCTAGTGAATTAGCTGCTGCCCAAGCCTTCTTATCTGGAAAAGGCGGTCAATTAAGTACGGTTGAATATCGTTCTAGCAGGGGAGAAACAAGATCTAGTGTGAGAACGAGTCAATCTGAGACACCTCAAAATCCTGCAACAGATTCTGAAAGTCAAAGTGAGGATTTAGCTAGTCTCCTTCAAGAATTGTACGCTTTGCCACTTAGCCAACGTCATGTGGAGTCTGATGGATTGGTATTTGACCCAGCACAAATTATAAAACGTACTGCAAATGGGGTCGCAGTTCCTCATGGGGATCATTTCCATTTCATTCCGTATTCACAAATGTCTGCTTTGGAAGAAAAATTGGCTCGAAATCTACCAATTGGAGGTCAGCCAGTTCAAAAGCATTCTGATAATACGAAACCAAGCAGTACAGATAAACTAAGTTCAACCATTAAACCAAACTTTAATCTCAATACGCAAGCACCGAATAGATCAACTGGAGGCGCCTATACAACGGATGATGGGTATGTCTTTAGTCCGACAGATGTGATTGAAGATACAGGAGACGCTTTTATTGTACCGCATGGCAATCATTTCCACTATATACCAAAAGGCGCTTTGTCTGCAGGGGAATTGGCTGCAGCCCAAGCCTATTGGAATGGGAAGCAGGGGTCTCGTCCTTCTTCAAGTTTTAGTCATAATGCAAATCCAGCTCAACCAAGCTTGTCAGAGAACCACAATCTAACTGTCACTCCAACTTATCATCAGAATCAAGGGGAAGATATTTCAAGCCTTTTACGTGAATTGTATGCCAAACCTTTGTCAGAACGACATGTGGAATCGGATGGCTTGGTATTCGACCCAGCACAAATAACAGATCGTACAGCAAATGGTGTTGCTGTGCCTCACGGAAATCATTATCACTTTATCCCTTATTCACAAATGTCTGATTTAGAGCAGAGGATTGCAAGCATGATTCCGTTAAAAGGACAAAATGGTATAGTCTTGCCAGGAATGCATTATTTGAAACCAGCACCAAAACCGCAAGCTCAACCGTCAACTGAGAAAAAACAAACTAATTTTGCAGTAGAACAGGTTGTTAGAAAAGTTGGAAAAGGATATGTTGTGGAAATTGCTGGTGTCAGTCACTATGTTTTTGCTAAAGACTTGGCTAAGGATAAGATTGATGCTATTGAAAATCTCTTGTCTAAGAAAACTCAAGAGACACATGCTCTAGTTGCGAAGAAAGAAAACGTCTCTTCTCGTGACAAAGAATTTTATGATAAAGCTTATAATCTGTTAACCCAGGCTCATAAAGCCTTGTCTGAAAATAAGGGGCGTGCTGTTGATTTCCAAGCCTTAGACAAATTAGCAGAACGCTTGAATAATGAATCTTCTAATAATAAAGTAAAATTGGTAGATGATTTATTGGCATTTCTAGCACCAATTACCCACCCAGAACGCCTTGGCAAACCAAATGCTCAAATTGCCTATACAAACGATGAAATTAAATTAGCGAAATTAGCAGGTAAATATACAACCTCAGATGGCTACATTTTTGACGAACATGATATTGAAAGTGATGCAGGAAATGCCTACGTCACTCCACACTTGAACCATAGCCACTGGATTAAAAAAGACAGCTTATCTGAAGCTGAAAGGGCAGCAGCTCAGGCTTATGCTAAAGAAAAAGGCTTACAAGCTCCAAATTCTACTGAAGCAAAACCAGAGGCAACAGGGACAGAAGCTATCTATAACCGCGTAAAAGCTGAGAACAAGGTACCATTAGAAAAAATACCAAATCATTTACAGTATACTGTAGCTGTACAGAATGGTTACTTTATAATTCCTCACTTTGATCACTATCATAATCTTAAGTTTGCATGGTTTGACGAAGGACTCTATAAGGCACCTGAGGGTTATACCTTAGAAGATTTATTTGCGACTGTAAAATACTACGTTGAACATCCGGACCAACGTCCTCATTCAGATAATGGTTGGGGTAATGCTAGCGACCATGTTCGTAAAAATAAGGCAGACCAAGACGGTAAACCTGATGAAAATAAGGAACATGATGAAGTAAGTGAGCCAACTCGCCCTGAATCTGATGAAAAAGAGAATCACGCTGGTTTAAATCCTTCAGCAGATAATCTTTATAAACCGAGCACTGATGAAGACGAGACAGAGGAAGAAGCTGAAGATACTACAGAAGAGCCAGAAGTCCATCAAGTAGAGACTGCAAAAGTAGAAGCTAAACTCAAAGAAGTAGAAACTTTACTTGATAAAGTAACGGATGCTAGTCTGAAAGCTACTGCGACTGAAACCCTGGCTAGTTTACGAGGTAACTTGAGCCTGCAAACCATGGATAATAATGACATCATGACAGAGGCAGAAAAATTACTTGCTTTGTTAAAAGGTAGTGAGTCAATTGAGACGAAGCCAGAAGCATAAGTTTATCCTATTAAATCGATATAATGTAAGAGTCAGTAGTAATACTGGCTTTTATTTTTTTAAATGATATAAAAATCTTGACAGATAAACTTAAAAAAGGTAAACTATTTACTGGTTAATTAAATGGTTAAATAACCGGTTTAGAAAAACTGTTTAACCGAGAAAAAGAAGTTGAGAAAAAGCTTCATCATTTATTGAAATGAGGGATTTATGAAATTCAGTAAAAAGTATATTGCAGCTGGATCAGCTGTTATCGTATCCTTGAGTCTATGTGCATATGCACTGAACCAGCATCGTTCGCAGGAAAATAAGGACAATAAGCGTGTCTCTTATGTGGATGGTAGCCAGTCAAGTCAGAAAAGTGAAAACTTGACACCAGATCAGGTTAGCCAGAAAGAAGGAATTCAGGCTGAGCAAATTGTCATCAAAATTACAGATCAGGGCTATGTGACGTCACACGGTGACCACTATCATTACTATAATGGGAAAGTTCCTTATGATGCCCTCTTTAGTGAAGAACTTTTGATGAAGGATCCAAACTACCAACTTAAGGATGGAGATATTGTCAATGAGGTCAAGGGTGGTTATATCATCAAGGTCGATGGAAAATATTATGTTTACCTGAAAGATGCAGCTCATGCTGATAATGTTCGAACCAAAGATGAAATCAATCGTCAAAAACAAGAACACGTCAAAGATAATGAGAAGGTCAGTGCTGATGTTGCTGTAGCAAGGTCTCAGGGACGTTATACGACAGATGATGGTTATGTCTTTAATCCAGCTGATATTATCGAAGATACGGGAGATGCTTATATCGTTCCTCACGGAGGTCACTATCACTACATTCCAAAAAGTGATTTGTCTGCTAGTGAGTTAGCTGCTGCTAAAGCTCATCTGGCTGGGAAAAATACGCAACCGAGTCAGTTAAGCTATTCTTCAGCAGCTAGTGACAATAACACGCAATCTGTAGCACAAGGATCAACTAGCAAGCCAGCAAATAAAGCTGAAAATCTCCAGAGTCTTTTGAAGGAACTCTATGATTCACCTAGTGACCAACGTTACAGTGAATCAGACGGTCTGGTTTTTGACCCTGCTAAGATTATCAGCCGTACGCCAAATGGAGTTGCGATTCCGCATGGCGACCATTACCACTTTATTCCTTACAGCAAACTTTCCGCTTTAGAAGAAAAGATTGCTAGAATGGTGCCTATCGGTGGAACTGGTTCTACAAATGAAAAACCTAATGAAGTAGCGTCTAGTCTTGGAAGTCTTTCAAGCAGTCCATCTACTTTGAATAGTGCCTCATTACTTACAAATAAGCCTATCTCTTCAACATCTGATGGTTATATCTTTAATCCTAAAGATATTGTCGAAGAAACAGCCACAGCTTATATTGTAAGACATGGTGATCATTTACATTACATTCCTAAGTCGAATCAAATTGGACAACCGACTCTTCCAAACAATGGTCTAGCAACACCTTCTCCATCTCTTCCAATCAATCCAGGAATTTCACATGAGGAACATGAAGAAGATGGACACGGCTTTGATGCTAATCGTATTATCGCTGAAGATGAATCAGGATTTATCATGACTCATGGTAATCACAATCATTACTTCTTCAAGAAAGATTTGACAGCAGACCAAATTAAGGCAGCGCAAGACCACTTGAAAGGGGCAAATACAGCAACACCAAATCCAGCTCATGATGACGATCACGATGGCGATGAGCATGACCACCATCATGGTGAAGATCACGATCACGGTTTTGATGCCGATCGTGTCATTAGTGAGGATGATCAAGGATTTGTCATGAGTCACGGAGACCACAATCATTACTTCTTCAAGAAGGATTTGACAGCTGATCAAATTAAGGAAGCTCAGGAACATTTGAAAACACATCATGATGCAGAGCCTGTTCAACCACTTGCAAAATCTGTTGAATCATTCTCTAAAGATGCTAGTGATGAAGAAAAAATAGCTTATATTTCTAAGACCTATGGGGTTCCACTTGAAGCTATTAGAATTTCAAAAGGTTTCTTTGTATTTAATAATCCTGACCAAGCCTACGATCCAACTCATATCCATCCCTATGCTGTTCGTAAGGAACACGTTCGACTTCCACTCCAAACTGGAAATCCTGAACTTGATTTCCTAAATGAACTTTATACGACTGCCTTACGTGATCGCGTATCACCTTATCGTTTGCAGGTTGAAAACGGCAGTTTTGTGATCCCTCATGGAGACCACAATCACTACATCAAGGTTCAAACTAAGGGCTATGAAGTAGCCTTGAAAAACAAGATTCCAGCCCTTCAATCTAACTACCAACCTGGAGCTTTTGATGAAAAGGCAGTCTTGGCAAAAGTAGATCAACTTCTAGCTGAAAGTAGAACGATCTATCAAAATCAACCAATCAAACAAAGACAGATTGAGTTAGCCTTAGGACAGTTTACTGAAAATATGAAGAAACTAGCAACTAACTCTACAGCAGGTTATCTTGCGACACTTGATCTCTTTGATAAGCAATATATCCATATTGATGAAAGTGTCAAACCTGTTGAAACAAGTGCTTTAGATAAGAAATATCAGGCCTTGATTGATAAAATCAATACCTTGGATACAGACTCTTATGGGCTTCCTAAGAAAGACCTTCTCGTTCGACTCCAAGAGGCTAAGTTGGCTAAAGATGAGGCTGGTTTAGCAGCGGTTGAATCACAACTTCAAGCTCTTCAAGACTTTAATGATCGTACTGGTGATACAACAGTGGAATACATCAAGTACTTCTATGAGCATGTAAATGATGGTCGTTTAAGTGATGAGCTTCGTAATAAAGTAGCTAATTTGACTTTTACTTTATATCAATCCCAATCCTTCCGTAAGGCTGTGGACTTGAATAAACTGTTCCCAAGCATTTACCAAACAAAACAAGAAGTAGAAGAGGCTTTGAAAAATCAGCCAGCTACTGCAAAAGTAAATGAAACAGTTTTAGATAAAGAAAAAGTTGATAACCAATCTGCTAAGCAAGCGATTTATGAATTTTTGAAAGATCTTTATCCTGATCTTAAAAAAGAAGAGCATGTCAATCATGTTAGCAAGGAAGAAGTAGAAAGCCTCTTGAACAAGGCAACTCAACTCTTGGAGCAAATCCAAGAAGAAGGAATCAGACAATCCTTGGCAGAAGAAGTAGAAAATCTCAAAGCTGCTACAAACAAGGCTGATGCAGACTTGGATGAAGTAAACAGCCAGGTAAAAGATGTCTTGACTCGTATCGCTAGTGCCCTTCAACAAGAAAAGGAAAATGCAGAGCAAGATCCTCAGACACTTGTACTCTATCAAAAACTCTACGATATTCTCATATCGCTTCACTCTTATTTAGAAAGTAATAATGGATCTGATGCGGACTTTGATAAAGTGGATGCATTACTAGATCAACTTTCTGCTAAGAGTAAAGACAAAGCAGCTTTACTTGAATTGACAAAAGCTATTCTAGTTTTGAATCACCAAATCCAGTCAAAAGCTAGCGCAAGTGAAGAAACAAGTCCAGCAAGAAATGCTGAAGCAAATGGTGATAAGACAAGTACCGAAACAGAAACATCAACAGCTACGGAATCTAACAGTGAAACTGCTAGCGACGAAAACAAACCGAGCAACGCAAGAGATTCTAAACCTGCTGAATCAACTTCAGAAAATGAAACAGCATAATCTGCAACAAGTACTGGAAACTAAGAAAAACCAGCAGAATAAAAAGAAAGGCGAAGTAGCTGAGCTACCTCGTCTTTTTAGCCTTTATAAGCTACGATACCAATGATGGTATCAACTGCACGTTCCATAGTCTGAAGGCTAACGTATTCGAAACGACCGTGCATATTCTCGCCACCAGCAAAGATATTAGGGGTTGGGATTCCCATAAAGGAAATCTTAGAGCCGTCTGTCCCTCCACGGATTGGTTCGATAATAGGAGTGATACCTAGATCTTCCATAACGGCTTTAGCAATGGTAATTGGAGTCATATCTTTTTCAATGACTTCTTTCATATTGTAGTACTGGTCTGTCAAGTTGAGAGTGACACGGTCGCTCCCAAGTTCTTGATTCATCTTATCAGCGATAGACTTCATAGTTGCTTTACGCGCTGCAAAGGCATCTTTTTCAAAATCGCGAATGATGTAGCTAGCACTTGCCTCCTCAACGCTACCTGTTACATCCATTAGATGATAGAAACCTTGGTAACCATCCGTTAACTCAGGTCTGTCCTTTTCTGGAAGTTGATTGTGAAAATCAATTGCTAGCTGAAGGGCGTTGACCATCTGACCTTTGGCAGTACCAGGGTGGACATTGCGTCCTTGGAAATGCAATTCAGCCCCAGCTGCTGAAAACGTCTCGTATTGAAGCTCACCTAGTGGGCCACCATCAACTGTGTAGGCAAAATCCACATCAAAATCTTCTGCATCAAATTGATTAGCACCAACACCGATTTCTTCATCTGGACCAAAACCAACACGAATTTCACAGTGTTTGATTTCAGGGTGGGCAGTCAGATATTCAATGGCTGTCATAATTTCAGCAATTCCGGACTTGTCATCAGCCCCTAGCAAGGTTGTTCCATCGGTTGTAATGAGCGTTTGTCCTGGATATTTCTCAAGACTCTTAAAGTCAGCTGGATCGAGTTTGAAACCAGAATTTCCAAGTTCAATCACACCACCATCGTAGTTTTCAATTACCTGTGGATTGACTCCTTCGGCATTAAAATCAGCAGTATCCATGTGGGAGATGAAGCCAATTTTACGTGTTAAAGATGGATCATTGGCTGGCAAGGTACCAATCGCAAAACCATTTGGTAGATAATAAACATTTTGTAATCCAACACGTTTCATTTCAGGAATCAGAACATTGGTTGCGAAGTCAACCTGACTCTGTGTACTTGGAGTAGTAGTAGAGTGTTCATCAGAGCGCGTGTTGACTTTAACGTAGGTTAAGAAGCGGTCCAAGAGATTTGGATAAGTCATAAAAAACTCCTTTTGAATTCATTTTTTCCATTGTATCATAGAAAGAAGAGAAAAACAAAAGATTGTGAATGTTGCTATGTTAGCGTTTACTTATCAGTGGATTCATGATAAAATAAATTTGATAAAAATATCACAAGGAAGCAGTTATGAAAAAAGCAATTTTAATGATGACATTCGGTTCGCCAGAAGAGATTACCTTTGAAGGTGTGGCTGATTTTTTCACAAATATTCGTCGCGGAGTGAGGCCTCAAGACCACGAAATTCAAACTCTCTATGATAATTATGTACGAATTGGGGGCACGCCTCTGCAAAGAATTACTCGTGAAGAAGTTGCCTTGGTAGAAGCTAGACTGGGAAATGAATATAGTGTCTATTTTGCCAATAAATTTTCCAGACCTTTTATTCCAGATGTGATTGGTCAGATGGAAGCATACGGTATTGAACAGTGTATTTGCTTGATTTTGGAGCCTCATTATTCTTTTTACTCTGTCATGGGTTATGAGAAATTTTTAGAAAGCAAACAAATTCAATTTTTGGTCATTAAGGACTGGTATCAGGAAGAAGCGCTCTTAAACTATTGGGCAGATGAAATTGCTAATATTTTAAAAGAAGAAGTAAAGCAGGATAGCTTTAAAGTCATCTTTTCAGCCCATAGTGTGCCCATTTTTGCCTTGGATTTTGGTGACCCTTATATTGACCAAATTTTTGAAAATAGCAAGTTAGTTGCTGAAAAACTAGGTTTGAGTTCCGAACAATATACTAATACTTGGCAAAGTGAGAGTGATATTGGGATTCCATGGATTAAGCCAGATGTATTAGAATATCTCAGAGAACAGACAGAACATCCAGACCATTATATCTTTGTTCCAATCAGCTTTATCAGTGAGCACATTGAGGTCTTGTTTGATAATGATGTGGAATGTTATGACTTGTGTCAAGAATTGGGTGTGAACTACCATCGACCACCAATGCCAAATACGGATTCTCGCTTGATTGATGCCTTGGTCAATACAGTCAGAGCCAATGAACATCAAGAGTTTAAGGAATTTCTCCCAGAAGAAGAGACCTTTGATGAGTTAGTTCCTTCAGACGAGACGAAAAATATTTTGGCTGAATCTCAAGATTTACAAATGCCAGAATTTGTGAAAAAACTGATTGAGAAAAAAGGTCGAGAGAATGTTAAGATGCCTTATCTTATCAAAAAAATGCTTGAGAAAGCAGGTAAATTACCAAAAGAGTAAAGAAAAAGGATTTAGCTTTGTGCTAGATCCTTTTAAACGATTATTTTTTCTCAAGAAGGGCTTTGATTTCTTGAAGTACTTCCAATTCAGTTGGTTTTTTTTCGGCAGTTTTTTCTTCCTTTATGCCAGTCAGCTTCTGTGCTTTTTCAATACCCTTGATAATAAAGAAGAGGGCGGTACCCACAAAGATAAAATTGATAATAGCACTTAAAAAGTTACCATAGCCGACTCCATGCCAAGAAAGTTGAGCGATACGTTCGACTTTAGCAGCTTTCAAAGCGGGATTTAAAATAAGAGGAGTGATAATGTCGTTTACAAGTGAAGTAACGATAGCACCAAAAGCAGAGGCAATGACAACACCGACAGCAAGGTCAATAACATTTCCTCGAAGCAAGAATGATTTTAGATTTTTTAACATACTGTTTTCCTTTCAACGTTTCGTGTTTCATTGTATCCTAAATCATTATAGAAGGCAATTAAAAGGCTCATAAATGGAGCATTATTTTCTAAAAATATAGACCTTGCTCAAGATATAATTGATGATAATAATGAGTATTTGTGCAATTATTGTTTCAATAGCATTTATCTTATCAATGTTTTCATTTACGAATTGCCCTATGATATGAGGGAATTGAGTCACAAACAGAAAAGTAAAGAGCAAATCTAACAGAAAAGTAGAAAGGCGGGCAAGAAAAAATTTCACTAAACGAATAAGCCGATTCTTCCTTGTTTGCTTAAATACAATCGTATCATTTGTGATAAAGGCAAATAAGATACCAATAATATTTGCTAAGGCAGTAGCAAGGAGTTCCTGATGACTTAGTTGATAAATGACTAGTCGTGAGAGAATCGAAACTAGAGTTGTTGCAAGGCCAAAAAAGAGATAGGCTAAGATTTCATTGTTAAAAAATTTTTGAATAGGTTTTTTCATGCTTTAAGTATAGCATAAAGCAGGCTATTGTGCTATACTAGTAAGGTTGAATAAAGCAACCCTTGGTGCTTAGCTTCTTTCACCAAGCATATTACACGCGGATAACCGCCAAAGGAGAAAAGATGAAAAAATTAACTATTCGTGATGTTGTAGACATTGCAATTGTTGCTGCTATTTATGTCGTTTTGACTGTCACACCGCCCCTAAATGCCATTAGCTATGGTGCTTATCAGTTTCGTATTTCAGAAATGATGAACTTTATGGCTTTTTACAATCCTAAGTACATCATCGGAGTTACCATCGGTTGTATGATTGCTAATTTCTTTAGCTTCGGACTGCTAGATGTCTTTGTTGGTGGTGGATCAACCCTAGTATTCCTTAGTTTAGGTGTTTGGCTTTTTGCAAAATATAGTAAGGATTACCTCTTTAACGGATTGATTCGAAAAGATCATTTCTTCTTTTCAATCCTCTTTTCAATTTCCATGTTTACTATCGCTGCAGAGTTAAATATTGTAGCAGAATTACCATTCTTCCTTACTTGGTTTACAACAGGAATCGGTGAATTTGCCTCATTGATTATTGGAGCGATTATTATTGGTAAAATTGGTCGTCGAATCGATTTAAGCAAATAGAACAGGACAAGCTAGGTAGCCTTTACCTGGCTTTTTCTTATAGAAAATTTCTAAGGAAACTTGACAAGTTTTTCTGATTATAGTATACTTTTCAAGTAAGCTGATTTAGCTCAGTTGGCAGAGCGCATCCATGGTAAGGATGAGGTCGCCGGTTCAATCCCGGCAATTAGCATTAAATATACAGTAAAACCCTTGATTGACAAGGGTTTTTGTTATGTCTGCCCCAAATTTTTCAAAGATACTGCTTATGCACCTGTGTAAATAAAACTAAAGAGTTTCGTCTGTTGACAAAAGTCATTCTCTTTAGTAGAATAGTAGATGCGATGAGTCGATAGGTAGTCTTCGGACTACTATTGAGCATAAGGAGGTCATAACGAAGGAGCGGACCTTGATGAGTTGTGTGAACCTGCTCATCACATGAAGATGCCTCTTAGTCCCTGGTCTAACGACTGGGGCTTTTTATTTTCCAAAAAATGATGAAAAAGCTTTGCAATTCATGGAAAAAGTAGTATAATACTTCTATTATAGAAATTTTTAGAAAATTCCGAAAGAGGTTATTTATGGGATATACAGTTGCTGTAGTCGGCGCGACAGGTGCTGTCGGTGCTCAGATGATAAAAATGTTGGAAGAATCAACACTTCCAATTGATAAAATTCGTTTACTTGCTTCTGCACGTTCAGCAGGTAAGACTTTGAAATTTAAAGACCAAGATATTACGATTGAAGAAACGACTGAAACTGCTTTTGAAGGAGTTGATATTGCTCTCTTTTCAGCAGGTGGTTCTACATCAGCTAAGTATGCACCATACGCAGTGAAAGCTGGCGCAGTAGTAGTAGATAATACATCTTACTTCCGTCAAAATCCAGATGTTCCTTTGGTTGTTCCAGAGGTCAATGCTCACGCACTTGATGCCCACAACGGGATTATTGCTTGCCCTAACTGTTCAACAATCCAAATGATGGTGGCTCTTGAGCCAGTTCGCCAAAAATGGGGCTTGGACCGTATCATTGTTTCAACTTATCAAGCCGTTTCAGGTGCTGGTATGGGAGCAATTCTTGAGACACAACGTGAGCTTCGTGAGGTCTTGAATGACGGAGTGAAACCACGTGATTTGCATGCCGAAATCTTGCCTTCAGGTGGTGACAAGAAACACTATCCTATCGCCTTTAACGCTCTTCCACAAATCGATGTCTTCACTGACAATGATTACACATACGAAGAGATGAAGATGACCAAGGAAACTAAGAAAATCATGGAAGATGATAGCATTGCAGTATCTGCAACATGTGTGCGTATTCCAGTCTTGTCAGCTCACTCTGAGTCTGTTTACATCGAAACAAAAGAAGTGGCTCCAATAGAAGAAGTCAAAGCAGCTATCGCAGCCTTCCCAGGCGCTGTTCTTGAAGATGATGTAGCTCATCAAATCTATCCGCAAGCCATCAATGCAGTTGGTTCACGTGATACCTTTGTTGGTCGTATCCGTAAAGACTTGGATGCAGAAAAAGGAATTCACATGTGGGTTGTTTCAGATAACCTTCTCAAAGGTGCTGCTTGGAACTCAGTTCAGATTGCTGAAACTTTGCACGAACGTGGATTGGTTCGTCCAACAGCTGAATTGAAATTTGAATTAAAATAGTCATATAATTTAGGAGTTCAGATGAACTCCTTCTTTGAAATAGAGAGGTGTTTTCATGTCTTATAAAGATTTAAAAGAGTGTAAAATCATCACAGCCTTTATTACCCCCTTTCACGAGGATGGTTCCATCAACTTTGATGCTATTCCAGCCTTGATTGAGCATTTGTTGGCGCATCATACTGACGGAATTCTTCTTGCAGGGACCACTGCTGAGAGTCCAACCTTGACCCACGATGAGGAGTTGGAACTGTTTGCGGCTGTACAAAAGATTGTCAATGGACGAGTTCCTTTGATTGCGGGTGTAGGTACCAATGATACGCGTGACTCTATCGAGTTTGTCAAAGAAGTAGCAGAATTTGGTGGCTTTGCTGCTGGACTTGCAATCGTCCCTTACTACAATAAACCTTCTCAAGAAGGAATGTACCAGCACTTTAAAGCTATTGCAGACGCTTCTGACTTACCTATTATCATTTATAATATTCCAGGTCGTGTGGTTGTGGAATTGACTCCAGAAACCATGCTTCGCTTGGCTGACCATCCAAATATCATTGGTGTTAAGGAATGTACCAGTCTTGCCAATATGGCTTACTTGATTGAGCATAAGCCAGAAGAGTTCTTGGTCTATACAGGTGAAGATGGAGATGCTTTCCATGCCATGAACCTTGGTGCGGATGGGGTTATCTCTGTTGCCTCTCATACAAATGGGGATGAAATGCACGAGATGTTTACTGCCATTGCAGAAAGCGATATGAAGAAAGCCGCAGCTATTCAACGTAAATTCATTCCTAAGGTCAATGCCCTCTTCTCTTATCCAAGTCCTGCTCCAGTTAAGGCAGTTTTGAACTACATGGGATTTGAAGCTGGACCAACTCGTCTACCTCTTGTTCCAGCACCAGAAGAAGATGCTAAACGCATTATCAAGGTTGTCGTAGATGGCGACTACGAAGCAACCAAGGCAACTGTAACAGGGGTTTTAAGACCAGATTACTAATAAGACAATAAAATCCATGACCGCAAGAACGATCATGGATTTTTCTTATTTTCCTAAACAGAATTGGCTAAAGAGTTGGGTGATGAGTTCATCAGGAGCAGCATCCCCAGTAATTTCTCCGAGGATTTCCCAAGTACGAGTCAAATCAACTTGAAGTAAATCAACTGGCATCCCCAGTTCAAGACCTTCGTTTACAGCTTGTAGGCTTTCAACTGCTTTCTCAATTAAGGAAATGTGACGGGCATTTGACAAGTAGGTAGCATCTTGCTCAACTAAGCCAGCATTTTCAAAGAAGAGGTTGTTAATTCTCTCTTCAATCTTATCGATATTTTGGTTTTTAAGGACTGAAATACGAATAACGTCTTCAGGTAGTTCCGAAGCTTCAATCGCTTCTGGCAGGTCGGTTTTATTAAGAAGAATAATACGGTTTGTATCTTGGCTAATCTCAAGAAGTTGTTGGTCTTGGGCGGTTAGTGGTTCACTGGCATTTAGCACCAGTAGAACCAAGTCGGCTTCCTTGAGGGCTTTTTTCGAACGCTCAACACCTATTTGTTCCACGATGTCATCCGTTTCACGGATACCGGCTGTATCAATCAATTTGAGAGGGACACCGTTGATGTTGACGTATTCTTCAATGACATCTCGAGTAGTACCAGCAATATCTGTAACGATAGCCTTGTCCTCACGCAAGAGGTTGTTGAGGAGGCTAGATTTCCCAACGTTTGGGCGTCCGATAATAGCAGTGGAAATTCCTTCACGGAGGATTTTACCGCGGCGGGCTGTCTTAAGGAGATTGGTTAGCAATTGCTCAAACTCCATAGTCTTCTCACGGACAACAGCAGTAGTGGCTTCCTCAACATCGTCATACTCAGGATAGTCAATATTAACCTCGACTTGGGCAAGCGTATTGAGGATTTCTTGACGGGTATTATTGATAAGATCAGAAAGGGAGCCGTCTAATTGCTTAACTGCAATGTTCATGGCCTTGTCTGTCTTAGCACGGATGATGTCCATAACGGCTTCAGCCTGAGTCAAGTCCACACGTCCATTTAGGAAGGCACGTTTAGTAAATTCACCAGGTTCAGCCAATCGAGCTCCTTCACGGATAGCTAGCTGGAGAATCTCATTGGTCACCGCAATCCCACCGTGGGTGTTGATTTCGATAATATCCTCACGAGTGAAGGTTTTTGGAGATTTCATGGCTCCAACCATGACTTCGTCCATGACTTTACCAGTCAGAGGATCAACGATGTGACCGTAGTTAAGGGTATGGCTAGCAACCTGACTCAAGTCTTTTCCTTTAAAAATCTTTTGCGCAATAGCAAAACTGTCTGTTCCGCTCAAGCGGACAATACCAATAGCCCCTTCACCTAGTGGAGTAGAGATAGCAGCGATGGTATCAAATTCACGTGTAATCATAATGTTTCCTTTAATAAATAGCTCTTTTCTTAGAAATTTTTCCAAGTATCCTTTCAAATTGTAACAAATTTAGGCTATTTCTTCAATGGATGTTACTTGGAGATTGAAAAAGCCTAAGCAATTCTGCTTAAGCTAGCTTATTTGGTGCGCATTTCCCCTTGTGGGAAGTAAGTTCCTTCTGGCATGTCGTTGATGATGACATGGACAGCAGATTGAGGGGCTCCAGTATTACGGACAACAGCTTCCGTCACTTCCTTAGCAAGAGCTTTCTTTTGCTCGAGCGTGCGTCCTTCAAATAAATCGATGCGTACAAATGGCATAATAGCTTCCTCCACTAGTTTTTGATTTCTTCTATTTTACCACATTTTGCCGTTTAAAGCTTAAGAAAATTATGATATACTAGAATGTAGCAAAAATTTAGAAATGGACGTGAAGCAAGAAACATGGCACAGTTGTATTATCGTTATGGGACCATGAACTCTGGAAAGACAATCGAGATTCTCAAGGTGGCCTATAACTACGAGGAGCAGGGAAAAAGTGTTGTGATTATGACCTCGGCTCTGGATACTCGTGACGGTGTTGGCTATGTGTCGAGTCGTATTGGCATGAAACGCTCTGCCATTGCAATTGAGGAGTCAACAGATATTTTTGGATTTATCCGAGATTTACCTGAGAAACCATACTGTGTTTTGGTCGATGAAGCCCAGTTTCTCAAACGTCATCATGTTTATGACCTAGCTCGTGTTGTAGACGAGTTAGACATACCCGTTATGGCATTTGGTTTGAAAAACGACTTTCGCAATGAACTATTCGAAGGTTCAAAATATCTCTTGCTTTTAGCAGATAAAATCGATGAGATTAAAACCATCTGTCAGTATTGTAAGAAAAAGGCAACTATGGTTTTGCGTACACAGGATGGACTACCAGTCTATGATGGTGAGCAGATTCAGATTGGTGGTAATGAAACCTATATCTCGGTTTGCCGTAAACATTATTTTGCCCCTGAAATCAATAAGGAGAATGAAGAAAAATGAACATCTATGATCAACTACAAGCTGTAGAAGACCGTTATGAAGAATTAGGAGAGTTGCTCAGTGACCCAGATGTGGTTTCGGACACAAAGCGTTTCATGGAGCTTTCAAAAGAAGAAGCTTCAACTCGTGATACCGTAACAGCCTACCGTGAGTACAAACAAGTCCTTCAAAACATCGTTGACGCTGAAGAGATGATTAAGGAATCAAGCGGAGATGCGGACTTGGAAGAAATGGCCAAACAAGAGCTCAAAGATGCCAAGGCTGAAAAAGAAGAATACGAAGAAAAACTCAAAATTTTACTCCTTCCAAAGGATCCAAACGATGACAAGAATATCATCCTAGAAATCCGTGGAGCAGCTGGAGGAGACGAAGCAGCACTTTTCGCTGGAGACCTTCTAACTATGTATCAAAAGTATGCGGAAGCCCAAGGATGGCGCTTTGAAGTCATGGAGGCCTCTATGAATGGTGTCGGTGGTTTCAAAGAAGTGGTTGCCATGGTTTCTGGTCAATCTGTATACTCTAAACTTAAGTATGAGTCTGGAGCCCATCGTGTGCAACGTGTCCCTGTGACAGAAAGTCAAGGCCGTGTTCATACTTCGACAGCGACAGTTCTTGTTATGCCAGAAGTTGAAGAGGTTGAATACGACATTGATCCAAAAGACCTTCGTGTCGACATCTATCACGCCTCTGGTGCTGGTGGACAGAACGTCAATAAGGTTGCGACTGCCGTTCGTATAGTTCACTTGCCAACCAATATCAAGGTTGAGATGCAGGAAGAACGTACCCAGCAGAAGAACCGTGAGAAAGCCATGAAAATCATTCGTGCGCGTGTTGCTGACCACTTTGCTCAGATTGCACAAGACGAACAAGACGCTGAGCGTAAGTCAACAATCGGTACTGGTGACCGTTCAGAACGAATCCGTACTTATAACTTCCCACAAAACCGTGTCACAGATCACCGTATCGGCTTGACTCTCCAAAAACTAGATACCATTTTGTCTGGTAAATTGGACGAAGTTGTGGATGCCTTGGTTCTTTATGACCAAACACAAAAATTAGAAGAATTAAACAAATAATGAAATTAGCTCAATTATTTTCAGATTTTGAAGAAGAATTGATAAGACAAGGAGAGGAAGCTGAAAGCCTCTCTTTTGTCTATCGTAGCCTGAAAAATCTATCTTTTACAGACTTTGTTTTTGCCCTCCAGAAAGAGGTAACAGAGGAAGAAAAACAATTTGTAAAAGGAATTTTTCAACAGTTAGCAGCTCATAAACCGGCACAGTATATCATTGGACAGGCAGATTTTTATGGAATGCAGCTAAAAGTGGATGAACGAGTATTGATCCCTCGTCCAGAGACAGAGGAATTGGTTGAGCTTATCCTAGCTGAAAATCCTGAGACGAATTTTTCAGTTCTGGATATTGGAACAGGTAGTGGAGCTATTGCTCTCGCCTTAGCAAAAAACAGACCAGATTGGTCAGTGACAGCAGCAGATATTTCCCAAGATGCTTTAGATGTATCCAGCGAAAATGCTAAAAATCAAAATCTTCAAATATTTTTAAAAAAATCTGACTGTTTTACAGAAATTTCTGAAAAATATGATATAATTGTTTCCAATCCACCCTATATCTCTCGTGAAGATGAGTCAGAGGTCGGCTTGAATGTTTTGCATTCGGAGCCTCATCTAGCTCTATTTGCAGATGAGGATGGCCTAGCTATTTACCGTAGAATTGCGGAAGATGCAAAAGACTATCTCAAAGATGGTGGTAAGATTTACCTTGAAATTGGATACAAGCAAGGTCAAAGTGTTCCTGAACTTTTTAGGAAACATCTTCCTGAAAAGCGAGTACGAACACTCAAGGACCAATTTGGTCAAGATAGGATGGTCGTGGTTGATGATGGACAGGATTAGACAAGAGTTGGAAAAGGGCGGAGCAGTCGTTCTGCCTACAGAGACGGTTTATGGTCTTTTTGCCAAGGCGCTAGACGAAAAAGCAGTTGACCATGTTTACCAGCTCAAACGTCGTCCTAGAGACAAGGCACTCAATCTCAATATTGCCTCTTTAGAGAATATCTTACACTTTTCAAAGAATCAGCCAACTTATCTACAAAAACTTGTCGAGACCTTTTTACCAGGTCCCTTGACCATTATTCTCGAAGCTAATGACCGAGTTCCCTATTGGGTCAATTCTGACCTTGCAACTGTTGGATTTCGGATGCCAAGTCATCCTATCACGCTTGATTTGATTCGAGAGACAGGTCCTTTGATTGGGCCGTCTGCCAATATTTCAGGTCAGGCAAGTGGAGTGACCTTTGAACAAATTCTGAAGGATTTTGACCAAGAAGTTCTGGGTCTGGAAGACGATGCTTTTCTAACTGGACAGGATTCAACTATTATAGATTTGTCTGGAGACAAGGTGAAAATCTTACGCCAAGGGGCGATTAAGCGAGAAGATATTCTTACTCGGTTGCCAGAGATTTCTTTTGAGGAGGCATGAAATGCTAAGAGATTTGCAAGAAACAGATGTGAAAGCTATATGTGACATCAACCAAGAGGCTTTGGGTTATTCTTTTAGTCCAGATGAAACGGCTAGTCAATTAGCTAGATTATCTCAGAATTCACATCATTTTCTACTTGGCTATGAGGATGAAGCTAGTCATGCCTTGCTTGGATATGTCCACGCTGAAGTTTACGAATCACTCTATTCCAAAGCAGGATTTAATATCTTAGCCTTAGCAGTTTCACCTCAAGCGCAAGGTCAAGGTATTGGTAAAAGTTTACTACAAGGGTTGGAAGAAGAAGCCAAAAGACGTGGTTATGGGTTTATCCGTTTAAACTCTGCCGATCATCGTCTGGGAGCTCATGCATTTTATGAAAAAGTTGGTTATACTTGTGATAAAGTGCAGAAACGGTTTATTCGCATCTTTTAGTTTGATTTTCTAATAAGAAAATTAAACTAATGGACTAGTCACACAATAAAGGAGAAGACCTATGATTTTTGATAAAGATGATTTTAAAGCATACGATGCTGATCTCTGGAATGCTATTGCCAAAGAAGAAGAACGCCAGCAAAACAATATCGAGTTGATTGCTTCGGAAAACGTAGTTTCCAAGGCTGTTATGGCAGCTCAAGGGTCTATCTTGACGAATAAATACGCCGAAGGCTACCCAGGCCGCCGTTATTATGGTGGAACGGATGTGGTAGACGTGGTAGAGACTCTTGCCATTGAACGCGCAAAAGAAATTTTCGGCGCTAAATTCGCTAATGTCCAACCTCACTCAGGAAGCCAAGCTAACTGTGCGGCTTACATGGCCTTGATTGAGCCAGGTGATACCGTTATGGGGATGGATTTAGCAGCAGGTGGACACTTGACCCACGGAGCTCCAGTTAGTTTCTCAGGTCAAACCTACAACTTTGTTTCTTATAGTGTGGATCCTGAAACAGAACTCTTGGACTTTGATGCTATCTTGAAACAAGCCCAAGAAGTCAAACCAAAACTAATCGTAGCAGGTGCTTCAGCCTATTCTCAAATTATCGACTTTTCAAAATTCCGTGAAATTGCGGACGCTGTTGGGGCTAAACTTATGGTAGATATGGCTCATATCGCTGGTTTGGTTGCTGCTGGTCTACATCCAAGCCCAGTACCATACGCTCACATCACGACAACAACGACCCACAAAACCCTTCGTGGCCCTCGTGGTGGTTTGATTTTGACCAATGATGAAGACTTAGCTAAGAAAATCAATTCAGCTATTTTTCCTGGTATTCAGGGTGGTCCTTTGGAGCACGTTGTGGCGGCTAAAGCTGTTTCCTTCAAAGAAGTTTTGGATCCAGCCTTCAAGGAATATGCTGCTAATGTTATCAAGAACAGCAAGACTATGGCAGATGTCTTCTTGCAAGACCCTGATTTCCGTATCATTTCTGGCGGAACTGAAAACCACCTCTTCCTAGTGGATGTGACTAAGGTTGTAGAAAATGGCAAAGTTGCCCAAAACTTGCTGGATGAAGTCAATATTACCCTAAATAAAAACTCAATCCCTTACGAAACCTTGTCACCATTCAAGACAAGTGGTATTCGTATCGGAGCAGCAGCCATTACTGCACGTGGATTTGGTGAAGAAGAAAGTCGCAAAGTGGCTGAACTCATCATTAAAACCCTTAAGAATGCAGAAAATGAAGCTGTCTTAGAAGAAGTGAGAAGTGAAGTCAAAGTGTTGACAGACGCCTTCCCATTATACGAGGACTAAAACTTTTATGGACATTTATATTAAGAAAGCCATTATTCACCAGTTCAGTCCGGCTGATACCGAGCTGTTTCTAGCGGATAAGCTTCTCAATATTACTCCAAAAATCGAAGAATACCTGCGTAAAAAAATTGAACGTGTGTATTCAGATGAAGCCAAGACTGGGATTTTCGAGGAAGAAAATCTCTTCTTCAATCATATCACAGACGATTTGTTGGAGACATCAGTAGCACTAGCTAATCTCTGGAAAGAGGAGTTCAGCATTTCAGAAAATCTCAAGACCAATGACTTGATTTTTGCGCAATTTTCTAAAGAAGGTGTAGAACATTTTGCTTTCTTGCGAATTGCCCTGCGGGAGACCTTGACCCACCTCGGTGGAGAAGTTGATAATCCAATCAAGCTAACTCAGAATAACCTGCCTGGATTTGGGACGGGTGCTGACGAGGCCTTGGTGGTCAATCTTCAGAGTCGCAAGTACCACCTGATTGAAAAACGAATCAAGTACAACGGGACTTTTTTGAATTACTTTTCAGATAATCTTCTTGCTGTCGCCCCTAAGATTTCTCCTAAGAAATCTATCAAAGAACTGGAAAAAACGGCCCAGAGAATTGCTGAGACTTTTAACACAGATGACTTTCAATTTCAATCCAAGGTCAAATCAGCGATTTTCAACAATCTAGAAGAAAGCAATGAATTGTCACCTGAGAAATTGGCTAACGACCTTTTTGATAATAATCTGACGGCTCGTTTGAGCTTTATTGATCAAGTCAAGGAAGCTGTACCAGAGCCTGTTCAATTTGATGAAATTGATGCCAGTCGCCAGTTAAAGAAATTTGAAAATCAAAAACTCTCCTTGTCAAATGGAATTGAGCTCATCGTTCCCAATAACGTCTATCAAGACGCCGAGTCTGTTGAGTTTATCCAAAACGACAATGGAACTTACTCTATCTTAATCAAAAATATCGAGGATATCCAAAGTAAATAATGTTTAAACGAATTCGAAGAGTGCTTGTACTAGCAGTCTTCCTTTTTGCTGGCTACAAAGCTTACCGCGTTCATCAAGATGTCAAGCAAGTCATGACCTATCAACCCATGGTGCGAGAAATCTTGAGTGAAAAAGACACCCCAGCAAACGAAGAGCTTGTGCTCGCTATGATTTATACCGAAACAAAAGGAAAAGAAGGCGATGTTATGCAGTCTAGTGAGTCTGCAAGTGGTTCCACCAACACCATCAATGATAATGCCTCTAGCATTCGGCAAGGCGTTCAAACTCTGACAGACAATCTCTATCTAGCCCAGAAGCAGGGGGTAGATGTCTGGACAGCTGTTCAAGCCTATAATTTTGGTCCTGCCTATATCGATTTTATCGCACAAAATGGCAAGGAAAATACCTTGGCTCTGGCTAAACAGTACTCTCGTGAGACTGTTGCCCCCTTGCTTGGCAATACCACTGGAAAGACTTATAGTTATATTCACCCCATTTCCATTTTTCATGGAGCCGAACTCTATGTAAATGGAGGAAACTATTATTATTCTAGACAGGTGCAACTCAACCTTTACATCATCAAATGTTTCACTCTCTTTTCAACATCTGGCTAATCCAGGTGTTTTTGTTATAAGTTTTCTTTAAGATAGATATATTACTCTAGAAAGGTAAAGGAGGGAATTCCCTATGAGAAAGAAACTCTTTCTGACCAGTGCTGCGGTCTTGTGGGCAGTAACAGCTATGAATAGCGCCCATGCAGCAACAGATGTTCAAAAAGTTATCGATGAAACCTATGTCCAACCTGAATATGTCCTAGGTTCTTCATTGTCTGAAGATCAAAAAAATCAAACCCTTAAAAAACTAGGCTACAATGCCTCAACAGATACAAAAGAACTCAAGACCATGACACCTGATGTCTATTCTAAGATTATGAATGTTGCCAATGACTCTAGCTTACAATTGTATTCATCAGCCAAGATTCAAAAACTAGGTGACAAATCACCACTTGAGGTCAAGATTGAAACTCCAGAAAACATTACTAAGGTGACGCAGGATATGTACCGAAACGCAGCCGTAACGCTGGGAGTGGAACATGCCAAAATCACTGTAGCAGCACCCATTCCAGTTACAGGTGAGAGTGCCTTAGCAGGGATTTATTATTCGCTAGAAGCTAATGGAGCCAAGGTGCCGCAGGCCAATAAAGATTTGGCTCAAGAAGAGCTAAAGGCTTTGTCAGATATCAATGCTGAAAATAAGGACAAATCAGGCTATGATGCTAATAAATTAAACGTTGCCCTAGCCGATATCAAGTCAGGACTCGCCAAAGCTAAAGAAAGCAAGGGAAATCTGACAGAGGAAGATGTCCGTAAAATTGTTGAAGATACCTTGAAAAATTACAAACTTGATCAGGTTATAACAGGAAACCAAATCAATATCATCATCAATTTTGCTTTGAATCTCTCAAAGAGTGATATCCTCAGCAATGCAGATTTCACTAAAACCCTAAATGACCTTAAACAAAGTATTGTTTCACAAGCTGGCGACAGTTTTAAAAATATCAACCTTAATTTTGATGCGGATAAGGCGCTAGAGGACGGTGGGAACTTCTTAAGCTCCCTCTGGCAAGCCATTGTCAACTTCTTCAAGAGTTTTGGTTCTTAAGAAAAATCATGGTATAATAGATGGTAACCGTAACGTTGCCGTCTTTTTTGTCGGCCAATAGAAAGAGAAGAGAATGTTAAAGAAAAATGATATTGTAGAAGTTGAAATTGTTGACTTGACCCATGAAGGTGCAGGAGTGGCCAAGGTGGATGGTTTGGTCTTTTTTGTAGAGAATGCTTTACCGAGTGAAAAAATTCTCATGCGTGTCCTCAAGGTCAATAAAAAGATTGGCTTTGGAAAAGTTGAAAAATACCTTGTCCAGTCACCACACCGTAATCAAGATCTAGATTTGGCTTACCTGCGTTCAGGAATCGCGGATTTAGGACACCTTTCTTATCCAGAACAGCTCAAGTTTAAAACTAAGCAAGTCAAGGACAGTCTATACAAGATTGCTGGAATTGCTGATGTAGAGGTTGCTGAGACGCTTGGTATGGAAAATCCAGTCAAGTACCGCAACAAAGCACAGGTCCCTGTTCGTCGTGTTAATGCTATCTTAGAAACAGGATTTTTCCGTAAGAATTCCCACGACCTCATGCCTCTGGAAGATTTCTTTATCCAAGATCCTGTGATTGATGAGGTAGTAGTAGCTCTACGTGACTTGCTCCGTCGTTATGACCTGAAACCTTATGATGAAAAGGAACAATCTGGCTTGATTCGAAATCTTGTGGTACGTCGTGGACACTATTCAGGACAAATCATGGTTATTTTGGTGACCACTCGTCCGAAGATTTTTCGTGTAGAGCAATTGATTGAACAACTAATCAAGCAGTTCCCAGATATTGTGTCTGTTATGCAAAATATCAATGACCAGAACACTAATGCTATTTTTGGTAAGGAATGGCGCACACTTTATGGACAAGACTATATTACCGACCAAATGTTGGGAAATGACTACCAAATCGCTGGACCCGCTTTTTACCAAGTCAATACTGAAATGGCTGAAAAACTTTATCAAACAGCCATTGACTTTGCTGAATTAAGAGCAGATGATGTGGTTATCGATGCTTATTCTGGTATTGGAACAATTGGCCTCTCTGTTGCTAAACATGTCAAAGAAGTTTATGGTGTTGAAGTCATTCCAGAAGCGGTTGAAAATAGCAAGAAAAATGCTAGCTTGAACGGCATTACTAACGCCTACTATGTCTGCGACACAGCTGAAAATGCTATGAAGACTTGGCTTAAAGATGGAATAGAACCAACCGTTATCTTGGTTGATCCTCCACGCAAGGGCTTAACCGAAAGCTTTATCAAGGCAAGTAGCCAAACAGGAGCTGATCGCATTGCCTATATTTCTTGTAATGTCGCAACTATGGCACGTGATATCAAACTCTACCAAGAGTTGGGATATGAGTTGAAGAAAGTACAGCCGGTTGACCTATTTCCCCAGACGCATCATGTCGAATGTGTAAGTTTGTTAGAGAAACGTAGTTAATCCTCAAAAGGTTCCCCAAACCTTTTGAGTTCCGCAGACTTACCATGTTGAGGCAGTATCACTGCTTGTACAAGCTGAGGTATCAGCGAAGTAGAAGTAAATGTTCTCCCATTCGATAGGACTCGTAGAATGAAGAGGAAAACCGACGAAACGATACGGTAAGTCCGAAACGCTCAGTGTGTAAGCTTGTTGCTAAAAGCGTAAAAACCTTTGAACGAAAGGAATAATAGACTTTCTGCGAAACAAAATATAATACAATAAAACTATGAATTCTGAAGCAAGTCAGCAATTAAGCGATAGCCGTTTCAAGAGCCTTGTAGGTGTTCAGCGCACGACTTTTGAAGAGATGTTAGCTGTGTTAAAAACAGCTTATCAACGTAAACGCGCAAAAGGTGGACGAAAACCCAAATTAAGCCTAGACTATCTCCTCAAGGTAACTATTCAATACATGCGAGAATAGCGCACTTATGAACAAATTGCGGCTGATTTTAGTATTCACGAAAGCAACTTAATCCATCGGAGTCAATGGGTTGAAGCAACTCTTATTCAAAATGGTTTTACGATTTCAAATTCTGCCCTAATTATAAAAAACAGTAAAATTCGAAGGATTGTAAGGTAAGAGTTTTTTTCTTTCTGAAAAAATGGTATAATAGCAATCAAAACTAGAAAATAAAACGGAATTTGGAACAGATTTGTCTGTATCCTAGTAGAGTGGTGATACTATGAAGATTAGTAAGAGGCACTTATTAAATTATTCCATCTTGATTCCCTACTTGCTTTTATCTATTTTGGGCTTGATTGTGGTCTATTCGACCACCAGCGCTATTTTAATTGAAGAAGGCAAGAGCGCCTTGCAATTGGTTCGAAATCAAGGAATCTTTTGGATTGTTAGTTTGATACTGATTGCCTTAATTTATAAATTGAGACTAGATTTTTTGAGAAATGAGCGACTAATCATTTTAGTTATATTGATAGAAATGGTTTTATTGTTTTTGGCTCGTTTTATTGGTATTTCCGTGAACGGGGCATACGGTTGGATTTCGGTTGCAGGAGTAACTATTCAGCCAGCTGAGTACTTAAAAATCATTATTATTTGGTATTTGGCTCACCGATTCTCCAAACAGCAAGAAGAAATAGCTATTTATGATTTTCAAGTTTTGACTCAAAATCAATGGCTTCCCCGTGCTTTTAATGATTGGCGATTCGTTCTCCTGGTTCTGATTGGAAGTTTGGGAATTTTCCCTGATTTAGGAAATGCGACTATTTTAGTATTGGTTTCCTTGATTATGTATACAGTTAGTGGAATCGCTTATCGTTGGTTTTCAACCATTCTGGCGCTCGTATCTGCCGCTTCTGTCTTTGTCTTGACCACTATCAGCCTAATCGGTGTTGAGACCTTTTCAAAAATTCCAGTATTTGGCTATGTGGCCAAGCGCTTTAGTGCCTTTTTTAATCCTTTTGCCGATCGTGCGGATGCGGGTCACCAGTTATCTAATTCTTATTTTGCCATGGTCAATGGCGGTTGGTTTGGTCTAGGTCTTGGGAATTCGATTGAAAAACGAGGTTATTTACCAGAAGCTCATACAGACTTTGTCTTTTCTATCGTGATTGAAGAATTTGGCTTTGTTGGTGCCAGTCTGATTTTAGCTCTCTTGTTTTTCATGATTTTGCGGATTATCTTGGTCGGTATCCGAGCGGAGAATCCTTTCAATGCCATGGTTGCACTCGGTGTCGGAGGGATGATGTTGGTTCAGGTATTTGTCAATATCGGAGGGATTTCGGGCTTGATTCCATCTACAGGAGTAACCTTTCCCTTCTTATCCCAGGGTGGAAACAGTCTTCTAGTCTTGTCAGTGGCAGTGGCCTTTGTCTTAAATATTGATGCCAGTGAAAAACGCGCTAAGTTGTACCGAGAATTGGAAAATCAACCAATGAACCTTCTGTGAAGTAGAATAAAGAAAGGATAGTCTATGTCTCTTCAAAAATTAGAAAATTATAGTAATAAAAGTGTTGTGCAAGAAGAAGTATTGATTCTAACAGAATTGCTGGAAGATATTACTAAAAATATGCTTGCCCCAGAGACCTTTGAAAAAATCATGCAGTTGAAAGAATTATCAACGCAGGAAGATTATCAAGGTCTAAACCGTCTAGTGACTAGCTTATCAAATGATGAAATGGTCTATATTTCACGCTATTTTTCAATCTTACCTCTTTTGATTAATATTTCAGAGGATGTGGATTTAGCTTATGAAATCAATCATCAAAATAATATTGATCAGGACTATTTAGGTAAATTATCTACAACGATCAAAATGGTTGCTGAAAAAGAAAATGCCGTTGAAATTCTTGAACACTTGAATGTTGTCCCTGTTTTGACAGCCCATCCAACACAAGTGCAACGCAAAAGTATGTTGGATTTAACAAATCATATTCATAGTCTTTTGCGTAAATACCGTGATGTTAAGTTGGGGTTGATCAATAAAGAAAAATGGCACAATGATTTGCGTCGTTACATCGAAATTATTATGCAGACAGACATGATTCGTGAGAAAAAATTAAAAGTGACTAACGAAATCACGAATGCTATGGAATATTACAACAGCTCCTTTTTGAAAGCTGTACCTCACTTGACGACGGAGTATAAGCGCTTAGCGCAAGCACATGGGTTGAATTTAAAACAGGCTAAGCCAATCACCATGGGTATGTGGATTGGTGGAGACCGTGATGGTAATCCCTTTGTTACAGCAGATACCTTGAAACAGTCTGCACTCACTCAGTGTGAAGTCATCATGAACTATTATGATGAAAAGATTTACCAACTTTATCGTGAGTTTTCTCTTTCAACTAGCATTGTCAATGTAAGTAAGCAAGTCAGAGAAATGGCTCGTCAATCCAAGGATAACTCGATTTACCGCGAAAAAGAGCTTTACCGTCGTGCCTTGTTTGATATTCAATCAAAAATCCAAGCAACAAAAACCTATCTGATTGAGGATAAGGAAGTTGGGACTCGTTATGAAACCGCCAATGATTTCTACAAGGATTTGATTGCCATTCGAGATTCTCTACTAGAAAATAAGAGCGAGTCCTTGATTTCAGGTGATTTTGTGGAATTATTGCAGGCAGTAGAGATATTTGGTTTTTACCTAGCATCAATTGATATGCGACAAGACTCTAGCGTCTATGAAGCCTGTGTGGCAGAACTCTTGAAATCAGCAGGAATTCATTCTCGATATAGCGAGTTGAGCGAAGAAGAAAAATGTGACCTTCTCTTGAAAGAGTTAGAAGAAGATCCCCGAATTCTTTCTGCGACTCACGCAGAGAAATCAGAATTATTAGCAAAAGAACTAGCTATTTTTAAGACGGCTCGTGTTTTGAAAGATAAGTTGGGAGATGATGTCATCCGTCAGACCATCATTTCACATGCAACCAGCCTTTCTGATATGCTAGAATTAGCTATTCTATTAAAAGAAGTAGGACTGGTGGATACGGAAAGGGCGCGTGTTCAGATTGTTCCCCTTTTTGAAACAATTGAAGACTTGGATCATTCAGAGGAAACAATGAGACAATATCTTTCTCTTCCTCTTGCCAAAAAATGGATTGCTTCACGTAATAACTATCAAGAAATCATGTTGGGCTACTCTGACAGTAATAAAGATGGCGGTTACTTGTCATCATGTTGGACCCTCTACAAGGCTCAACAACAATTGACTGCTATTGGAGATGAATTTGGCGTTAAGGTTACCTTCTTCCATGGCCGTGGTGGGACTGTCGGTCGTGGTGGTGGGCCAACCTATGAAGCCATCACATCTCAACCGCTCAAGTCTATCAAGGATCGTATCCGCTTGACGGAGCAGGGTGAAGTAATTGGCAATAAATACGGTAATAAAGACGCTGCTTACTATAACCTTGAAATGCTAGTATCGGCAGCTATTAACCGTATGATTACTCAGAAGAAGAGCGATACCAATACCTCAAATCGTTATGAAGCCATTATGGATCAAGTAGTGGACCGTAGTTACGATATCTACCGTGATTTGGTCTTTGGTAATGAGCATTTCTATGATTATTTCTTCGAGTCAAGTCCAATCAAGGCTATTTCAAGTTTTAATATTGGTTCTCGTCCAGCCGCCCGTAAGACGATTACTGAAATCGGTGGTTTGCGTGCCATCCCTTGGGTATTCTCATGGTCACAGAGTCGTGTTATGTTCCCTGGATGGTACGGGGTTGGTTCAAGCTTCAAGGAATTTATCGATAAAAATCCAGAGAATATTGCTATCTTACGAGACATGTACCAAAATTGGCCTTTCTTCCAATCGCTTCTTTCAAATGTTGATATGGTTTTGTCAAAATCAAATATGAATATTGCTTTTGAATATGCTAAACTTTGTGAAGATGAGCAAGTTAAGGCCATCTATGAGACTATTTTAAATGAATGGCAAGTTACTAAGAACGTTATCTTGGCTATTGAAGGACATGACGAACTCTTAGCTGACAATCCATATCTAAAAGCTAGTCTGGATTACCGTATGCCTTACTTTAATATTCTCAACTATATTCAGTTAGAGTTGATTAAACGCCAACGTCGTGGAGAATTGTCAAGTGATCAAGAACGATTGATTCATATCACCATCAACGGAATTGCGACAGGATTGCGTAATTCAGGCTAATCATTTTCAAAAGTGAAGATGAAAAAAATTCTAATAGACTATTGACAAGTAGTTTAAAAATGATATAATTTAACCATTCAGAAAAGTAATCGTACAAACTTTTTAGAGAGTCTGTGGTAGCTGAAAACAGATAAGTGGCGATGATGAAAATTGGGCTGAATGCTATTTAGAATTTGAAATCATAAAAATTCGGTGAGCACACCTTACAGTGCATCTCGTTATTGCGAGACAGAGCGATAGGGAAATTCCCTATAATTGAGGTGGTACCGCGCATCGACGTCCTCACACAAGTTTTTTGTGTGAGGATTTTTTTGATGGAGGTTAGTATGGAAAGAAAACGATGGCGTCGCTTGTTTATACTCAATGAAAATCAAAGTACAAACTAGGAAGCTAGCCGCAGGCTGCTCAAAACATTGTTTTGAGGTTGTGGATAGAACTGACAGAGTCAGTATCATATACCTACGGCAAGGTGAAGCTGACGTGGTTTGAAGAGATTTTCGAAGAGTATTAGATAAGTGAAGTATTTTAAAGGAATAAAAAGGAGAAATAGAATGAAAAATAAACGTTTAATTGGAATTATTGCTGCATTAGCAGTCTTAGTAGCAGGAAGCTTGATTTACTCTTCAATGAATAAACCAGAAGCTCAGAATAATAAGGATGAGAAGAAAATAACCAAGATTGGTGTGCTTCAATTTGTGAGTCATCCATCCCTTGATTTGATTTATAAAGGGATTCAAGCTGGACTTGCAGAAGAAGGTTATAAAGATGACCAGTTGAAGATCGACTTTATGAACTCAGAAGGTGACCAAAGTAAGGTTGCGACAATGAGTAAACAATTGGTTGCAAATGGGAATGACCTTGTGGTTGGTATTGCAACACCAGCTGCTCAAGGTTTGGCAAGCGCCACAAAAGACCTACCTGTTATCATGGCTGCTATTACAGACCCAATTGGTGCTAACTTGGTCAAAGATTTGAAAAAACCAGGTGGCAACATTACAGGGGTATCTGACCACAATCCAGCTCAACAACAAGTTGAACTCATCAAAGCTTTGACACCGAATGTGAAAACAATCGGAGCTCTTTACTCAAGCAGCGAAGATAATTCAAAAACACAGGTCGAAGAATTTAAGGCTTATGCTGAAAAAGCAGGTCTGACAGTGGAAACATTTGCAGTTCCTTCAACAAATGAAATTGCCTCAACTGTCACTGTTATGACTAGCAAGGTAGATGCTATTTGGGTTCCAATTGATAACACCATTGCATCAGGATTTCCAACGGTTGTCTCTAGCAATCAAAGTTCTAAGAAACCAATTTATCCAAGTGCGACAGCTATGGTAGAAGTAGGTGGTTTGGCATCAGTTGTAGTTGACCAACATGACCTTGGTGTGGCAACTGGTAAAATGATTGCGCAAGTCTTGAAAGGTGCAAAACCAGCCGATACCCCAGTCAATGTCTTTTCAACTGGTAAGTCAGTGATCAATAAAAAAATAGCACAAGAACTAGGTATTACGATTCCTGAGTCTGTTCTCAAAGAAGCAGGACAAGTCATCGAATAAATAAGGTAGGGAGGAGGAGACTCTTCCCATTTTTTAAAAAGATGAATATAGAAAGGATTAAATAAAATATGATTGTTTCCATTATTTCTCAAGGATTTGTCTGGGCTATTCTAGGTCTGGGAATCTTTATGACATTTAGGATTTTGAACTTTCCAGATATGACAACAGAAGGTTCTTTCCCTCTTGGGGGAGCTGTTGCTGTCACTTTGATAACCAAAGGCGTGAATCCCTTTTTAGCAACACTGCTTGCTGTTGGAGCAGGTTGTTTGGCTGGAATGGTTGCGGGGCTTCTTTATACAAAAGGGAAAATCCCAACCTTGCTCTCAGGGATTTTGGTGATGACTTCTTGTCACTCAATCATGCTCTTGATTATGGGACGTGCGAATTTAGGCCTGCTTGGAACCAAGCAAATTCAGGATGTTTTGCCTTTTGATTCGGATTTGAATCAACTCTTGACAGGTCTCATCTTTGTGAGTATTGTTATTGCTCTCATGCTCTTTTTCTTGGACACCAAACTAGGACAAGCCTATATTGCTACAGGTGACAATCCTGATATGGCTAGAAGTTTCGGGATTCATACTGGGCGCATGGAGCTTATGGGCTTGGTCTTATCAAATGGTGTGATTGCCCTTGCAGGCGCTCTCATTGCCCAGCAAGAAGGCTATGCCGATGTGTCTCGAGGAATCGGGGTTATCGTTGTGGGGCTTGCAAGTTTGATTATTGGAGAAGTTATCTTTAAGAGCTTGAGCTTGGCAGAGCGTTTGGTTACCATTGTTGTCGGTTCTATCGCCTATCAATTCTTAGTATGGGCAGTTATCGCGCTTGGCTTTAACACAAGTTACCTTCGTCTATACAGTGCAGTGATTTTAGCAGTCTGCCTCATGATTCCAACATTTAAGCAAACAATCTTGAAAGGAGCCAAATTAAGCAAATGACAGCAATTGTAGAATTAAAAAATGCAACCAAAGTCGTTAAAAATGGCTTTGATGAAGAAAAGATTATTTTAAATGATGTTTCCTTAGAAATTTTTGAACAGGATTTCATCACGATTTTAGGTGGAAATGGTGCTGGGAAATCAACTCTCTTTAACACTATTGCAGGAACCTTGTCCTTAACCAGTGGAACCATCCGTATTTTAGGTGAGGATGTTACAAAGTTTTCACCAGAAAAGCGGGCTAAGTATCTGTCTCGTGTTTTCCAAGATCCAAAGATGGGGACAGCTCCTCGTATGACAGTGGCAGAGAATCTCTTGATTGCCAAGTTTCGTGGTGAAAAGCGTGGATTGTTACCAAGACGTCTGGCTAGCTATAAGGATGAGTTTCAGACAACAATTGAAAAAGTAGGAAATGGTCTTGAGAAACACTTGAATACACCAATTGAGTTCTTATCAGGTGGGCAAAGACAGGCCTTGAGTCTCTTGATGGCAACCTTGAAGCGACCTGAATTACTCTTGTTAGACGAGCATACTGCAGCTCTTGATCCAAAGACCAGTGTTGCCCTCATGGAATTGACGGATGAATTTGTCAAGAAAGATCAGCTGACAGCGCTTATGATTACCCACCATATGGAAGATGCTCTCAAATATGGCAATCGCTTAATTGTCATGAAAGAAGGACGAATTATCCAAGATTTGAACCAAGAAGAAAAAGCAAAAATGAAAATCTCTGATTATTATCAGCTCTTTGAATAAAGTAAGGAAAATGAGTGAAATGGTTTACTTTTTTTCTGAAATAAAGTATACTATATAAAGTAAACTATGATAACATGGAGGTATTGTGTATGGTTGACAAACAAGTCATTGAAGAAATCAAAAACAATGCCAACATTGTGGAAGTCATAGGGGATGTGATTTCTTTACAAAAGGCAGGACGGAACTATCTAGGGCTCTGTCCTTTTCATGGTGAAAAAACACCTTCTTTCAACGTTGTAGAGGACAAGCAGTTTTACCACTGTTTTGGTTGTGGCCGCTCGGGTGATGTCTTTAAGTTCATCGAGGAGTACCAAGGGGTTCCTTTTATGGAAGCTGTCCAAATCTTAGGTCAGCGTGTTGGAATTGAGGTGGAAAAACCGCTTTATAGTGAACAAAAGCCAGTTTCGCCTCACCAAGCTCTTTATGATATGCACGAAGATGCAGCCAAATTTTACCATGCTATTCTCATGACAGCGACCATGGGGGAAGAGGCCAGAAATTACCTCTATCAGCGTGGTTTGACAGATGAAGTGCTCAAGCATTTTCGGATTGGTTTAGCACCTCCAGAACGAAACTATCTCTATCAACGTTTGTCTGGTCAGTATCGTGATGAGGATTTCCTAGATTCAGGACTGTTTTACCTCTCAGATGCCAATCAATTTGTAGACACCTTTCACAATCGCATTATGTTTCCCCTGACAAATGACCAGGGAAAGGTTATTGCCTTCTCAGGTCGTATCTGGCAGAAAACGGATTCACAAACTTCTAAGTATAAAAATAGCCGATCGACTGCAATTTTTAACAAAAGTTACGAATTATATCATATGGATAGGGCAAAAAAATCTTCTGGAAAAGCCAGCGAGATTTACCTGATGGAAGGATTCATGGATGTCATTGCAGCTTATCGGTCTGGAATCGAAAACGCTGTCGCATCTATGGGAACAGCCTTGAGTCGTGAGCATGTTGAGCATCTGAAAAGGTTAACCAAGAAGTTGGTTCTTGTTTACGATGGCGATAAGGCTGGGCAAGCTGCGACATTGAAAGTGCTGGACGAAATTGGTGATATGCCTGTGCAAATCGTCAGCATGCCTGATAACTTGGATCCAGATGAATATCTACAAAAAAATGGACCAGAAGACTTGGCCTATCTATTAACAAAAACTCGTATTAGTCCGATTGAGTTCTACATTCATCAGTATAAGCCTGAAAATAGTGAAAATCTGCAGGCCCAGATTGAGTTTATTGAAAAAATAGCTCCCTTGATTGTTCAAGAAAAGTCCATCACTGCTCAAAACAGCTATATTCATATTTTAGCTGACAGTCTGGCATCCTTTGATTATGCCCAGATTGAGCAGATTGTTAATGAGTGTCGTCAGGCGCAAAGGCAGAATCGCATGGAAGGGGTTTCCAGACCGACGCAAATCACTATGCCTGTCACCAAGCAGTTATCGGCTATTATGAGGGCAGAAGCTCATCTACTTTATCGAATGATGGAATCCCCTCTTGTTTTGAATGATTACCGTTTGAGAGAAGACTTTGCATTTGAAACACCTGAATTTCAGGTCTTATATGACTTGCTTGGTCAGTATGGCAATCTTCCTCCAGAAGTTTTAGCGGAACAGACAGATGAAGTTGAAAGAGCTTGGTATCAGGTTTTAGCTCAGGATTTGCCTGTTGAGATGTCACCGCAGGAACTTAGTGAAGTAGAGTTGACTCGAAATAAGGCTCTCTTGAATCAGGACAATATGAGAATCAAAAAGAAGGTGCAGGAAGCTAGCCATGTAGGAGATACAGATACAGCCCTAGAAGAATTGGAACGTTTAATTTCCCAAAAGAGAAGAATGGAGTAATAATGGCAACAAAACAAAAAGAAGTAACAACATTTGACGTACAAGTAGCAGAATTTATCCGTAATCATAAGCAAAAAGGGACAGCAACAGATGATGAAATCAATGCTAGTCTTGTCGTTCCTTTTACCTTGGACGCTGATGGGATTGAAGATCTCTTGCAACGGATTCAGGATGCAGGAATTTCGATCACAGATAACGAAGGAAATCCGAGTGCGCGTGTTCTTAGCAATGAAGAAGAACCAGAACTCAGCGATGAGGACTTGATTGGGTCAACTTCTGCTAAGGTTAATGACCCTGTCCGTATGTACTTGAAAGAAATCGGAGTCGTTCCTCTCTTGACCAATGAAGAGGAAAAAGAATTGGCACTGGCTGTTGAAGCTGGTGATATCGAAGCCAAACAACGTCTTGCGGAAGCCAACCTTCGTTTGGTTGTTTCCATCGCCAAACGCTATGTCGGTCGTGGTATGCAGTTCCTTGACTTGATTCAAGAAGGAAATATGGGCTTGATGAAGGCGGTTGACAAGTTTGACTATTCTAAAGGGTTCAAGTTTTCAACTTATGCAACTTGGTGGATTCGTCAGGCCATCACTCGTGCTATTGCGGATCAAGCTCGTACCATCCGTATCCCTGTCCACATGGTTGAAACCATCAATAAATTGGTTCGTGAACAACGTAATCTCCTTCAAGAATTAGGTCAAGATCCAACACCAGAACAGATTGCTGAACGTATGGATATGACACCTGATAAGGTTCGTGAAATCTTGAAGATTGCTCAAGAACCAGTATCTCTTGAAACTCCTATCGGTGAAGAAGATGATAGCCATCTTGGAGACTTTATCGAAGATGAAGTGATTGAAAATCCAGTGGATTATACGACTCGTATCGTCTTGCGTGAGCAGTTGGATGAGGTCTTGGATACTCTTACAGACCGTGAAGAAAATGTTTTGCGTCTACGTTTTGGACTAGATGATGGGAAAATGCGCACTCTTGAAGATGTGGGTAAAGTCTTTAACGTGACTCGCGAGCGTATCCGTCAGATTGAAGCTAAAGCTTTGAGAAAATTACGCCAACCAAGTCGCAGCAAACCGCTTCGTGATTTTATTGAAGACTAAGAGTGAGGAAAATATGGCTTATACAGAAGAGCAAATCGAAAACATCAAAACACGGATTTTAACAGCCTTAGAAGAAGTCATCGACCCTGAGTTGGGAATCGATATTGTCAATCTTGGTTTAATTTATGAGATTCGTTTTGACGGTGACACAGGGCAAACAGAGATTGATATGACTTTGACAACTATGGGTTGTCCCCTAGCAGACCTTTTGACAGACCAGATTTATGATGCCATGACAGAGGTGCCAGAAGTAACGGATACTGAGGTCAAATTAGTTTGGTATCCAGCCTGGACAGTTGAAAAAATGAGTCGCTATGCACGCATTGCCCTAGGCATTAAGTAAACAAATAAAAGCATGTGAGAGATTATTGGAAGAGCGAGGAAATTTCCCCCTCTTTTCCTCTAGTCTCTCCTTTCTTTTGCTGATTTTATTCAAAGAAAATGATATAATAGTAGTTATGGAAAAAAAGAAATTACGTATCAATATGTTGAGTTCAAGTGAGAAAGTAGCAGGACAAGGAGTTTCAGGTGCTTATCGTGAATTAGTTCGTCTTCTTCACCGTGATGCCAAGGACCAATTGATTGTTACAGAAAATCTTCCAATAGAGGCAGATGTGACTCACTTTCATACAATTGATTTCCCCTATTATTTATCAACCTTCCAAAAGAAACGCTCAGGAAGGAAAATTGGCTATGTGCATTTCTTGCCTGATACACTTGATGGGAGTTTGAAAATTCCATTTTTCTTAAAGGGAATTGTGAAACGCTATGTATTTTCTTTTTACAACCGGATGGAGCACCTGGTGGTGGTCAATCCTATGTTCATTGAGGATTTGGTGGCGGCTGGTATTCCACGTGAAAAAGTGACTTATATTCCTAACTTTGTCAACAAGGAAAAATGGCATCCACTTCCACAAGAAGAGGTAGTCAGACTGCGTACAGAGCTAGGTCTTAGTGACAATCAGTTTATCGTAGTAGGTGCTGGTCAAGTTCAGAAACGCAAAGGGATTGACGATTTTATCCGTCTGGCTGAGGAATTGCCGCAGATTACCTTTATCTGGGCTGGCGGTTTTTCTTTTGGTGGCATGACAGATGGTTATGAACGCTACAAGAAAATCATGGAAAATCCACCTGAAAATTTGATGTTTCCAGGCATTGTGTCGCCAGAGCGGATGCGCGAATTGTATGCCCTAGCGAATCTTTTCTTGTTGCCTAGTTACAATGAACTCTTTCCGATGACGATTTTAGAGGCTGCCAGTTGTGAAGCTCCGATTATGTTGCGTGATTTGGATCTTTATAAGGTGATTTTGGAGGGAAATTATCGGGCGACAGCAGATAGAGAAGAGATGAAAGAAGCTATTTTGGAATATCAAGCAAATCCTGATGCTTTAAAAGATCTCAAAGAAAAAGCTAAGAATATTTCCAGAGAGTATTCAGAAGAGCATTTGTTACAAATCTGGTTGGACTTTTATGAGAAACAAGCCACTTTAGGGAGAAAGTAAAAAGTGAGGTAATCTATGCGAATTGGTTTATTTACAGATACCTATTTTCCTCAGGTTTCAGGTGTTGCGACCAGTATTCGAACCTTGAAAACAGAACTTGAAAAACAGGGACATGCTGTTTTTATCTTTACGACGACAGATAAGGATGTCAATCGCTATGAAGATTGGCAAATTATCCGCATTCCAAGTGTTCCCTTCTTTGCTTTTAAGGATCGCCGCTTTGCCTATCGAGGATTCAGTAAGGCACTTGAAATTGCTAAACAATATCAGCTAGATATTATCCACACTCAGACAGAATTTTCTCTTGGCTTGTTGGGGATTTGGATTGCGCGTGAATTGAAAATTCCAGTCATCCATACCTATCACACCCAGTACGAAGACTATGTGCATTATATTGCCAAGGGGATGTTGATTCGTCCTAGTATGGTCAAGTATCTGGTCAGAGGTTTCCTGCACGATGTGGATGGGGTTATTTGCCCGAGTGAGATTGTCCGTGATTTGCTATCTGACTATAAGGTCAAGGTTGAAAAACGCGTCATTCCAACTGGGATTGAATTAGCCAAGTTTGAGCGTCCGGAAATCAAGCAGGAAAATTTGAAAGAACTGCGTAGTAAATTAGGGATTCAAGATGATGAACAGATGTTGCTTAGTCTTTCCAGAATTTCCTATGAAAAAAATATTCAAGCAGTTTTAGCAGCCTTTGCAGAAGTTCTGAAAGAAGAAGACAAGGTTAAACTGGTGGTAGCTGGGGATGGTCCTTATCTGGATGATCTCAAAGAGCAAGCTCAGAAACTAGAGATTCAAGACTCTGTTGTCTTTACAGGGATGATTGCTCCTAGTGAGACGGCTCTTTATTATAAGGCGGCAGATTTCTTCATCTCGGCATCGACAAGTGAAACGCAGGGTTTGACCTACTTGGAAAGCTTAGCTAGTGGAACGCCTGTTATTGCTCACGGAAATCCGTATCTGGACAATCTTATTAGTGATAAAATGTTTGGTACCTTGTATTACGGCGAGTATGATTTGGCTGGAGCCATTTTAGAAGCCCTGATTGCAACACCAGACATGAATGAGCATACCTTATCAGAAAAATTGTACGAGATTTCGGCTGAGAACTTTGGGAAACGGGTGCATGAGTTTTATCTTGATGCTATTATTTCAAATAATTTCCAGAAAGATTTAGCAAAAGATGATACGGTCAGTCAGCGTATTTTTAAAACAGTTTTGTATCTTCCGCAAAAGGTAGTCGCTGTACCGGTAAAAGGCTCTAGACGCATGCTGAAGGCTTCAAAAACACAGTTAATCAGCATCAGAGATTATTGGAAAGACCATGAAGAATAGAAAGAGGAATAGCTATGAAAAAACAATTGATGAGAGGTGGTAGTGATCAAAAAATTGCTGGTGTTTGTGCTGGGGTAGCCCATTATTTTGATATGGATCCGACTATTGTTCGTGTAATATGGGGTGTTCTTGCTTGCTGTTACGGAGCGGGAATTGTAGCTTATATCATTTTATGGATTATCGCACCAGTAGCAAGTGACTATTGAAAACTAGCTCAATTCATGCTAAGATAATAGAAAATAGAATGTAACGAAGGAGAGAAAAATGGCATTTGGAGATAATGGAAATCGTAAAAAAACGATGTTTGAGAAAATAACCTTGTTTATCGTGATTATCATGCTAGTAGCAAGTTTATTGGGAATTTTTGCAACTGCAATTGGTGCCCTCAGTAATCTATAAAATAGATTCAAGAAAATTTAGTGACTGGGATTTCCCAGCCCTTTTTTAAAGTGAGAAGAAATAATGAGTATGTTTTTAGATACAGCCAAGATTAAGGTCAAGGCTGGTAATGGTGGCGATGGTATGGTTGCCTTTCGCCGTGAAAAATATGTCCCTAATGGTGGTCCTTGGGGTGGTGATGGTGGTCGTGGAGGCAATGTCGTCTTCGTTGTAGATGAAGGTCTACGTACCCTCATGGATTTCCGCTATAATCGCCATTTCAAGGCTGATTCTGGTGAGAAAGGAATGACCAAAGGGATGCATGGTCGTGGTGCAGAGGATCTCAGAGTTCGTGTTCCACAAGGTACGACTGTTCGTGATGCAGAGACTGGCAAGGTTTTGAAAGATTTGATTGAACATGGTCAAGAATTTATTGTAGCCCACGGTGGTCGTGGTGGACGTGGAAACATCCGCTTTGCGACACCCAAAAATCCTGCACCTGAAATCTCTGAAAACGGAGAACCAGGTCAGGAACGTGAGTTACAATTGGAACTAAAAATCTTGGCAGATGTCGGTTTAGTAGGATTCCCATCTGTTGGGAAATCAACACTTTTAAGTGTTATTACCTCAGCTAAACCTAAAATTGGAGCCTACCACTTTACGACAATTGTACCAAATTTAGGTATGGTTCGCACCCAATCGGGTGAATCTTTTGCAGTAGCCGATTTACCAGGTTTGATTGAAGGGGCTAGTCAAGGTGTTGGTTTGGGAACCCAGTTCCTCCGCCACATTGAGCGTACACGTGTCATCCTCCATATCATTGATATGTCAGCTAGCGAAGGCCGTGATCCTTATGAGGACTACCTAGCTATCAATAAAGAGCTGGAGTCATACAATCTTCGTCTCATGGAGCGTCCACAGATTATCGTAGCCAATAAGATGGATATGCCTGAGAGTCAGGAAAATCTTGAAGAATTCAAGAAGAAATTGGCTGAAAACTACGATGAATTTGAAGAGTTACCAGCTATCTTCCCGATTTCTGGATTGACCAAGCAAGGTTTGGCAACGCTCTTGGATGCGACAGCTGAATTGTTAGACAAGACACCAGAATTCTTGCTCTACGACGAGTCAGATATGGAAGAAGAAGCTTACTATGGATTTGACGAGGAAGAAAAAGCCTTTGAAATTAGTCGTGATGACGATGCAACATGGGTGCTTTCTGGTGAAAAACTCATGAAACTCTTTAATATGACCAACTTTGATCGTGATGAATCTGTTATGAAATTTGCCCGCCAACTTCGTGGTATGGGGGTTGATGAAGCCCTTCGTGCGCGTGGTGCTAAGGATGGGGATTTGGTCCGCATTGGTAAATTTGAGTTTGAATTTGTAGACTAGGAGACTGATATGGGAGATAAACCGATATCTTTCCGAGATGCGGATGGTAATTTTGTTTCCGCTGCAGACGTTTGGAATGAAAAGAAATTGGAAGAACTGTTTAATCGTCTCAATCCAAATCGTGCTCTGAGATTGGCACGAACTAAAAAAGACAATCCATCTCAGTAAAGAAGCTAAAAAATCCCGTGCCTCATCAGATACGGGATTTTGTGGTACGACGGGATGTATAGCAAACTGAATCTGGAATAGCACAGCATATCTTCTAAAATATTGTTATCAATTGATTTGAATTTCAAAATTAAATTGTTTGATTCTTATTTCACTTTGTTATAGTATATCTGATGTCAAAATTCTCGGCGAGTCAAATAGCGATTCCCAAGCCTGACTATCGTGAGGTAGCGGATTAAAACGGTCTGGGGATAGATCGTTTTAAGTCTGATGCTGGAAATAAGAATCGTCAGGGGAAGGGATAGCGAAATCGTGGCTCTACGAACAGGAACGTGATAGTAAGGCGTATATAGTGGATAAGGGGGCTCAAAACTCTAAAGTCCAAAAAGGTAGTCGTAACCTATATACATAAAGCACGAGAGTAATTGAATTCGGACTAAGATTTTCTATTTTCACTGTAACCTTTTAACGTCCTCATATCTTGTATACACGAGGAAAGATGTATGACTTATCCCGTGAGGTCTATCACTATAAAGAGAAAACGACAGATAGAGGTGATCCTGAGTCACGGTTATCTTTAAAATAGATTGTCTGATAGGATGCTAGCCTGAAAACGTCTTGTTCATGAAATATAGGACGCTATGTATAAAACGCTTCTGTGAACTGAGAGAAGGGGGAGAAGTTCTTTCTAAAGTTTAGTTGAACAGCCGTATTCCGATACTTAGATAAGGGGGTTAGTCTTAGCTCCTACTCGATTTCAGGGGGCAAAAAAGGGGCAATAGCGATTCGAGAAAGATTATACTCTTCGAAAATCTCTTCAAATCACGTCAATATCGCCTTGCCGTATATATGTGACTGACTTCGTCAGTCTTATCTACAACCTCAAAACAGTGTTTTGAGCAGCCTGCGGCTAGCTTCCTAGTTTGCTCTTTGATTTTCATTGAGTATCAGTGACTAAATCATCAACTCTGATTTATCCAATAAAATTGAAAAGGATGGAAAAAAGGTTGCATTTATGATATAATTTATTTTAAAGACCTTATTAGAAATCTTGAAAGAGTATTGAAAACTTAGAATGAGAAAAATTGTTATCAATGGTGGATTACCACTACAAGGTGAAATCACTATTAGTGGTGCTAAAAATAGTGTTGTAGCCTTAATTCCAGCTATTATCTTGGCTGATGATGTGGTGACTTTGGATTGCGTTCCAGATATTTCGGATGTAGCAAGTCTTGTCGAAATCATGGAATTGATGGGAGCTACTGTTAAGCGTTATGACGATGTCTTGGAGATTGATCCAAGAGGTGTTCAAAATATTCCAATGCCTTATGGGAAAATCAACAGTCTTCGTGCATCTTACTATTTTTATGGGAGCCTCTTGGGTCGTTTTGGTGAAGCGACAGTTGGTCTACCGGGAGGATGTGATCTTGGTCCTCGTCCGATTGACTTACACCTTAAGGCGTTTGAAGCTATGGGTGCCACTGTTAGCTACGAGGGAGATAACATGAAGTTATCTGCTAAAGATACAGGACTTCATGGTGCAAGTATTTACATGGATACGGTTAGTGTAGGGGCAACGATCAATACGATGATTGCTGCGGTTAAAGCGAATGGTCGTACTATTATTGAAAATGCAGCCCGTGAGCCTGAGATTATTGATGTAGCTACCCTCTTGAATAATATGGGTGCCCATATCCGTGGGGCAGGAACCAATATCATCATTATTGATGGTGTCGAAAGATTACATGGGACACGTCATCAGGTTATTCCAGACCGCATTGAAGCTGGAACATATATATCTTTAGCTGCTGCAGTCGGCAAGGGGATTCGTATAAATAATGTTCTTTACGAACACCTAGAAGGATTTATTGCTAAGCTGGAAGAAATGGGAGTGAGAATGACTGTATCTGAAGACAGCATTTTTGTCGAAGAGCAGTCTAATTTGAAGGCAATCAATATTAAGACAGCTCCTTACCCAGGCTTTGCAACTGATTTGCAACAACCGATTACCCCACTTTTACTAAGAGCGAATGGTCGTGGTACAATTGTTGATACGATTTACGAAAAACGTGTAAATCATGTTTTTGAACTAGCAAAGATGGATGCGGACATTTCGACAACAAATGGTCATATTTTGTACACAGGTGGACGTAATTTGCGTGGGGCAAGTGTTAAAGCGACTGACCTACGAGCTGGGGCTGCACTAGTCATTGCTGGGCTTATGGCTGAAGGTAAAACTGAAATTACCAATATCGAGTTTATCTTACGTGGTTATTCTGATATTATCGAAAAATTACGTAATCTAGGAGCGGATATTACACTTGTTGAGGATTAAACCGTAGAGGTGTTTATGAATATTTGGACCAAATTAGCAATGTTTTCTTTTTTTGAAACGGATCGCTTGTATTTGCGTCCTTTCTTTTTTAGTGATAGTCAAGACTTCCATGAGATAGCTTCAAATCCAGACAATCTTCAATTTATTTTCCCGACTCAGGCAAGTCTGGAAGAGAGCCAATATGCGTTGGCCAATTACTTTATGAAGTCCCCTTTGGGAGTATGGGCTATTTGTGACAAGAAAACTGAAAAAATGATTGGTTCTGTTAAGTTTGAAAAGTTAGATGAAATTAAAAAAGAAGCTGAACTTGGCTATTTTTTGAGAAAAGATGCTTGGTCGCAAGGATTTATGACAGAGGTTGTTAGAAAAATTTGTCAACTTTCTTTTGAAGAAGTTGGCTTAAAACAATTATCCATCATTACCCACCTTGAAAATGAAGCTAGTCAACGGGTTGCCCTTAAGTCTGGATTTCGATTGATTCGTCAGTTTAAAGGAAGTGATCGCTATACAAGGAAAATGCGGGATTATCTTGAATTTCGGTATGTAAAAGGAGAATTCAATGAGTAAGCATCAGGAAATTCTAAGCTATTTGGAGGAATTACCAGTAGGTAAAAGGGTCAGTGTTCGTAGCATTTCCAACCATCTGGGAGTCAGTGATGGAACGGCTTATCGCGCTATCAAGGAAGCTGAAAACCGTGGAATTGTGGAGACCCGTCCTAGAAGTGGAACAATTCGTGTTAAATCCCAGAAAGTTGCTATCGAAAGATTAACTTTTGCTGAAATTGCTGAAGTGACCTCTTCTGAGGTTCTGGCTGGACAAGAAGGTTTAGAGAGAGAATTTAGTAAGTTTTCAATCGGTGCCATGACTGAGCAAAATATCTTATCTTACCTTCATGATGGGGGGCTCTTGATTGTCGGAGACCGTACCCGTATCCAACTGTTAGCACTTGAAAATGAAAATGCCGTTTTGGTTACAGGGGGATTTCAGATTCATGATGATGTTCTTAAACTGGCCAATCAAAAAGGAATTCCTGTTCTGAGAAGCAAGCATGACACTTTCACTGTCGCGACCATGATCAATAAAGCCTTGTCAAATGTCCAAATCAAGACTGATATTTTGACAGTTGAGAAGCTTTATCGTCCAAGTCATGAATATGGTTTTCTGAGAGAGACAGACACTGTTAAAGATTATTTGGACTTGGTACGCAAGAATCGTAGCAGTCGTTTCCCTGTTATCAATCAACATCAAGTGGTTGTTGGGCTTGTTACTATGCGTGACGCAGGAGACAAGTCTCCCAGCACGACGATTGACAAGGTGATGACGCGCAGTATCTTCGTAACAGGGTTAGCGACCAATATTGCCAATGTGAGTCAACGAATGATAGCAGAAGACTTTGAAATGGTACCAGTTGTTCGAAGCAATCAAACCTTGCTTGGGGTTGTAACCAGACGAGATGTCATGGAGAAGATGAGTCGTTCCCAAGTTTCTGCTCTACCTACTTTTTCTGAGCAGATTGGTCAAAAACTTTCTTATCACCATGATGAAGTAGTGATTACAGTGGAACCCTTTATGCTAGAGAAAAATGGTGTTTTGGCTAATGGTGTATTGGCAGAAATTTTGACCCATATGACTCAAGATTTAGTTGTGAATAGTGGTCGCAATCTCATTATCGAGCAGATGCTGATCTACTTTTTGCAGGCTGTTCAGATAGATGATATACTGCGCATTCAAGCACGGATTATTCATCATACGAGACGATCAGCTATTATTGACTACGATATTTATCATGGTCACCAGATTGTTTCAAAAGCAAATGTAACCGTTAAAATTAATTAGAAACTAGGAGAAAAAATGATAACATTAAAATCAGCTCGTGAAATCGAAGCTATGGATAAGGCCGGTGATTTTCTAGCAAGTATTCATATCGGCTTACGTGATTTGATTAAGCCTGGCGTAGATATGTGGGAAGTTGAAGAGTATGTCCGCCGTCGTTGTAAGGAAGAAAATTTCCTTCCGCTTCAGATTGGGGTTGATGGTGCAATGATGGACTATCCTTATGCTACCTGCTGCTCTCTTAATGATGAAGTGGCTCACGCTTTCCCTCGTCACTATATCTTGAAAGATGGTGATTTGCTCAAAGTTGATATGGTTTTGGGAGGTCCTATTGCTAAATCTGACCTGAATGTCTCAAAATTAAACTTCAACAATGTTGAGCAAATGAAGAAATACACTCAGAGCTATTCTGGTGGTCTTGCAGACTCATGTTGGGCTTATGCTGTAGGTACACCGTCCGAAGAAGTGAAAAACTTGATGGATGTAACCAAAGAAGCTATGTACAAGGGTATTGAGCAAGCTGTTGTTGGAAATCGTATTGGTGATATTGGAGCAGCTATTCAAGAATATGCTGAAAGTCGTGGATACGGTGTAGTGCGTGATTTGGTTGGTCATGGTGTTGGCCCAACCATGCATGAAGAACCAATGGTTCCGAACTATGGTATTGCAGGTCGAGGACTCCGTCTTCGTGAAGGAATGGTCTTGACTATTGAACCAATGATCAATACAGGTGACTGGGAAATTGATACAGATATGAAGACTGGTTGGGCCCATAAGACCATTGACGGTGGATTGTCATGTCAGTATGAACACCAATTTGTCATTACGAAAGATGGACCTGTTATTTTGACTAGTCAAGGTGAAGAAGGGACTTATTAATAAAAAGTGAAAAGACTACTGGAAGTTTATTTTGATAAAAAATCTAGTAGATCTTTTTATAATAAAACGCATTGTATCAAGCTTTAAGTACCTGGTATAATGCGTTTTTCTGATTTTAAGATTTTTTTCAACTCTGTTTGTAACCACATCATAACAGAGGATCTAGGATTCAGGGCTTTCCTCCTATATACTATTAGTAAAGCAAAACTAGGGGAGAATATTTTAGTGTCGCAATCTATTGTTCGTGTAGAGGTTTTACGATATCGTTGTTTTGGTTTTAAAAAGATAAATGGAATTCTGTTTAACGTTCGTATTGCCAATCTTAAATTTACTTTTTTATATTGAGGTATTGAGCTAGTTTATGAAAAAATTGAGTGAAAGAGTCGAGTGTTTTAGAAACCCACAGTGTAGTATTCTAGTTTCAATCCACTATATTTTGCTACTCCCCGTAAAGTTTCTATTTTCCCTGAATTCTGATATAATAGAAATATTGACTTCAAGAGTAAGGAAGAGAAGATGAACGCATTATTAAATGGAATGAATGACCGTCAGGCTGAGGCGGTACAAACGACAGAAGGTCCCTTGTTGATCATGGCGGGGGCTGGTTCTGGAAAGACTCGAGTTTTGACCCACCGCATTGCTTATCTGATTGATGAAAAGCTGGTCAATCCTTGGAATATCTTGGCCATTACCTTTACTAATAAGGCTGCGCGTGAGATGAAAGAGCGTGCTTATAACCTCAATCCAGCCACTCAGGACTGTCTGATTGCGACTTTTCACTCCATGTGTGTTCGTATTCTGCGTCGTGATGCGGATCATATTGGCTACAACCGTAATTTTACTATTGTGGATCCTGGTGAACAGCGAACTCTTATGAAACGCATTCTTAAGCAGTTAAACTTGGATCCGAAAAAATGGAATGAACGGAGCATCTTGGGGACTATTTCCAATGCCAAGAATGACTTGATTGATGATGTGGCTTATGCTGCCCAAGCTGGCGATATGTACACGCAAATTGTGGCCCAGTGTTATACAGCCTATCAGAAAGAACTGCGTCAGTCGGAGTCGGTTGACTTTGATGATTTGATTATGCTGACCCTGCGTCTCTTTGATCAAAATCCTGATGTTTTGACTTATTATCAACAGAAATTCCAATACATCCACGTTGATGAGTACCAAGATACCAACCATGCTCAGTACCAATTGGTCAAACTCTTGGCTTCCCGTTTTAAAAATATCTGTGTTGTTGGAGATGCGGACCAGTCTATCTACGGTTGGCGTGGTGCTGATATGCAGAATATCTTGGACTTCGAGAAAGATTATCCTCAAGCCAAGGTTGTTTTGTTGGAGGAGAATTACCGTTCAACCAAAACTATTCTCCAAGCGGCCAATGAGGTTATTCAAAACAATAAAAACCGCCGTCCTAAGAATCTCTGGACCCAAAACGCTGATGGGGAACAAATCGTTTACTATCGTGCCGATGATGAGCTAGATGAGGCTGTATTTGTAGCCAGAACCATCGATGAACTTAGTCGCAGTCAAAACTTTCTTCACAAGGATTTTGCAGTTCTCTATCGTACAAATGCGCAGTCTCGTACCATTGAAGAAGCCCTGCTCAAGTCAAATATCCCTTATACAATGGTCGGAGGGACCAAGTTCTACAGCCGTAAGGAAATTCGTGATATTATTGCCTACCTCAACCTTATTGCTAATTTGAGTGATAATATTAGTTTTGAACGTATTATTAACGAGCCTAAACGTGGAATTGGCCCAGGTACTGTTGAGAAAATCCGTGATTTTGCGAATATGCAAGACATGTCTATGTTAGATGCTTCAGCTAATATCATGTTATCTGGTATCAAGGGTAAGGTATCTCAGTCTATCTGGGATTTTGCCAATATGATTCTAGATTTACGAGAGCAGCTAGATCACTTAACTATTACAGAGTTGGTTGAGGCTGTTCTAGAAAAAACAGGATACGTCGATATTCTTAATGCCCAAGCAACTCTAGAAAGCAAGGCTCGGGTTGAAAATATCGAAGAGTTCCTTTCTGTGACAAAAAACTTTGATGACACCTCTGATGTGGCAGAAGAAGAAACTGGTCTGGACAAACTGAGTCGTTTCTTAAATGACTTGGCCTTGATTGCCGACACAGATTCAGGTAGTCAGGAGACATCAGAAGTGACCTTGATGACCCTGCATGCTGCCAAAGGTCTAGAGTTTCCAGTTGTATTTTTGATTGGGATGGAAGAAAATGTCTTCCCGCTTAGCCGTGCAGCTGAAGATCAAGATGAACTAGAAGAAGAGCGCCGTCTAGCCTATGTAGGAATTACGCGTGCAGAGAAAATTCTCTATCTGACCAATGCCAACTCGCGCCTGCTTTTCGGTCGTACCAACTACAACCGTCCGACTCGTTTTATTAATGAAATTAGTTCAGACTTGCTTGAGTATCAAGGATTGGCCCGTCCAGCCAATGCAAGCTTTAAGGCATCATATAGCAGTGGTGGTCTTGCCTTCGGTCAAGGTATGAGTCTGGCTCAAGCTCTTCAAGACCGTAAACGTAGTGCTGCCCCAAGAACTATCCAATCAAGCGGTCTCCCATTTGGTCAATTTACAGCTGGCGCAAAATCAGCGTCTAGTGAGACAAATTGGTCCATTGGTGATATTGCCCTCCACAAGAAGTGGGGAGAGGGAACCGTTCTGGAAGTTTCAGGTAGTGGTGCTACGCAGGAATTGAAAATCAATTTCCCAGAAGTAGGTTTGAAAAAACTTTTAGCCAGTGTGGCTCCAATTGAGAAAAAAATCTAATTTTTCATCCTTCTCACGAATAATAAAGTGAGGAGGATTTTTATGTACAGTATTTCATTTCAAGAAGATTCATTATTGCCAAGAGAAAGACTGGCCAAGGAAGGAGTTGAAGCGCTCAGTAATCAAGAGTTGCTAGCTATTTTACTTAGGACAGGAACACGTCAAGCCAGCGTTTTTGAAATTGCCCAGAAAGTCTTGAGCAATCTTTCAAGCCTAACGGATTTGAAAAAAATGACCCTGCAGGAATTGCAGAGTCTGTCTGGTATCGGTCGTGTTAAGGCTATAGAGTTGCAAGCTATGATTGAATTGGGGCATCGTATTCACAAATACGAGACCCTTGAAATGGAAAGTATTCTCAGTAGTCAAAAGTTGGCCAAGAAGATGCAACAGGAATTAGGGGACAAAAAACAAGAGCACCTGGTGGCGCTCTATCTCAATACTCAAAATCAAATCATCCATCAACAGACCATTTTTATCGGTTCTGCCACTCGTAGTATCGCTGAGCCGCGAGAGATCCTTCACTATGCAATCAAGCATATGGCGACTTCTCTCATCTTGGTTCACAATCATCCTTCAGGAGCGGTAGCGCCTAGCCGAAATGATGATCATGTCACTAAACTTGTCAAAGAAGCCTGCGAACTGATGGGGATTGTCCTCTTGGACCATTTGATTGTCTCACAATCTAGTTACTTTAGTTACCGTGAAAAGACGGATTTAATCTAAAGTTCATTAACGACATAATCAAAGAGATTTTTATCCTTGGGACGATTTTCAAATAGAAATTCTGGATGCCATTGGACACCGAGAAAGGCGACATCATCCGTACTCATAACAGCTTCTATAATACCATCTTTAGGATCATGAGCCGCAATCTTTAAATTTGGTGCTAAATCCTTGATGCTCTGGTGGTGGAAGGAGTTGATATGGGAGATTTCTCCATAGATTTCTCGAAGAACAGTATTTGGTTCTGTCACCAAGCGTTGAGTTGTGTATTCGGCAGAACAATCCTGCCAGTGGTCTTCTATATCTTGGTACAAAGTTCCACCCATGGCAACGTTAAAAAGCTGAGTCCCACGACAGACAGAGAAAATCGGCTTTTGCTGTTTGATAGCTTCCTTGATGAGGGCTAGTTCGAATATATCTCTTTGAAGGTGGTAGTCATCGCTATCAATAGTTTTTGGTTCACCATAGAATTTTGGATCAACATTTTGCCCACCTGTCAAGATGAGCTTGTCAATCATACTGATATAGTGGCAGGCCATTTCTTGATCACCAATCGGTAGGATGATGGGAATCCCTCCAGCGTCTTTAACGCCTTCAACAAAGCCTTTTGCTGCGTAGCTCATCATGATGTCATCATCTGGATGAGTTTTTTCGTTTCCTGTAATCCCTATAACTGGTTTTTTCATAAAATGATTTTCGCTTTCTAATCCTCTTTTCTCATGAAATAGAGGAGGGTTTGGAGTTCACTTGTCAAATCGACATACTGAACGACCACGTCCTTTGGTAAATGCAGATGGACTGGTGAAAAACTGAGAATTCCTTTCACGCCAGCATCCACCAAGAGATTGGCAACCTCTTGTGACTTGACGCTGGGAACGGTCAGGATAGCAGTTTTGACATCAGCATCCTTGATTTTATCCTTGATTTGAGAAATTCCGTAAATGGGAATCCCATCAGGAGTTTGGCTACCGACTTCAGGATGGTCATCCAGGTCAAAGGCCATGATAATCTTCATCTTGTTACGCTCGTGGAAGCGGTAGTGGAGAAGGGCATGGCCCATATTTCCAATACCAACCAGCATGACATTGGTAATAGAGTTATCATTGAGTAAATCGGCAAAAAACGTCATCAGTTTTTTAACATCATAGCCAAAACCACGACGACCTAGTTCACCAAAATAGGAAAAATCCCGACGTACGGTCGCTGAATCAATACCGATAGCCTCTGCAATTTGCTTAGAGTTGGCACGTTCAATCTTTTCTGCATGAAATCTCTTAAAAATTCGATAGTAGAGAGAGAGTCTTTTCGCTGTAGCTTTTGGAATAGCAGACTGTTTATCTTTCACAAAATCACAACCTTTCTATTCTTCTATTTTATAGAAACATTGTGAAAAAATCAACAAAAACAAGAAAAAACTAAGAAAAATCTTAGTTTTGATGTAAAAAATCTGCATGTGATAGAAAACGGTAGAGGTCTCCGACCAGTCCTTGGTAAACTTCCTGCTCTTGAAAGGTCAAAGAAGTTACATAAAGTGTATCTGGCAGAGTCACACATCCTGATAGAGCCAGCATGAGAGCCTCGTAATCCTCATACTTGAGAGTGCGCTCTACATGATAGCTGTCCTTATAGGTCAGTTCAAACATATGGGACCTATCTTTCCGATTTTGTGAAGACACCACGTTCTACCAAGCTATCCATGAGGAAATAGAATTTTTCCTGATGAATGTGGTGGTCTTCTGATTTGAAAATATCAACCAGACGAAGGCCAAACTTGTCAGTGATATTGATTTTAGCCCCTGTAAGTTCCTTGTTAATGATGATTTTGAGTTGGAATCCTTCACCGCTGTTTGGCACTTTTTCCAAAAGGCGAGTCAGTTCATAGTTACCAACTTTTGTCTCAAAAAAGGTGTTATCTTTGAGGGTGAATTTTTTAACAGAAGGGCTAAGAGTGTAGTCGTAACGACAATTTTTTAACTGAATGGTTTTTTCAAATGCCATATGGCTAACCTCCGATAATTTCTTTTAAGTTTTTTGCGAGGGTTTGTAGGTCTTCAACGGTATTTTGTGGCGACAAACTGATACGAACGGATTCCTTCAAGCGTTCTGAATTTGCTCCGTACATAGCTTCAAGAACATGGCTGGATTGGACAATGCCTGCCGTACAGGCTGAGCCAGTAGAGATTGAAATTCCAGCTAAATCTAGACGAAGGAGTAAGAGGTCGTTTTTCTGGCCAGGAAATCCAATATTGAGGACATAAGGGAGATGATGGTCTCCTCTGTTCAAGTAATATTGAATACCCTCTAGCTCTGCCAGAAAGGCAGTTTCTAGATTTTGTACATGTTGAAAATGTTCTTCTTGCTGTTCTAGGTCCTCTTTTAGGGCTGCAATCATGCCTACGATAGCAGCTAAATTTTCAGTTCCTGCACGTTTTTTCTGTTCTTGGTCTCCGCCATGTAGATAGGAATCAAAATCCATGCTAGATGCGTAGAGAAAGCCGATTCCCTTAGGACCATGGAACTTGTGGGCAGAAGCAGTGAGAAAATCAATGCCCAATTCTTCTGGGTGTATAGGGATTTTACCAATAGCCTGAACTGCATCGACATGATAGGCGGCTGGGTGTTGCTTGAGTATTTGGCCAATTTCAGCAATGGGCAGTAGGTTTCCAGTCTCATTATTGGCAAACATGGTAGAAACCAAAATCGTATCGTCACGTAAGGCCTCTTGAATTTGCTGGGCTGTGATTTCTTGATTTTCTGGTTGAATAATGGTTGCTTCAAACCCAAAGTGTTGAACCAAGTAATCAATGGTTTCAAGGACAGCATGGTGTTCAATGGCAGTTGTGATGATATGTTTTCCTTGTTCTTGGTGACGAAGGCAGTAGCCAATGATAGCAGTATTGTTGCCTTCAGTCCCACCAGAAGTGAAAAAGATATGTTGAGGTTTTGTCCCCAGTAACTGGGCTAGTTCCTGACGGGCTTCTCGTAAGAGTTTACCAGCTTGACGACCATGACCATGAATACTAGAAGGGTTGCCGTAGGTTTCTTGCATCACCTTGGTCATAGCTGAAATAGCAACTGCTGACATAGGAGTTGTCGCAGCATTGTCCAAATAAATCAAAGAATCACCTTATTTCTTTTTGTTGTAGGCAAAGAGTGGGCTGACTGGTTTTCTTTCGTGGATACGGACGATGGCATCACCAATTAACTCACTAGCAGTGATGTAGCATACGTTTTTAGGAGTTTTTTCTTTTGTTGCTACTGAATCAGTCACAAGAATTTCTTTAATCTTAGTATTGTCAAGAAGTTCAGCAGCTCCTTCGACGAAGAGACCGTGGCTAGAAACAGCATAAATTTCTGTAGCCCCTTCACGTTCAACGATTTTAGCAGCTTCAGAGAAGGTACGTCCTGTGTTAAGAATATCATCAATCAAGATGGCTTTCTTACCTTCAACATCACCAATAATGTAACCTTCGTTACGAGTTGCATCGTCTTGAGGGTAATCGATAATGGCGATAGGAGCATCAAGATACTCAGCCAAGCTACGAGCACGTTTGACACCTGAATTTTTAGGGCTGACGACAACAACATCTGAGCCAAGGAGGCCCTTATCGCAATAGTGTTTTGCAAATAGGGGAACAGTGAAAAGATTATCCACTGGAATATCAAAGAAACCTTGAACCTGAACGGCATGCAAATCAAGAGTCAGGATACGATCAACCCCAGCCTTAACTAGCATATTAGCAACTAGTTTAGCTGTAAGTGGCTCACGTGGTGAAGCAATGCGGTCTTGACGTGCATAGCCAAAATATGGAAGGACAACGTTGATACTGTGGGCACTTGCGCGCACACAAGCGTCGACCATGATAAGCAATTCCATTAGGTGGTTGTTAACAGGGAAACTTGTTGATTGGATGATGTACACATCATAACCACGGACACTTTCTTCGATATTTACTTGGATTTCTCCGTCTGAAAATTGACGTGATGATAGTTTTCCAAGTGGGACACCAACAGCTTGGGCAATTTTCTGTGCAATCTCTTGGTTAGAGTTGAGTGCGAAAAGTTTCATGTTTTTTCTATCTGACATTATAGACCGTCCTCTGTAAACTTTATAAATCCTAGTGATATTTGCCTTACATATATGAACTGGGATTTTTGTATTTTTATCTTTTCTATTTTACCAAAAAATGGAGATTATTTCAGCTATTTTTCATACTTTTGACAAATCGAACCAATTTTGAAGGAGCTTTTTGATAGGAAATCTGATTTTTCTCTAAAAATTGTTGGAAATCCTGTTTGCCTTGCTCGTGATTTTCCACTTCAAGCTCCAATTCGTAATCCGTCATATCAAAGTATTGACTTTCATCCAGAGCCATGAGACCGATAGCTGTTTGCATTTCATAGCGAAGCGTTGTTAGACAACCAAGAACCTGCCATTCACTAGTTTGGATACCATGTTTAGCCAATTCATCAAGAACCAGCCCTTGAGGAAGTTCTTCCTTACTCAGATAGTTCTCAGCATCTTTTAGTTGCAATTTTTGGTTGTATTCCATGTTCCCAACACTTTGTGGGACTTTGAGTGTCAATTCTGCCCAGTCTTCAAAGGTTCGAATGCGCATAGCAACTTTCTTTTCTCGCAGCTCAAAATCAGGTGTGTCGATGTAGTAATTTTTTTGAAGAACAGAAGTGACACCTGTGAACTGGTCTTTTAGACGATCATACTCATCTTTTTTCAAGAGTGTTTTCAATTCAATTTCTAAATGTTTCATTTTTCTTACCTTTTCTTTATCTATGAAAGCGGATTATGGTATAAATAGTACACGTCTTCCTAATCCCTTGAAATCAGTGGGTTTCTAGCATGTCTACCAAAAGTGAATACGAGATTGAATACGGCATGACTTTTAGCTGGGGCGGATGAAATCCATGAGT